>JBNJEA010000010.1:0-39680 GCA_051745395.1 Thermodesulfobacteriota bacterium | reverse complement strand
CCCAAGGCGCGGAAATCGAACACATTTTTACCGATCACACGGATTTCGAAAGTTACGGCGTCGGCGCGATACTGCGCTTTACGGTTGCATGAGGCAATTGCCAGGGCCCCGGCAAAAACCGGGCGTGCACGGTTGACGGCTTCGTAAAAAGTCCAATATCTGCGTTGCGCTTCGTCTCTCGTCATTCAACGTACGAGTAAGTACGCCTCATTCCTCGAGATTCGCGCGCCTTGATCTTGAACTTTTTACTTTGCCGTCCCAAGAGCGACTTTTTACGAGAATATCACGGTTACTTCTTATTCAAATGGGTCAGCCTGGCTTTCCGGACGGCATTTTTACCGAATTTTTCGTCAATGGCATCCACCGTGCTGCCGAGCTTTTCCCACTTGCTGTCCACCGCCGGGGCCTTCTCTGAAAACAATTCCTGCTGAAGCGGCCTTTCGCCGGCAATCAAATCCGTCGCCCCCATTCCGGCCAGCCGAACGGGTTGATCCGGGCGATACGCTTCAAGCAGTTTGCACGCGCTGTAATAAAGCCGCTCAGCGGACTGGGTGGGCTGCGGCAGGGTCGCCTGGCGGGTGATCTGCCGGAAATCGGCGTGCTTGATCTTGATGACCACCGTTTTTGCTTTGACCTGTTTTTGGCGCATCTGCCGGCCGACATCCTCGGCGTGCTTGAGCAGCAGCGCCTTTAACGCGGCCATGTCCGTGGTGTTTTCTGCAAGGGTTTCCTCGCTGGAAATCGATTTGACGGCATGATCGATATTGACCTTTGAGCGGTCGATGCCCCGGGCCAATTCATGGATGCGGTGGCCGAATTTGCCCATGCGGGCGCCCCATTGCTTTTCGGTATAGCGCTTGACGTCGCCGAGATACCGGATGCCCATTTTTTCCAGGGCCTGCCCGGTCACCCTGCCCACGCCCGGCACCTTGCCCACGGGCAGGGCGTCGATAAATTCCGGCACCGCTTCCGGGTCGATCACGTGGAGGCCGTCGGGCTTGTCGTAATCCGAGGCGATCTTGGCCAGAAACTTCACCGGCGCAATGCCCACCGAGCAATTCAGGCAAACCGCGGCGTTGATCTTTTGCTTGATCTGGGCCCCGATTTGCCCCGGCGGACCGAAAAGCAAATCACAGCCGGTGATATCGACAAAGGCCTCGTCAATGGATACCGGTTCGACCAGGGGAGAAAAACTGCGGAGGACCTCCATGACGATATCGGATACGGCCTTGTACCGGCTGCGCCGCGGGGATACAAAGACGCCGGCCGGGCACAACCGGCGGGCCTTATACATCGGCATGGCCGAACGCACCCCGAATTGGCGCGCCTCGTAGGAAGCCGCCGCCACCACGCCCCGGTCCGATATCCCGCCGACAATCACGGCCTGCCCGCGCAGTTGCGGATTGTCGAGCTGTTCCACCGATGCAAAAAACGCATCCATATCCACATGCACGATCATTACTGGACCCTATGACTTATAATGCCAGATTCCGATCAAACCAATAATAAAATTGGCATGATCGTCCAGGCAACACAAGGGAAAAAGCCTGCCGAAAGACAAGGTGTATTTTTTCCGGCACTTAAATTCTGCTTTCCATCTCCCTTGTCCCCATGATATAAATCCGTATAACCAAGACCCGCCTGAACCAGGTATCAATTTACCGGTGCAAAAACGGTTGCCTGATCCCTATGGAAAACAACCTGCAACTGCTCTACTCGATTATCGGCTATCCCCTGCTTTGTTTCGGCGTTCTGGAAGCCTGGCTGGGCAGCCTTTTGCTGCGCCGGCCGGCCAAAAGGACAAATCTTCATGTCTCCGCGGCCACGATGGCCTTTTCGTCGGCGCTTTTCTGCCTGTCCACCGGCCTGGCCTATGCGCTGGCATCCTGGGAAATCAGCGGCCTTATTTATCAACTGGCCTACCGCTCCACCTGGTCGGGCTGGTTTGTGGCCGTGGCTTCCCTGCAACTGGTTTTCTATATTGACGACCCGGAAAGCAGGGCCGCGAAGTGGGCCGGATGGATCCTGTGGCCGCCCTGGATTATCAGCTATATAGTCGTACTGACGACCGATTTTTTCGGAGCCCACGCCACATCGCTGATCCCCTGCGTGGCGGAAACCTCGCCCATGGAAATACCGGCTCGCATTGCAGGAGGCGCCATCATCGGCCTGGCCCTGATAAAATGCACCCTGACCCTTCTTCACTCCAGCGGTTTCAAGCGGCTCCGGCTTTCCTTTTTCCTTACCGGACTGCTGCTTTTCGGGCTAACCGGTTTTTTCATCGCCGCTGGCTTCCAATTGATGGGCATTTCCGCGTTTGACCCCGCACTTGCCTCCTTCGGCAGCATTCCCTGGGTCCTTTTTACCTTCTACGCCATTACCAAATACCGCTTGTTCGACATCAAAACCGCTTTCCTCCGGATTTTGGCGATTTTGACCATCATTGCGGCGGCCGCGATGCTGCACCTGGGGTTTTATACGCTGCTTACATCGGTAATTCCCCATGGCTGGGCGCTTGTGGTTTCTTTTACCGCCCTGGCGGTTCTTTTTGTCATGATTCTGCCCGTGCCGGCACCATTGGAGCGCCTGCTTACTTTTGTCTCCTCCGGTAAAGACTACCACCGCCTTTTGACGGAAACGGCCCGGGCGATGATTTCCATTCTGGATTTACAGGAGTTGCTGGCCTACCTGGCCTCGTCGGTGAACAAGTACTTGCGGGCAGCCCCGGTGGTTTTGCTCCTGCCGGATGCAAACAGGACATGGCGGCTCTATCACGGCCTCGGTTTACACCGCCGGCAACAGGACTTTCCGATTATCCGGTTTTTGGCCGATCGCCTGGAGCAGACCCGATCAGCGGTTTTTCCGATGGCGGAAAAAGATTATATGCCGCCCGAACAATTCCGGGCAATGGAAAAAGAGCTCAATGCCCTGGAATGCCACATGGCCGTTCCCATCCAGTACCGGAATCGGCTCACCGGCATTTTGGCCCTGGGCGAAAAAAGCCACGGGAAAGCCTTTACCAAACAGGATATAGACGCGCTGGAAACGCTGGCGGGCCAGGCCGCGGTCGCCCTGGAAAATGCCTATCTCTATGACTTAGCCACCCGCGACAGCATGACCGGACTTTACCATCACGCCCATTTCAGGGATCGCCTGGCCGAAGAAATCAACCGATGCCGCCGCTACAACTCCGATTTGACGCTGATTTTTATAGACATTGACTTTTTCAAACAATTCAACGACACGCACGGACATCTCCTGGGCGATGAAATCATCAAGGCGGTTGCCAAAACGATCGCCGCACAAGTTCGTAAAAGCGATATCGTCGCCCGCTACGGCGGCGAGGAATTTGCCGTGATCCTTCCCGAAACAGACCCCGCCGCCGGCCTGCGGTTTGCGCAGCGGCTCCGGAAAACCATCGAAGACACCCCGGTGGCCGGCCACCGGGTCACCGTCAGCCTCGGCATCAGCGCCTTGCACGAAAAAGACAGATCCGTCGAGGCGTTGATTGAAAAAACAGACCATGCCATGTATAGCGCCAAGCAGCAGGGCCGCAACCGGGTCTGCGAGGCCGGCATCTCTGACTGACATCCGTAAATCCACGCGCTTTGCCCCATAAGCCGCCCCCTATTTCCCCTTGCCTTTTTGCAGACCCGCCGGCAAACCGATCCATCCCCGAAGTCACATTTTTGACACAGGGCTTTACAAATCCGGGGTTCCGACGGCGCCGAACAAGCCCGCCACAGGCCGCATTCATCCCGCCGGCCTTATTGGCACAAAATATGCATCTGTAAAATGCCGAACTTTTTATGCAGCGCGCCGATACACGTCGATCGCAACGGAGTTTTGATACATGATGCACCCCCAAAACCAATCAATGGACCAATCAGCAGACCAGACATCGGAAACCGGTTCCCCGGACAACAGGGCAAAAAATCGGAAAACAGCCGAAACGGGACCGGTTGTCAAACTGCTGGTCAAAGACGGCTTGATCCGCAAAAAGCAACTTGTCTATGCCCTGCGCGTACAATCCCGGCTCGAAGAGCCCGCAATGCTGCTCGATGTCCTGGTTGAACTCGGATATATCAGCAGAAAACAGATCCGGAAAATCATCCGGCAATACATCGGTTCCATTCGAATCGGGGATCTGCTGGTGGAACTCGGACAAATCCAGGCGGATCAACTCCGGCAGGCCCTGCGGCTGCAAGCAGAGGAAAAGTCAAAACGCCGACTGGGCGAAGTGCTGGTCGCCCATAATTTTATCCAGGAAAACCGGTTGTTAGAAACCCTGTCCATGCAGCTGGGCGTGGCGCTTATCGAGCCGCAGTTTACCGACATTGACACCTCCCTGTTTTCCCGGCAGCAAATCGGCCAATTCCGGCAGCACCTGTTTTTGCCCATCCAATACCAGGGCGACAAGGTCATGGTCGCTTTTGCCGATCCCACGGACCAAACGGCATTACGCATTGCCGGCTCTACATTCCAAAGCGGCATTATCGCCGGGATTGCCGGCAAGGACGCCATACTGGAAGTCATTGAAAAGCTCCAGGCCGGCCAGGAACTGGGGCTGGCCCCGGGCCAGGAAAGCCCGTCCGCGGTGGAAATTGTTGACCGTATTCTCCATGACGCACTGGAAATCGGTGTCAGTGATGTTCATATGGAACCGGCCAGAGACCGGCTGCGAATCCGATTCCGGCAGGACGGCGTATTGCAGCATTATAAAGACTTCCCCCATGACTGGATCCCGTCGATTACAAGCCGCATCAAGATCCTCTGCAAGGCTGATATCGCGGAAAAACGAAGGCATCAAGGCGGCCGTATCGATTACCATCATAACGCGGAAGATGTCGACATCCGGGTGTCCTTCTATGTAACGATTCATGGGGAAAAAATCGTTTTGCGCCTTTTGCGGCAACAGACCCAGCTTTTCAACATAGAAGAAATCGGCATGCCCCAGCGGATGCTGAAGCGGTTTCGCGAAGAGGCACTGGATTGCCCCAGCGGTGTCATTTTAATTACCGGCCCCACCGGGTCGGGCAAAACCACCACGGTCTACGGCTGCTTAAGCTACTTAAACACCCCGGAAACCAGCATCATCACGGCGGAAGAACCGGTGGAATACATCATCGACGGTATTGCCCAGTGCTCCATTGAACCCAAAATCAACCTGACCTACGAGGAAACGCTGCGCCACATCGTCCGCCAGGATCCGGACGTGGTGGTCATCGGCGAAATCAGAGACACCTTTTCCGCCCAGGTCGCCGTGCAGACGGCACTGACCGGGCATAAAGTGCTTTCCACGTTTCACACCGAAGACAGCATCGGCGGGCTGGTACGGCTGTTGAACATGGAAGTCGATGCCTTTCTGATTTCCTCGACCGTGGTCTGCGTACTGGCCCAGCGCCTTCTGCGCAAAATATGCCCCCACTGCAACACCCCTTACCAGCCGACTTCGGCCGAGCTTCGCTCCCTCGGCTACACGCCCAAAGACGTGCTTTCCGGCGATTTTCAAAAAGGGATGGGCTGCCGAAGCTGTCGCTATACCGGCTACAAGGGGCGCATCGCCGTGTTCGAGATGCTGGTGTTAAACGAAGCCGTGCGCGACGCCATCCTGGAAAGAAAAACCAGCTACCAGATCCGAAACATCAGCATTGAATCCACGGGGCTTCTCACCCTTCTCGAAGACGGCATTGTCAAGGCCGCCGCCGGCATCACCTCCGTCAGCGAAGTGCTGCGGTGCCTGCCGCGGCTGCAAAAGCCCCGGCCGGTGTCTCAATTGCGTCAGCTCATGGGATTATAAGCCGTATGCAGCAGCAATCCTTTCTGGAAATCGCCGAGGAACACTTAAGCAGTGAAAAGACGGTACTGCCGCTTTTTGACAAAAACACCCTGCTCATCCACGAAGAAGCGGCCAAGCCGGAACCGGACCATGAAGTAATCGTCAAACGGATCATCTCAGATCAGGCCCTGACCAGCCAGGTGTTGAAAACGGCGAACTCTGCGTTTTTTTTGGGCCTTTCCAAGGTATCCACGGTCCGGGGAGCCCTGATCCGGCTGGGCACGCAGGAGATCGCCAACATAGTGACCCTGGCATCCCACGGCCGGCAGTTCAAAACAAAGGATCAAACCCTGGGCCGGTTTTTTCCCGATCTCTGGCACCATTCCACCGGCTCGGCCCTGGGGGCCCAATGGATTGCCCGAAAATGCGGTTTCCAGGACCTGCTCCAGCAGGCCTTTATCGGCGGCCTGCTCCACGACGTGGGCAAACTCTTCGTTCTCACTGTTTTAGGCAATATCAAGGCGGCGGGCACCATCCGGTTTTATCCAGCCGAGGGGTTGCTCATGGAACTGATGGAAAGCCTGCACACCCGTCTCGGCTGTCTGCTGCTGCAGAAATGGAACCTGCCGGAAGTCTATTGCCAGGCCGCCCGCGACCATCACGAAGAAGAAACCCATCCCAAGGACACCCTGCTGATGCTGGTCAAACTGGCCAACACGGCATGCAACAAAAAGGGCCTCGGCCCTGTGCACGACCCCTCCCTGCTGCTGGGCGCCACCCCGGAGGCCCATTACCTCGGCCTTTCCGAGGTGATTCTGGCCGAGTTGGAGATCAAGCTGGAAGACGCATTTAACCTGTAAGGCCCTTTGCCGATCATAGGCGGGGCACCGGGCCTTGCCGCAGCGCCGGGGCCCCTCGCGGTTTCCACAGGCCCCGACCTTGTTTTTTCCGGCCGCCGCTGTCTATTTCAGCCAGCTGTCGACCCGCCTTTTTAAATCCTCGATCTGACTTTCCCCGGCTTGGCGCAACTGGTCAATTTTCTGCCTGGCTTCGGAAATATTGTTTTCAAGCGCATGAACCCGGTCAAGGGTTTTTCGCTTCAATTTGGCCTCGGCCTTCTGATTTTCCGCCTCAGCTTCTTCGCGACTGGCTTCGGCCTTTTTTTCTTCGACCTCTTTTTGCCAGGCATTGATCCGGCTTTGCAACTTTTCGATCAAAGAGTCCTTCACACTCATTGGGTCACCCCTCCTTTTCCGTTTTTGCGGCCCGAACCGTTGTGTTTTTCCGGTTGCTGCCGGTCTTTGTCTTGGATCCGGTCCTGTTGCTGCCCACGCTGCGGGCCTTCCTGTTTCTGCCGGCGATTACGTCCCTTGTCATCGCCGTAATCGCCCCTGGGCTTCTGCGTCTTCTGCTCCCCGGCCTCCTGCCGGATTTCCGGGCCAACGGGCCGGCTCTTCTCCCGGCTTTTTTCATTGATCACCCGAAGGTTTTGCGGCGGGGCAAGGGGCCTGGACGCCCGGTTGTCCCGGCCATGTTCCATGGCCCCGCAAAGCCCGCCGAATACAAACATGATGCAGGCCGTTGCGGCCGTAATGAAAGCCACGTTCATCTTCATCGTTTTACACGCTATTTCCGTCCCATTGTTTTTATTAAGCCGGGAACCTCCTTGCCGGCATCACCCGACATAGCATTGGCCAATCTCCGGCTCGCTGACTTTTTATAGACAGTAAAGATAAACGCAAAAGCGGAAAAAGAAATACATGCTGTCATGTAAAGACAGCTCCGGAAAGGCGTATAATGAAGCACCTCCGTTACCCCGCAATCCCAATGAAACGAAATCCTGTAAAAAAGGTTATCAACGCGGGATCAAAAACGAGTGGAAACCGATCGAATCGACAATGCAGAAAGATCCGATCCGCATCAAGTAAGTCGTTGACTTTATTATGTCTAATTTAACGGACAGGTCGTATTGATGCAGTGGGGACATCCCGTGATGCGAAGGTGAACGAACCAGAACGCAGTCAGCAGCAGCAGATAGACAGCGCCGCCGAAAAAAGCGGCCTGGTGGATCATGGCGGCAATCGGCACGACCGCCCGCAACAGGTAGGCCACCGTGGCCCATATCAACCGGGTAAAGCCAAAGGGTTGGCTGCTGCGGGCAAACAGGTAATGCACGCAGCTTCCTTCCAGGGGAATCGGGCATTTTTTGCCGTAATAGACGCAGTAGCGGCAGGTGCCCGCATAGATAACGGGATAGGATACAATCCACAAAGCAATATAGACCAGTCCGCCATAGCCGCCGAACCGAAAAGACAGCCACATCCCGGCGGCAAAAACGCCGGCGAGCAGCAAAACCGTCAGCCATTTTTGCCGCAGATCAAATTCAGCCTTTGGATTTTGCCGTCCGGGCCGGAGGGGCATGTCACCTGCCTTTCACGGTTTCTTCAAGGGTCTGGCGGGAATCGTAGCGGGGATAAAACCCGAGTTGCTCTTTCGCCTTTTGATTGCTCGCCACAAAGGGATACCGGATGTAGTCCAGGTAGCCGGAATTGACCTCGATACCCGGGGCGTGCAGCCGCCAGAGGGCCTCTAAAGCCGGGTAAATGACCTTTGCGGGCAGCCGGATCAGGCGCGTTTTAAGTATTCGGGCGATTTCGCTCACGGTGACCGTGCCGTCGCCGGCCAGGTTAAACGCCCCGGCCGCTTTTTGCGACATGGCCGCCAGGCAGCCGTCGACAAAATCGGCTTCGTGGATAAACTGCACCGGCGGATCGCCCCCAGCAACCGCCACCGTCACCGGCAGAAACAGCATCCGGGAGATGTAGTTGTCCACCCCCGGCCCGAACACGGTGGACGGCCGTAAGATGGCGACTTTCATTGCACTGTGCCGCTCTGCAAAATCCTGCATCAGCCGGTCGGTTTCCGCCTTGTAATACCCATAGGGAAAGCCCCGGTTGCCCCGGAGGGGATGGCCTTCATGCAGGCCTTCCGGGTTGTCCGGATGGGCGCCGTAGGCCAGCGTGCTGCTGGTGGCCACGAAATGGTCGACCCCGGCCCCGGCTGCCGCGAAAAGCACGTTCCGGGTGCCATTGCAGTCGATATCGTGCATTTTTTGGATACTGCGGATGGGCTGGACCACGAAGGCCAGGTGCACGACCGTGTCGATTTGATGATCGGCCATGACCCGCGCCAGACCGGAATCCCGGATGTCGGCCCGGTAAAAGGTGAATTTTTCCGCCCGGGCGGCCGGCGGCCGGATATCGACGCCCACAATGCGGTCCACCTCGTCGCGCCCGGTCAGCCGCTTCATCAATTGAATGCCGAGATACCCTGAACTGCCCGTGATCAGTATGTTTTTCATAGGATGCCGATTTCTTTACTGTTGCGAGGTCTTACAACTTTTTTCGGCTTTACCGGCATTGACAAAAATAAAAGACTGTGAGTCCTGTTAACGGCAGCCTACAGTACAATAATTTATTAAAAATTCAGAATGATATATACAGCTAACTCAATCGAAAGTCAATTCGAATTTTCCGGTTATCCGATTTACGCCAGTAACAGCAAATTTTCGCGCCAAGCCGCAAAGACGCAAAGTTTTCAAGCCGCATGCCCATGAATCAAAAACGAAACTCAAAATTCTGCTTAAGATTTCATCAAAGCCTCCGATACGTCTTTATAACTGTACTTAGAGTTTTACCTTATACACTTGCTATATTGTGAAACCTCTGTAGGGAATTGGCATAGAAAAAAGGGGGTCGGCGTAATGACACGGTTTGAAACCCGATGCAGCGCTTCTGCATTTCCAATCAACCGACTCTTTTTATTATTGCCCGCGCCCGCTGCGACTTTGCGTTTCTGACAACCATCGCCTTGCTGAGAGAATCTGATTTTTAATGAATGCTTATCGGTTGCTTGAGCGTTTGACGCATTTTCCCCGGCTTCGTCCCCTGCTCATTGCCGGACTCCTGGCATGCTGCCTGGCCTGCGGCTTTTCCTGTCAGGCCACGAAAGCCAAACCCCCTTCGCCGGAATGGAAGTTCGAATCCGGTGCCATCACCATCAGCTATACGGCAGCCAAAAATGTAAACCAGTACAACAATGCCGCCCATACCCTGGTTCTTGTCGTCTATCAGTTAAGCGAGGCGGACGATTTCAAGAATTACACGCAAACAGCGGACGGCGTCAAACGTCTGCTCAACCTCTATGAGACCGAGGCGCGCAAAACCATACAGTTGAAAAACCTGGAGGATCTCCAGCGCTTTATCATCACCCCCGGCACTGAAAAAACATTGACCATCGACCGGGCCAAGGACGCCCGGTGGGTGGGACTTGTGGCCGGCTATTTCAATGCCGCGGCCGGGCAGTGCAGCGCGGTCCACCGCATCCCGATCGACCGGACCGAAAAGGGGCTTATCAGAAAAACGGTCCATGTCCGGCCCGGTGAACTGCATGTTCATATCGATCTCGACGCCAATGCGATGCATACAAGCAGGGAGTCTTCATGAAATCACAATGCCCGCTTTACTGGCACCAGGGCCTGTTTCTGCAACCCCACCATTTTCAACAGTTCGATCAATACCAACAGTCGCTGCTGCTTCCGTTAAAGGAGCAGCTCATGCCTTATTTCTGGGGGATGATCGAAAACCAGGTCAACAAAGAGGCATTAAAAAACCAGACCCTGGAGGTCAATCGAGTCGATTTGATCTTCCCCGACGGGACCTGGGTGCAGTTTCCCGGAAACAGCCTGCTCCAACCCAGAGCCTTTGACCAGGCCTGGGTGGAGACGGACAAGCCTTTTACCGTTTACCTGGGCCTGCGCAAACTCGACCCCCACAGCGCCAATGTATCGGTTTTGGACAGCCGGGATGATCTGAGTGCCGCGGCCGTACGACTGGTCACTTTCAAGGAGGCCGAAGAGATCAATGATCTCTATACCGCAGGCCCCGCGGCAAGCATCAAACAGCTCCACTTTCTGCTGCGCATATTCTGGGAAAACGAAATCGATGAGCTCCACGACTACGACCTCATACCGATTGCCCAGCTGCTGCGCGAAGGCGAGGATATCCTGCTCTCCAGGGAATTCGTACCGCCCTGCCTTTCGGTTTCCGCATCGGACAGCCTTTTTAAGATGGTCAAGTCGGTGCGCGACCAGGTGGCCTCCCGCTGCCGTCAGCTCCAGGAATACAAGAGCCCGAAAGAGATGCAGACGACCAGCTTTGACACGGAATATATGGTCTATCTCCTGGCCCTGCGCTCCTTGAACCGCTATGCGCCCGCGCTGTTTCATCTGCTTGAGGCCGGAAACGTCCATCCCTGGCAGATATATGCCCTGCTGCGACAGATCGTGGGAGAGCTGAGCTCCTTTTCCGACCGCATCAATGCCCTGGGCGAGACCGCCAATGACATGAGGCTGATGCCCGCTTACGACCACGGCAATTTGACCCGCTGTTTCAGTGACGCCACCACCCTGATCACCGAGCTGTTAAACGATATCATCATCGGACCGGAGCACATCATACGGCTCGAAAGGGATACGATCGGCTTCAGGGCCAACATCCCGCCCGAGGCCCTTGACCGCAGGAATGAATTCTATCTGGTGCTCCGCAGTCAGAGCCCTGCTCCGCAACTGGAAAAGGCGCTCAGCAATATCGTCAAAATCTGCTCCATCGATCACATGCCAACCCTTATTTCAAGGGCACTGCCGGGCATTGCCCTGGAGCAGACCCGGATCCCGCCGCCCGGGCTCCCCCGGCGGGCGGATTCCCTGTATTTCCGGATCGACCGTTCCGATGCCTTGTGGCAGCCCATTGAACGCGATCACACCATACAGATTTACTGGGAAACCCCCCCGGAAGACCTGAACACTGAAATCGTGGTACTTCAAAAAGAAACATAGGAAACCGTTTTTCTTCAGCAAACCGTCCCAATCTTTAACAGGCTGTTACGGTGAGCCAGACCAGAGGCAAAAGGACATGAACAAACCCGAAACCCCAGAAGCATCCCCAAACAGTGACAAGCGCCCGGCTGTTCGGCTGATCGACTGCTTCATGGAAATCATTGCCTATACCCTGTATCGCATCAACGAAACCGGCGATGAGCAGCCGGGTTTTGAATCCGTCCAGGCCCATTACGACACCCTGCTCGAACGATCGGGCAAACATGCCCAGCAGTCCCGGATTTCGAGCTCGGACTGGAAAAGGGCCTGCTTTCCGGTCTGTGCGTGGGTGGATGAGCAGATTCTGTGCTCTTCCTGGTCCGAGAAGCACAGATGGCAGCAGAATCAGCTGCAGCTCAAGTTCTTCCAGACCACCATGGCCGGCCGCGAATTTTTCAGCCGGCTTGAAAAACTGAAGGAAAACGACCGGGAAATCCGGGAAGTCTACACCTACTGCCTGGCTTTGGGCTATAAAGGCCGGTACTATTCGGATGACAACCAGGTGGAGCTCTCCGAGATCAAGGTGGACAACCTGCTCAAATATTTCTCCGAAGACCAGCAGCTCAACCTGCCGGAGGCGCTGTTTCCGGAGGCTTACCAGACGCGGGCCCGCCAGCCCGGACGGGCGGGGTTTTCCGGCATGCTCTCTTCGGCTGCAAGCGCATTGTTTCTGCTTCTGCCCCCGCTTGTGGTGATCGGCGCCTATATTTTTTACTACGACAGGCTCGGCAGGCTTATCGAAAACCTGTTTTAAACGCCACGGACAGATCAGAGCCCATGTTTCGAAAAATTTTAAAATTCTTTCTCTACACGCTGCTCATTTTTGCGCTTGCCGCCGGCATCGCCCTGCTGGTGTTGATCAAGAACTGGCCATGGTGGGTGGGCGCGGCCCTGGGCGCCGGCATTCTGGGTCTTTTCTTTGCGTTCGTCTTTCTCAAACGCTACCTGATGCGCAATCGGGAGCGCAAATTTGTGCAGCAGGTCATCGCCCAGGACAGCCAGGCCATAGAACAGGCACCCCGTCACGAACGCCGGCAGCTTCAGGAGATGCAGGAAAAATGGAAAGCCTCCGTGGACCTGCTTCGCCAGTCCAACCTGAAAAAACAGGGCAACCCCCTTTACGTGCTGCCCTGGTACCTGGTGCTGGGTGAGGCCGGCTCCGGCAAAACCACGGCCATCAAAAACGCCAAGGTCAACTCCCCGGTATCCGAAGTCAGTGCGGGCATCGGAGGCACCCGCAATTTTGACTGGTGGTTTTTCGATGAAGCCATCATTCTCGACACGGCCGGCCGGTATTCGATTCCCATCGATGAAGAGCCCGACAGGCAGGAATGGGAGCGGTTTCTGACCCTGCTGGCCAAATACCGGAAGAAAGAGCCGTTAAACGGTGCGATCCTCACCGTCAGTGCGGACAGCCTGCTCAACCAGTCCGCCGATGAGCTGCGGGAGAACGGGCTGAACCTGCGCAAACGCATCGACCAGCTCATGCGGGTCTGCGGCGCCCGGTTCCCGGTCTATCTCATGGTAACCAAGACCGACCGGGTTCATGGATTCAACCCCTTCAGCCACCTGCTTCCGGAAGACCGGCTGAACCAGGCCATGGGCTACGGCAGCCCGGAGACGACCGGCTACTGGCAGGATTTTCTCGATACCGCGCACCGCTTCGTCTGTGACCGATTAAAAGACCTGCGGCTGCTGATCATCCAGCATACCAGCAGGCTCGATCCCGGGGTGCTGCTGTTTCCGGATGAATTCGACAAACTCCACAGCGGCTTGACGGCCTTTGCCGAAGGCGTCTTCCAGGAGAACCCGTACCAGGAAACCCCCATGCTGGCAGGGCTCTACTATTCGAGCGGCAAGCAGGAGGGGGCGCCCTGCTCGGATTTCATGAACAACTTCGACATCACCTGCACCCCTCCGGCCAATCCCAGAAACGGCATCTTTCTCAGGGATTTCTTCAAAAAGATTCTCCCCGGCGACCGCCACCTGTTTGTCCCGATCCTGGAGTATTTCAAATGGCGGCGCCTCACCCGGCGGTTCGGGCTGGCGGCCTGGTGCTTGCTGTGCCTGTTTTTGCTGGGGCTCGTCAGCCTCTCCTATATCAAAAACACCGAGGCGATTGAAAAAATCGCCCGAAATGCCCAAGAGCCGCCGGCTTTTACCAATGACACACCCACAGACGTTTTAATGCTAAACGCCTACGGCCGACAGCTCGAGCAAATCCGCAAGTACAACCGCAACTGGCGCATTCCCCGGTTTGGCTTTGACCAGAGCCTGGCCGTGGAGGACCGGTTCGTGGACCGATATGTCGAGAGCTTCCGCAATCACTTTTTAAAACCCATGGACAAGCGGCTGGAAAAAAACATCAGCCAGTTCGATCAAAGCACCGCCGATGCCGACATTGCAGACTACGCCACCCATATCGTGGCCCGCATCCGGGTGCTTCAGAACTACCTGCAGGGCAAAAAACCGGCACCCGAGACATCCCCGGCATCCGAGAAAATGCTCCGGGCGGTCTCCTCCGAGATCTGGCTGGTTATGGATGCCACGATCCTAAATGACATTGCCCTTCAATTCGGACGCAGCTATTACCGGTTCCTGAAACTCTCAGATAACCCGCAGGCCATGCGCCGCAAGAGCAAAACCCTGCGCGAACTTTTGGTCCGGCTGATAGAGGCCAGGGGCATAAACCAGGACCGGAACTCAGTGGATCTCAACTGGCTGACGGCGAAACAGATGCCCGAGGTCTCCGCCATTTCCCTGGATGACTACTGGGGGGAAATCAAACCGCCGTCGCGCGACGATGGACATGACCTTCTGGCCGATACCGTGCCTGCCGCCTACACGCGGGCCGGCAAAGCCCATTTCACGGAATTTCTGAAACACATGGAAAAGGTGCTGGGCCGCTCGCTTCGGCTTTCCAGGGCGGAAAAAGCCTTCTGGCACCGCTATGAAAACGACTATCTCCAGACATGGGCCAACTTTGCGCTCAGCTTTGGCAAGACTCCGCAATATCTGGCATCCCAGGTGCATCGCAAAAAACTGGCCGAATCCATGACCACAGAAAACAATCCCTATTTCAATCTTTTATCTGAAATGGCGGATCAACTGCAGGTCGTCACCAATCCGCCCGGCTGGACGGCCACCATCATCGATATCGAAGAAATCCGAAACACCCGGACCGAAACGGAAAAAGGCCAGACCTCCATGCTCGACCGGATACGGGACAAGGGATCGGCGGCTGTGGGCTCGACCCTTTCGGTCACCTCACCCGAGGCGGCCCAGAAAAGGGAAAAGCGGCTTACGTCAGCAAAACAGTGGCAGGAGTATATCACCGCGCTGGGAAAGCTCCAGCCCGTGGCAAATCGGCCGCAAACCGCCTACAAGATGGCCGGCGCCTTTTTCAGCCCGGACGATGGGGACGCCGGCAAAACGTCCAAATTCCATGCCGCCCAGGATCAGATATCGCCATTGATCACGCAACTTCGAACAAACGGCGATGCGTCGGTGGCCGAGGGGCTGCTCCAGGGACCGCTGGATTACCTGGCCAATTTTGCCACCCGGCAAGCCGAGCGGGTGGTCCAGCAGAAATGGGAATCCATGGTTCTGGCCAACACCCGGGGAATGGATCCCGCCAAGATTGCCTATACCATTTTCAAACGACCGCGCGGTGCGGTCTGGAAATTTGTCAACGGCCCGGCCAAACCGTTTATCCATCAGGGCAAAGACGGCTTCTACGCCGCCGGCGCCCTGGGCCAATCCATGGCATTTAAAAATGATTTCTTCATGTTCCTGGATCAGGGCGCCGCGGGGACCGTCGATATTGCATCGTCGTATTCCGTCCGGATCGGCGCCCTGCCCATTCAGGTCAACGAGGGGGCTCAGGCGAGCCCGTATGCGGTGGCTCTCAATCTCTCCTGCGCCGACGGGCAGACACAGCTCAAAAACTATAATTTCCGGGAAACCCAGCAGTTCAAATGGCAGATGAACCAATGCGGCGATGTGGAACTAACCATCCTGCTGCCGGACACGCGGCTTACTTACGTCTACAAGGGCAGCCTGGGTTTTGCGAAATTTCTGAAAGACTTCCGCGACGGGGTCCGGACCTTTCGGCCCCGGGACTTTCCGGAACAATCCCGGCTGCTCAAAAATCGGGACATTTCCGGCATCCGCGTGGCCTATGAAATAGAGAACGCGGAGCCGGTCATCCGTCTGCTGACGGACGTGCCCCGGGACGTGCCGGATACCATTATTGGACAAAGATAAGGCCGGCCATGAAGTGGAGGCGTTCATTCTGGGGCAAGCATCCGTCATTCAAGGATTATATCCGGATCCAGGCGGATGAACCCATGATTGATGCCTTGATCCAATGGATCGATAAATGGGGGCAAAGCGCCGGCGGACATGAGCTTCACGAAGACCGGCGGCTGTGGAGCTGTTTTTGGATGACCTCCCCGAATGCGGCGCGGCTCACCTGCGGACGGATCGGGCTGAGCCGGGATGCAGCGGGCCGGAGCGCACCTGTTTTGTGTACGCTAAACGGGGTCCTGCCCAAAAGCGCCCGGCGGAGATGGGATATGCTGCCCCTTTATTGTCTGGGCACCTGGCAGGCGATGGCGGATTTGACGGGCGAGGGGTTTGCCTCCTTTACTGAATTCAAGGAAGCGTTCCAGCGGATTTCGCCGCCGGATTTTGGGGGCACGCCGCCCTGGACGGGCAAAAGCGGGATGGCGGCCATAGAAACGGCCGTGCAAGACCGGCTGACAACTGACAAGGCACTGTTTATCCATAAAAAAATGCTTTCTTTTACCCTCCGGGAAGCCGACGGACAGGACAGCGAATTGCCCGGGGATGAAAGCGGCGCCGGTTTTTTATGGATAAAGGCGATTCGGGAGCGTATCGCGGTGATGCCCGGCAGCGCCTTTCTGCAGGAGGCAGACGGGCACCGGAGGCTGTATCTGTTTTACCGGCCGCTGGGCCCGGCGGATTTTCTGGAAGCGGCTTTCGGCAAAATAAATAATACGGCTACTAACTAAAGATTCTGTAAAAGCATCCGATACTATTAAAAATGTCTTTTAAACAAAGCAGGCCATAGAGCGAGGGTATGGATATATTATCTCTGGGGAAAACCCCGATCAGCGAAGAGTCTCCGACCGGGAAAGACACCACCTATCTGCCGGAATTTGAAGAGATCCAGAATGAAATCGACAAGCTCTCTGTCGTCACGGACCAGGCGGGCCAGGTGAACTGGAACCGGGTGCTGGATCTGAGCGGTCGGATTCTCTCCGAAAAATCCAAAAATATCCTTGTCGCCGCCTACATGGCCGAGGCCTTGATGAAAACCCGCCAGCTCGAAGGCTTGCAGCAGGGCACCCGGGTGATCAAGGACCTGGTGGAAAATTACTGGGACACCTTTTATCCGCCCAAAAAACGCAAAAAGGGACGCATCAACGCCCTTCGATGGTGGTATGAACATGCGGAAGCATTTCTCAAAAACCATGAGCCCGCACCCGTGCCGCCGCAAACCGTTGACGCCATCAAACAGACGCTGAGCGAACTCGATGGACTGCTGGCCGAAAAAACAGACGATGCCCCCATTCTGCGCCCATTGATCCAGCGGGTGGATCAATTTCCCGTTGAAGCCGCCCAGCCCGAGTCCGAGCCGGAACCGGAACCGGCTGCCGAAAACATTCCGGCCCCGTCACCGGAAACGCCCGCGCCTGAATCGACGCAATCCACTGAAGCCGGCGAGGGCCCAAAAAGCACGGCGGAAGGCCCGGATGCGGGTAAAGCAGAGCGGCCAGCCGATACTCCGGCCGATGCGCCGGCGGAAAAAGCCGCGCCGAAGCCGGCGCCCGCCGCAAAGCGCGAGCCCGCTCCTTCCGCGCCGCCGGCAATGACCCAGGAACCCGAATCCGACAAAGAGGCCAACAAAACCCTCAGTTCAACCCTGGACATACTTGGCCGGCTCTCCCGCTATTATCTGAATGGCAACGCCGCCAACCCCCTGCCTTACCGTCTCAACCGGATCCAGGCCTGGCTGACCATCGATTCGCTGCCCATGGTTCAGGAAGAAAATAAAACCCCGCTGCCCCCGCCGGACCCCATGATCAAAAACCGGCTGGAACAGCAAATAGCCGAACGCGACTACGAAAATGCGGTGATCTCCGCTGAAGCCCGGCTTCGCGAGCACCTTTTCTGGCTGGATTTAAGCCGTTTTTCCGCCCAGGGCCTTCAAGCCCTGGGGGACAAGTATGGAGCCGCCCGCGAAATGCTCTGCCAGGAGACGGCCATGTTTGTCAAACGGCTGCCCGGCATAGAAAACCTGGCATTTTCCGACGGCACCCCGTTTTGCGACGCAGAAACCCGGCAATGGATCAAAACGATTACCGGCACGGGCGCGGCCGAGGCCGCCCTTGCCGCGCCCGCCGGCAGCACAGCCCAGAAAGCGGACAGCCGCCATGCGGAGATAGAGACCGAGGCCCTGGAACTGGTTCAAAACAAAAAGGTGGTGGAGGCGGTTCAGCTGTTGCAGGACAGCCTGGCCTCGTCCGCCTCCGGCCGGGATGCGCTCATCTTTCGGATCGGCTTGTGCCGCGTGCTCCTTGATGCCGGCAAGGTGGAACCGGCCCTGCCGCAGCTTGAAACCCTGGAATCGTTGATTCAATCCCACGGGATAGAGGATTGGGAGCCGGATCTTGCCCTGCAGGGGCTCCAACTTATTTATGCCGGCTTCAGCGACTGCTCCCGCCAGCAGTTCAAGGATCAGGCCGTTGCGGTGTTTGACCGGATTGCCCGCATCAATCCGGCAGCTGCCTGCAAAATTTCGGGCACCTGATGGACGGCCGGGGTGCCCTGAACCAAAATCAGGCCGAAACATAGCTTACCAATAAAAAAGGGAGGGAAATCATGGCTAAAGAAGGATCCGTCGCCCCTAAAGAACGCGTGAACATTACCTATAAGCCGGCGACCGGAGATGCAAAGGAGGAGGTTGAGCTGCCGCTTAAAATCATGGTGATGGGCGATTTCACATTACAGGAAGATGAGCGGATGCTAGAAGACCGGGAGCCGATCAATGTGGACAAAAACAATTTCAACGACGTGTTAAAGGCCCAGGACCTGAATCTCACCTTCAATGTGCCCAATAAAATGGCCAAGGAAGGCGGCGATCAGGAGGAAGGCGAGGAACTGACGGTCAACATGAACTTTGAGAGCATCAAGGATTTTGACCCGGACCAGATCGTTGAAAAAGTCCCCGAGCTGGCCCAGCTCAAACAGCTGAGGGAGGCCCTGACAGCACTGAAAGGCCCGCTGGGCAACACGCCCGTGTTTCGCAAAAAACTCCAGGAGATCGTTGCCGATGAAGGTACCCGGCAGCGGCTGCTGAAAGAACTCGGACTAGACGAATAAGGAGTACGTGATGGCTGAAGAAGAAAAAGATCAACAACAAGAAAAGCAAGGGGCAGCCGGCGAAGAGGGGTCGCTGATCGATGAAATCCTCGGTGCGACCAAGATTTCGCCCTCGGACGAGTCTTACTCCATTACCAAAACCGGCATCCAGGCCTTTATCGACGAGCTGCTCAAACCCGAGCGCGAGGGAGAGAAAGTCAGCAAGGGGATGGTGGACGAGATGATTGCCGACCTGGACCGGAAACTCTCCACCCAGGTCAACGAGATCCTGCACCAAGAGGATTTCCAGAAACTCGAGTCAGGGTGGCGTTCGCTCAAATACCTGGTGGACAACACGGATTTCAGGGAAAACATCAAGATCTCCTTTGTCAATGCCAGCAAACAGGACCTGCTCGACGATTTTGAAGACGCACCCGAGATTCCGCAGTCCGGCCTGTACCAAACCGTCTATACCAAGGAATACGGCCAGTTCGGCGGCGAGCCCTACGGCGCCATCATCGGCAACTACGACTTCGGCCCCGGCCCCCAGGACATGAAGCTGCTGCAGAATATCGCCAGTGTCGCGGCCATGTCCCATGCCCCCTTTATTTCCGCGGCCGGGCCGGAATTTTTCGGCATTGAATCCTTTGAGGAACTGCCCAACCTCAAAGACATGGCCTCGCTTTTCGAGGGCCCCCAGTACGCCAAGTGGCGATCGTTCAGGGAATCCGAGGATGCCCGCTACGTGGGGCTCACCCTGCCCAAGTTCCTCCTTCGCCTGCCTTACGGCGAGGACACCGTGCCGGCCAAATCCTTCAACTTCAGCGAAGATGTCTCCGGCGGGGGTTCCAGCTTTCTCTGGGGCAACACGGCATTCGCCTTTGCCTCCCGGCTGACCGACAGCTTTGCCAAGTACCGATGGTGCGCCAACATCATCGGGCCCCAGGGCGGCGGCTCCGTGGATGACCTGCCCGTCTACAACTATGAAGCCATGGGCGCGATTCAGAGCAAAATCCCCACCCAGGTACTCTTATCCGAACGCCGGGAGTATGAGCTTGCAGAGGAGGGCTTTATTGGTCTGACCATGCGCAAGGGCAGCGACAACGCCTCGTTTTTCTCCGCCAACTCCTGCCAGAAAGCCAAATCGTTCGGCAATACCCCGGAAGGTAAGGAAGCCGAGATGAATTACAAGCTGGGCATGCAGCTGCCCTACATGTTTGTCGTCAACCGGCTGTCGCATTATATCAAGGTCATCCAGCGCGAAAACATCGGCACATGGAAACAGCGCGGGGACCTGGAAGATGAACTCAACAAGTGGATCCGCCAGTATGTGGCCGATCAGGAAAGCCCGGCCGCCGGCGTGCGTTCGCGCCGTCCCCTGCGCCGTGCGCAGATCAATGTGGAGGACGTGGCCGGAGACCCGGGCTGGTACAGTGTATCGCTTAAAGTGATGCCCCATTTCAAATACATGGGGGCGAGCTTTACGCTTTCGCTGGTGGGCAAGCTCGACAAGGAATAGCACGGCTCTGATCAACATAAAACCGAATCGAAACAAGCAGCAAAGGAGAAACCGACCATGGCAATGACGAGCTACATGACCCTGGAAGGCAACAACCAGGGCAAAATCGACGGCGACTGCACCCAAAGCGGGCGGGAAGACATGATTCTGGTGTATGCCATCGATCATGAAATCGAGATCCCCAAGGACACGCATACCGGCCTGCCCACCGGCCAGCGGATCCACCATCCCCTGAAGGTGACCAAGCATTTTGACAAGGCCACGCCCAAGCTCTACCAGGCCTGCTGCAGCGGCGAGCAGTTCAAGACGGTGGAGATCGACTACTACCGGATCAATGAAAAGGGGCAGGAAGAGCACTATTTCACCATCAAGATGGAAAATGCCATCCTGGTCTCCACAAAGTCCTACAAGCCCCTGACGTTTTTGGAGGAAAACAAGCCCTACCAGGATATGGAAGTTCTGCAGTTCACCTATTCCAAGATCATCTGGACCTACGAGCCCGACGGCATCGAGTCCGAGGACGACTGGAAAGCGCCGAAGGCGTAGAGGAAAGAAGACGGAAGTCAGAAGTCGGAAGACGGAAGACAGAGGGCGGAAGACGGAAGCGGGCGTATGCCCCGTTCACAATTCACAATTGGCAATTGGCAATTGTGAATTGTGAATATAAACGTTCAAAGGAGCATCCGCGGAAATGGAAGGGCTCAGGCTGCTTGAGCGGCTGCGCGCATACGAACAGGACCCGGACCGCAGAGGCGTCTGGAATGCCGATCTGGTCATGGCCTCGGTGCTTGAGCATTTAAAGGCCCTGCTCAACACCCGGCAGGGCAGCGCCTTGATTGCCGAGGATCTGGGGCTGCCGGATTTTACGAACATGATCCGCTCCTTTGACGAAATGACCTATGACGAGCTGGCACGACACATTGAGCAGGTGGTGGAAAAGTACGAACCCCGGCTCACGCAGACCCGAATCGAGGTTCTGCCCAAGGATGACAAGGTCCTGAAACTGAAATTCAAAATCGAGGGAAAACTCCGGGTGCCCAATGCGGACATGGATATCTCGTTTGAAACCGTGGTGGACCCTGAAGGAAAAATCGATCTGATATAGGCTTTTATGACGCAGAAATACTACCAGGAGGAACTGCAGCTGCTCAGGGAGCTGGCGGTGGAGTTTGCCGAGGCCCACCCCGCGCTTGCGCCCATGCTGACCGGAGCGTCCCAGGACCCGGATGTGGAGCGCCTTCTCGAGGGCACGGCCTTTATGACCGGCATGCTCAGGGAAAAGCTCGACGATGATTTTCCGGAAATCATCCAGGGGCTCATGCAGCTCGTGTTTCCCCATTACCTGCAGCCGATCCCCGCAGCCACGCTGATGGCGTTCACCCCCAAACCCAACCTCAGGCAGAGCTTTACCATCGCCTCGGGAACCGCCATTGACTCCATCCCGGTAAAAGACAAACCCTGCCGGTTCCAGACCTGCGGGGATATCGAGGTCCACCCCCTGCGGATCACGGCAGTGGAGACAGAAGAGAAAATCGGCCAAAACCCCCTGCTGCGCATCCACTTTCAACTCTCCGGCCTCACCCTTGACCAGTGGCAGCCCTCGCGGCTGCGCCTGCACCTGCCGGGAGCTATCGGAGAGGCGTCGGATCTTTATGCCTTACTTGAGCGGCATACGTCACGCATCCGCTTCGTGCCGGAAAAGGACGGGCAGCCGGCGGCAGTGCCCGCAAGCTTTCTCAAAAACAGCCTGAGCGGGGATCACGCCCCTCTCCTGCCCTATCCCGGGCAGTCCCTGTCGATCTACCGCCTGCTCCAGGAATACTTTATTCTGCCGGAGCAGTTTCTGTTTCTGGACCTTTACGGCTGGGACCAATGGCGGGATCGCGGAACAGGCGAACGCTTCGCCGTGGAATTCGAGCTGCAGAAACCGGAGAAAATGCCCCGGGACATAAAAGCCGAGAGCTTTGCCCTTTTTGTCGTGCCCGCCATCAACCTGTTTGCCCACGAGGCGGTCCCCATCACCTTGGATCACCGGCAGAGCGAATACCGGATCATTCCCTCGGGCAAAGACCGGGACCATTACAGCGTATTTTCCGTGGAAAAGGTGCTGGGCATTGTCCAGGGGACGGTGCAGAAGCGCGAGTACAAGCCGTTTGAAAATTTCCAGAAAGCCTCGGCCAACAAGGAGGCCAATGGCCGGTATTTTGTGCGCCGGCGCATGGGCGCGCACGTCCAGACGCCCCGAATGTTTATCGGGGTGGGATACCCGGAAGAAAATCCGGTCCGCACAGAGACGCTCTCCATCGATCTGCTCTGCACCAACGGCGATCGGCCGGCCGCACTTCAGGCCGGCGATATATGCAAGGCCACCAGCAGTTCTCCCGAGCTGTGCACATTTAAAAACATCCGCTACCCGACCAAAATGGCGCATCCGCCCCTGGATCGCAACCTCCTGTGGAACCTGCTCTCGCATCTGTCCGTCAACCTGATGTCCATCACGGACGCCGACAGCCTGCAAACGCTTCTGCGCTTATACGTATTTTCCGCCATGCAGGAGCAGGGCGTCGTGCAGGCCAATCTCAAACGCATCCAGGCCATTGGCAGCGTGTCGTGCAAACCCGGCAACCGGGTCATCCGGGGGGGTGTCATCCGGGGATTCGAGATCGAAATAAAAATCAATTCGGCCAATTTTGCTTCCAGAGGGGATTTTTTCCTCTTCTCCGGCATTCTGGACCGGTTTTTCGCCGAATATGCAGCGATCAACAGCTACACCCGACTAACCGTAATTGACGACTTAAGCGGTGAAACAAACCAATGGCCCATTCGCATCGGCAAGAAGCAGATCAATTAAAAAAAGCCCTCACCGGCACCCCGAAGCAGTTCAGCTACTTCCAGGTCCTTCGCCTGCTGCAGCGGACCGCCGGAGACGGTAAGGCGTTTTCCGAATTCCTGCACGAGCACGTGCGCATCCGTCCGCCCGTATCCCTTGGCTTTGCCGACGTGGATGTCTCCAATATCCGCGATATTTCAACCAAAGACCACACGCGCTTTGAAATCACGGCCAATTTCCTGGGCCTCTACGGCCCGGCCTCGCCGCTTCCCACCTATTACACCGAAGAGCTGATCGATGAGGTCTTTGAAGAGGAAACCGTCAAGCGCGATTTCCTGGACATCTTCAATGACCGGCTGTTCAAGCTTTTTTATGAGTCCTGGAGCAAGTACCGGCTGACGGTCAAAATTGTGGATGAAAAAGACCCGGACAGTCTCAAGCGGCTCTACAGCCTGATCGGACTGGCCGAGCCCGAGATGCGGCGCCGGCTGCCGGAAAGCGACGCGCTGCTGCGCTATGCCGGGCTGTTTCTGTGCCATCCCCGATCCGCCCTCGGTCTTCAGACCCTGATTGCCGATTTCTTTGACCTGCCCGGCGTTGAGATCGAGCAATGCGCCGCCCGGGAGGTCCCGATCGATGCAGATCAGCGTTTTCTGACGGGCGTTCAGGCCTGCACGCTCGGTGAAGACAGCCATATCGGCAGCCGGATCTCTGACTACAGCAGCAAAATCCGCATTCGCTGCGGCCCGCTCCACCATGAGCGGTTTCACGAAATGGCGCCGGGCACGGAGGCTTTCGACCAACTGACGCGGGTCATCAATGCCTACCTGGATCAGCCCCTGAGCGTGGATATCCGCTTTATCGTCCGGGAAGACCAGATCCAGTCCGCCACCCTCGGCGGCGCGCAGTGGTGCCGACTGGGTTACCATACCTGGCTGATCAGCCCCGATGAGGCCGGCAATGCAGCATACGAACCGGAGCCCAATGCATTCTACGGTCTGCAGACGGCCATGAACTGACAAATCTACGAAAGACGGAGACCTTAAATGGACCACGATATCAAATCCCTGTTTTCCAAACTCAATGACCAGAGCACCAGCGTGCTGCACAATGCCGTGGGCCTGTGCGTGTCCCGGACGAACTACGAAATCACTGTGGAGCAGTTTCTGCTCAAAAGCCTGGAAGAGACCAGCGGCGACATCCAGGTCATCCTCCGTCATTTCGAGATCGACCCTGCGCGGGTAACCTCCGGCCTGACCGACGCCCTGGAGGACCAGAAAGCCGGCAATCCCGGCAAACCCACGTTCTCGCCCCTGCTGGTGGAACTGTTCGAAAAAGCCTGGATGATCACCTCCATCGACCTGGGCGGCCGGCGCATCCGCACCGGCGCCGTCCTGATGGCGTTTCTGACCAAACCCACCTTCTTCGGCGGCGGCCGCTACGTGGATCTGCTCAAAAACATCAACACCGAAACGCTGCAAAAGAATTTCTGGAAAATCACCGAGGGCTCAACCGAGCAGGAGACCGCCGGCCCGGCCGATGCAGGCGCCGGCGAAGGGGCGCAGGCCGCGTCCGGCGACGGGTACCTGGCCAAGTACTGCCAGGATTTTACCGCCAAGGCTGCCTCCGGCGATATTGACCCGGTCTTCGGCCGGGAGGAGGAAATTCACCAGATCATCGACGTGCTGGCCCGCCGCCGGAAGAACAATCCCATCCTGGTGGGCGAACCCGGCGTGGGCAAGACCGCGGTGATTGAAGGCCTTGCCCTTCGCATCACGGAAGAAGACGTGCCGGACATGCTCAAAAACGTAACCCTCCTGGGCCTGGACATGGGCGCCCTGGAGGCCGGGGCCGGCATGAAGGGGGAATTCGAAAACCGCCTCAAGGGCGTTTTAAATGAGATCAAGGCATCGGAGACGCCGATCATCTTCTTTATCGACGAGGCCCACACCCTGATCGGCGCGGGGGGATCTGCCGGGAGCTCGGATGCGGCCAATCTCTTGAAACCCGCTCTCGCCCGCGGCGAGATCAAGACCTGTGCGGCCACCACCTGGAGCGAATACAAGAAATACTTTGAAAAAGACCCGGCCCTGGCGCGGCGCTTTCAGCTCATCAAGCTGGCCGAGCCGGATGTCTCCATTGCAACGCTGATTCTGCGCGGGCTCAAGGACAACTACGAGGCCTCCCACAATGTTATTGTCCGCGATGACGCCATCGTTGCCGCCGCGGAATACGCGGACCGCTACATCAGCGGCCGCTTTCTGCCGGACAAGGCCATTGATCTGCTGGATACGAGCTGTGCGCGCATCAAGATCAACCTCACCGCCAAGCCCCCGGTCCTCACCGATGCCGAACGGGCCCGCCAGGCCCTGGAACGCGAAAAACGCGCCCTTGACCGGGACCGGGACAACGGCATTTCAATCGACGAGGAATATTACGCGGATCTTTTCGGCCAAATGGCCTCCAGAGACGAACAGATCAAGAGCATCACCGCCCGATGGGAAGATGAAAAGGAACGGGCGGGAAAAGTCGTTGACCTCCGCCAGCAGCTCCAGGCCCTTTCCAATCCGGGGGATGCGGCCCAAAAAGAGGAGTTAAACCGCCAGCTGGAAAAAGCCGGCGCGGCGCTTGCCGAGCTCCAGGCGGAGGACCCCATGGTGCGCATCGAGGTGTGCCCGGACGTTGTGAGCAAAGTGGTCAGCGACTGGACCGGCATTCCGCTTGGCAAAATCCAGCGCGACCAAGTCCAGACCGTCATCAATTTCGAAAATCGCCTCGGCGAGCGCATCAAGGGCCAGGATCACGCCATCTCCGCCATCGGAGAGGTCATCAAGTCCGCCAAGTCCGGCATCCGCAACCCGGACCAACCCCTGGGCGTCTTTCTTCTGGTCGGCCCCAGCGGGGTGGGAAAAACCGAGACCGGCCTGGGTATTGCGGACCTCATGTTCGGCGGGGAGCACAATATCGTGACCATCAACATGAGCGAATTCCAGGAGCGCCATTCCACCAGCCGCCTGATCGGCTCGCCCCCGGGCTACGTGGGCTACGGCGAAGGCGGCATGCTGTCCGAGGCCGTGCGCCAGAACCCCTATTCCGTGGTGCTGCTCGACGAGGTGGAAAAAGCCCATCCGGACGTGATGAACCTGTTTTACCAGGTCTTTGACAAGGGGACCCTGTCGGACGGCGAGGGCAAGGACATCAATTTCAAGAACACGGTCATCATCCTGACCAGCAACCTGGCAACGGATGTGATCCAGGAAATGACCCACGGCGAAGATGAGGCCCCGCCCATGGAGGCGGTGATGGGCGCAGTACGCCCCCTGTTGTCCAAGCATTTCAAGCCGGCCCTTCTGGCCCGCATGACCGTGGTGCCCTACTACAGCCTGGACAGCGAAGCCATGGCCCGGGTGGTGGGACTCAAACTGGCCAAACTGCAGAAGACCTTGCAGCAGAACAACAAGATCCACCTGACCTACAGCGATGACGTGGTCAAGCAGATCACGGACCGCTGCGCCGAGGTTGAGACCGGGGCCCGGAACATCGACTACATCCTTCAGGGAAAAGTCATGCCCGAGATCTCCCAGACGCTTTTAAAGGGCATGGGCGCCGGCGGGGAGATGCCGGGCACGGTGTCTTTGAGCACCGGCGAGCAGGGCGAGTTCAAAGTCGAATTTGCCTGAAAATCCAGCGGCTGAGAAAAACAGGCAAAACCCGACCATAGCAGCAGGAGAATCAAGGAGCATGAGCCATGACAACAGGCAATAACCAAAAACGCTTTTCTTTCGTCTCCGACGCAGTATCGGCAGATACCTTCGGGGTGGTCAACTTCAAGGGCGAGGAAGGGCTGTCAACGCTTTACCAGTTCGAAATCGAACTGATCGCCTCGGATTCCGACTTAGACATCAACGAGATGATCCAGGAACGGGCCCGCCTTAAAATCCTGCGGGAGGGGGGCGACATCGAGTTCCACGGAATGCTTCGTGAATTTGAACAGCAGCATAAGTTAGGCAAGGTGTGCTTTTACCGGGCGGTCCTGGTCCCCCGGATGTGGTGGCTCTCCCAGACCCGGGAGAACCGGGTCTTTCTGAATACAAACACACCGGATATTATCCGGAAGGTCCTTAAATCCGCAGATTTCACGGAGGAGCAGGATTTTTCCATCCATCTCGAAAAGGAAAACTACCCGGACTTTGACTATGTCTGCCAGTACAATGAATCCCACCTCGACTTCATCCAGCGCCTGATGGAGCGGGAAGGCATCTATTATTATTTTGAGCAGACCGATACCAGGGAAAAAAGGAGGATGATAACGCCCTGGAGCTACGGCTCTTATCTTGGACAGACCGATATTTGGAAAGGCAGCTATTATTATTCTGATTATTTTGAGCAGACCGATACAAGGGATAAATTGATCATTATCGATAGCCTCCAGGGCCATAAGGACATGGAAGAAGACAGCCTCCCCTACGCCCCGCCGAGCGGATTGAATGAAACCGATGACAGGGAGGTGGTCCCAAACTTCAGCTGCCGGCAGCAGATTGTTCCGGCCTCGGTTGTTCTAAAGACCTACAACTGGGAAAAGCCCTCCACGGAATTGGAATGCAGCGCTGAGGTCTTTGAGGAAGGCCGCGGCAGCGTCTATATCTACGGCGACAATTTCAAGACACAGGAGGAGGGCCAGCGGCTGGCCGGGCTCCGCGCCGAAGAACTCAACTGCTGGAAAGAATCGTTTTTCGGCGATTCCAACGCGCCTTCCCTCCGGCCCGGCTACACCTTTGAACTGAAGGGACATTTCCGGAAAAGCTTTAACCAGGAGTACCTAACCGTGGGCATCTCCCATGAAGGCAACCAGTCGGCCTTTCTGCTGGCCGGTTATTCAGGCGATACATCCGGTCAGAACAAGCGGCCCACCTACAACAACTCCTTCACCGCCCTGCCCTCAGACGTCCAGTTCCGTCCCCAAAGAAGGACGGAAAAGCCCCGCATCCACGGCACCCTAAATGCGGAAATCGATGCGGCGGGAGACGGCACCTATGCGGAGCTCAACGACAACGGCTGCTACAAGGTAAAGATGCCCTTTGACCGGGGCGATCACCAGGACGGCAAGGCCTCGGCCTGGATCCGCATGATGCGCCCTTACGCGGGAGCGGATCACGGCAGTCACTTTCCCCTCCACAAAGGCACCGAGGTTTTGATCTCCTTCATTAACGGCGATCCGGACCAGCCGGTCATTGCAGGGGCTGTCGCCAATACGAACAATGCCGATGTGGTCAACAATGAAAACGATACCCAATGCCGCATCCTAACCAGCGGAAAAAACAAAATCGAGTTCGAGGACAAAAAGGGTCAGGAACAGATTAAGATCTGTTGTCCGCATGAAGATAGCATCCTGAAACTGGGCTATCCCACGGATAACAAGGCATGGTATGAGAGAATGGGTTTTGACCTCTTCGGCTCTATCGGCACCGTGGTCTCGCTTTTCGGGCCGGCCGGATGGATCAAGGCGGCCTGCGACCTGGCGGGTGTGGCTTTCGGCGGCCACGACATCGGGGTCGAGGATGGAATCGAGATGAGAACCGGAAACGGGCTTAAGGTGGCTGCCAGAAAAAAGGAGGAATGCATCGGGAGTTTTACCGGGCCGGGCTACTCGCAGGTCAGTGTCGTGGGGCTCAACAGCCTGGCGGTAAAGGGCTTCTCGGAGAAATCCATCATCGGCGGGTGTAATGAAAAAACCCTGGGAAGGCATACCTTCACGGCCGTGGGCGATTACACGACCACGGAAGCGGGGCATACCCAGAAACGGGAGACGATCGCCGAGCATATCAGCGGAAAGGTAAGCAACGTGTTCGGAGAGGACAGCAAACTGGCGGGCAAAGTGTATGATATCGTGGGCAGCGCGACGGATATGGCCGGAAAGGCGGAAAACTATATCGGCGATGAAGTCATTGGCAAAGGCAAGGAAAGCGTCATCAGCGGCGCCAAAAGCGCCTGGACGGGGGCAACCAACAAGCTCCGGGGGAAAAAATCCGAGGTAAACGGCGAGGATTCCGAACTGGTCGGCGAAGAAATGCAGGTCATTGGCAAATCCAACAGCATGTCCGGCAGCAGTACGACATTAAACGGCGATGAGACCAGCATGAGCGCCAAATCCACCAGCCTGGACGGCAACAAGACCGAAATGTCGACCGCGAATACGGAGCTGGCCGCAACAAAAAACATTATGTAGGCCTGTCATCGACAATGAAAGTTTTAAAGGACAACGACCTTTCCCTTCTGTTCAAGCCCTGGGGGTATGCCCGCCGGTATTACCTTCACCTGACCTCTGTTCTCGGCTTTTCCCTGCTTTCGCCGGCTGCCCTTGTCACCGAGCAGGACTTGTGGGGCAAGCTCCCCTCCCTTTTGGGTGAGGACCAGATGCTCGACGAGGGCATGCCCAAGGCCTGTGCGGAATTTCTGGTCACCGGAAAATGCCATGCGCCCGCCGGTGAAAAAATCCCGGCTGGCCGGGTAAGGGCCGGGCTCGGTCCGATGGAAAAGCATCTTCACGTTTTCGGCGACCGGTATTGGCGGCGCAGCCATGCCGGCGTCCGGGTGATTACCGACCCGGAGCCGTTTTCGGAAATGGCGCTTTCCTACAAAAACGCTTTCGGCGGCCCGGATTTCAAAAAAAATCCCCTGGGTAAGGGCTTTGAAAAAAACGAAACAGATGAAACGGGCCAAAGGCCGCTGCCCAACATTGAACTGCCCGGCCGGGAGATCGGGTCGCCCACGGACGTACCGGAGCCCGCCGGATTTACTCCGCTCGACCGGATGTGGCCCCAGCGTTTCAAAAATGTCGGCACCTACGACGAAGAATGGCAGAACACCCGATGGCCCTATTTCCCCGCCGACATGGACTATGCCTTCTTTAATACAGCGCCTGTCGATCAGCGCCTGGACGGTTTTTTCAAAGGAGACGAGGCCTTCCTGCTCCACGGCATGCACCCCGAGCACCGGCGGATCGAAAACAGCCTGCCCCCTGTTCGGCCCCGGCAGTTCGTCTCCAGGAAGATCGATCCCAAAAAAGGATTTGAACCGGAGAACCTGCTCTTTGAGGAGGCCCGGCTGAAGCTCGACACGATCTGGTTTTTTCCCGATGCCCTGTTGGGCGTGCTCATTTATCACGGGTCGGTGGAAATCCAGGACGAGGACTACCTGGACATCCATCGGCTCTACCTGACAAAGGAGCCGACCGACGAATCGCCCGGAAGCCTTGAATATTACCGGGATAAGATGTATGCAACCATGGATATGAGCGTTCCGGTGGACATGGCGCCCTTTGAAAAGGCCGCCCCCGAATTTGAAAGCATGCTCAAAACCTGGCGAAACATCCCCAAACGGATCGAGGAGATGAAAAAACAGGCCATGGGCAAATCTCCGCAATTGTCTTATACCCCGGACGAAACCGCTTCCCGCCTGAAAAAAGTCATCTCCGAGGGTTCTCCGGCCATTGACAAGCTCGAGGCCATGTCCCGGGACATGCACAAACAATACGGCCACCTGGTAAAAATTGATCTCCAGCAGTTTGACCATTTCCGGAAACAAATGGCGGACACGTCAAAGGGCATCGATGCGGCTGCCGCCAAGGCCGATGATCTTGCCCAGCTGGGAGAGGCGGCAAAAAAACAGACCGCCCAGGACCTCAAGGAAAGCTTCAGCGCCGAGGATCTGGAAAAATTGGGGGTGGATCCGGATCAGGCCCTTGAACCGCCCGCGGCCGAGCCCTGGCAGGCGCAAGCCTTCGCTTTTGTCCTGCAGGCCAGAAAAAACCTGGAAAACGATCCGGATGCCATGGCTCGCCTTTTCGAGCTTGGTTTTGAGACCCATACCATCGAGCGGGCCTGGCTGGGCATTAATCCCGAAACAATTACGATGGAAGCCGAATCCCTGGGGCTTGACCCCGAGGATCTGGAGGAGAATCCTATAACGATACCGCCCGGCCTTGTCCTGCCGGTTTTCAACGAGGCGGAAACCTTCCGGGTTGCCGTCCGGACGGGGCCGGACTGGACAGATCCGGATAAGGCGTTCATCCTGCCCGGATCCAACGATGCTCCGGTTTTCATGCCCGCCTGCATGGAGGAAAACGCCCCGGTCCTGATCACCTCAGAGCAGATGGCAGGACTTCTCCTGGAACAGGAAACAGGCGATGCCTGCCATGTATTCTGGCTTCCGGATCCGGAGGCCGAAGCCGGGGAGGATGCCGAAAATGCGCTGTCTGCCGCAGAAGATATTCTCCTGATTGCGTCGCCGGCCTCCTGCGCCGATCAGCTGGAAGCTGTCCGGAAAGAGCGGGAAAACGCCAGGAACCTGATCCTCCCGGATGAGCAGGAGTCTTTGTTTACGGCCTATCAGGATGGGCTGAAAATCCGGCCCTGGATACTCAGCGCCCTTCCAGATGACTTCGCGCAGGCGCACAATGTCGAAATCGCCCTGCCCGCCGCAGGGAAAACGCCGGGCAATTTTATGCCGAACATACCGCAGCTGGATATCAAAGCCTTGATGGATCAGGCCATGGAGGAAATCCTTGCCTTCTACAATCCCGGAGACGACCCGGCCGGCCCTGAAATCGAAAAAGCGCTTGACGAGGCTGCCGAGCATCTGGGACGGCCGCGCTCCGAGCTGGTCGCCGTAATGGAAAATGCCAAAAAAACAGAGACCGGCTCGGCTTCCGCGATGGGCCGGGATGCAGTAGAAAAAATCAAAACCGAAAGAGAAATACTGGTCAGACAGGACCAGATCACACCTGAGCTGGAAGCCAGATTTCAAAAAGCCATCAGCGACATGGAAAAGGTGGCCGCAAACGTCGGGCAAGTGGAAAGCCAGGCCCGGGATATTCAAAAGGCAGCCGATGCGAAACTGGCCGAGCTGGACTCCGGCAAGCTCCCGGAGGAGGCGGCGGAAAAATTGCGCGCAAACGGACTTGATCCGGACCGGATGCGGTCACTGACACGGGATGAGGTCATTTCCCTCCACGGCCGGGGGGAGAGTCTTTCCCTGTACAACCTTTCCGGCCTGGATCTGTCCGGCCTGGACTTGAGGGGCGCCGACCTTTCCAGAGCCCAGTGCATTGAAACCTGCTTTGCCGGGGCCGCGCTCTCAGAGGCTGACCTGTCCGGCGCAATGGCGGACAGAGCGGATTTCAGCGGGGCCGACCTGACCGGGGCAGCCGCGAACATGGCGATTTTAACCAAGGCAGCCATGACAGGGGCTGTCATGCGCTCTGTGCGCTTGAAGCAGGCGGCCTTCTCCGATGCGGATTTGACGGATACGGATTTCTCCGGCGCCCGGCTGGAACTGGTCTCATTTCAAACCTGCACCGCCGACCGGACCCTGTTTGTGGATGCATCCCTGGAACTGGTGGTATTCAACGGCGTCACCGGGACGGCAATGGATTTTACCCGTATGCGCGGCTACAAGTGTCTTTTCCAGGACTGCGTTCTGGATGCTGCCGCCTATACCCAGGCAAGCCTGCCGGCCTGCATGTTCATGAACTCACGGGGCCGGAGTGTCTCATTTTTCGAAGCCGATTTGAGCCGGGCCTCCATTTGCCAGGAAAGCGCTTTTCCAGGCAGTGACCTGCGCTTTGCAAAGATGCGGGAGAGCTGCATCAAGGACAGTGATCTTTCCGAAGCCGATCTGCGAAAAGCCCATATGGACGGAACGCTTGTCGAGGGCTGCCAACTTGTCGGCGCCTGTATGCGAAAAACCGTTGCACCGCGCACCAAATTCAACCGGGTCAATCTGGAGGACGCCGACATGCGCGGAATCAACCTGATGACCGGCTCTTTGCGGCGAAGCCGCCTGGTAAACGCCGATCTGTCTTCAAGCAACTTATATGGCGCGGACCTATACAAGGCGGAAGTCGGCCGCACCAATCTGGAAGGCAGCAACCTTAAACTCACGCTGCTCGCCGACGGGCGGGAGCAGTTCCTGGAGACGTAAACAGGATTATCCCTTTACGCCATAAGGTTTTATATTGGATCAAAAAGAAATAATTGAAGCTATCGCGGCAAACGAAACCATTGAGAACACCGATCTCTCAGGGATCGACCTGGCCGGGGCGGATCTTGGCGGAGGGCGTTTTGAAAACGTGATTTTCAACCGCGCGGATTTCCGCAAGGCGAAAATCACCCGGACCGGGTTCCAGAAATGCAGTTTTGTCGGCGCGCTCTTTGATGAGACGGACCTGACCCGAATGGATCTTCGGAAGATGGATTTAAGCAAGACAAGCTTCAAAAACGCGCTGATGCACCAGACCCTGTTCGACAGTTCCGATCTTTCAGGCAGTGACTTCTCAGGGGCCCGGGTATCGTGGACCCTCCTGCAGGAGACGAATCTTTCCGGCGCTTGTTTTCTGAAGACGGATTTTGAGAAAGCCGTGCTGCAGGATGCCCACTGCCAAGCCGCCGACTTTACAGGCGCCCGGCTCTACAAGGCCATTTTTCAAAACGCCGGCTTGAGCGGAGCCTTGTTCCGGGGGGCAACCCTGCACAAGGTGCTGCTGGCCGGCTGCGACCTGGCCGGCCAGGATTTTAGCGGCATGCGCTTCCGGGAGGTCAATTTCTCAAATGCCGCCCTTGGCGGGGCCGATTTCAGCGATGCCGACATCAGCGCCTGCGCATTTACGGGCGCGGATATGCAGGGGGCGAAGCTGGACGGTGCCGTGGCCAGGCAGAGCATGTTCCACCAGGCCAACATGGCAGGCGCCAGCCTGAAAAAGACCGTGCTGGAGCAGGCCTACCTGGGCGAGGCCAATCTCGAAGGGGCGCTGCTGGATGGTGCGGTCCTAGAATCCGCCTCCCTGGAGAAGGTCAGTGCGGCGGGAGCGGACTTTACCCGGGCCAACTGCCGGTACCTGGAGCTCAGCTATGCCGACATCTCAAATGCGGTCTTCAAAGACACGGCCCTCTACATGGCCCGGATGCACAAGACCAAAGACGAAGGGGTGGACTGGAAAAAGGCGCCGCCCGCCAAACCCCGGGGGTCGCCCGACGGCCTGGCCGAGGCGGAAGCCTGGCAGCCGCCGGAGTCGGTTCCGGACTGAGCAGGACCTGAACTCAGTTCAGGCCCGACGATGATATTTAACCCGAATTCAATGAAAGAGCGTACACAATGAATGAAGCAGCCATGTATGCGGATAATAGTCACGGCGGGTCTTTTTTTTCCGGCCTTATCACCGGACGGACAGGGCTCTATTACCATGTGCAGACCCCGGCATCCGGCCTGCGGGCGCAAAAAGCCAGCAGCTGTTTGCTCGTCCCGGAAACCGGCGACCGGGTTCTGATTTTTTCGGACCCCGGCGATCCGGACACGCATTTTATTCTCTCCGTGCTGAGCCGCAGCACGGACAACCCCGTGGAAAATCAGGTGGCCTTTGACGGCCCCACCCGGCTGCGGGTCAGTGACGGGGGCCTGCAGCTTCAATCCGAACAGGACGTTCGGGTGGCGGCCGCCGGGCGCTTCGACCTGGCCAGCCATGAAATCCGGGCCCATGCCCACAAGGCGGAGACCACTATTGATGAATGCACGGTTTTCGGGCGCATGCTCAAAGTCCAGGTGGAGGTGGTCAAATCCGCCGCCCGTCTGGTGGACCAGCTGGTCAAGCGGTTTACCCTGCGGGCGGACAATTCGGTCCGCTACATCCGGGAACACGACGAGACCCAGGCGGAATCGGCCCGGTATCTCACTGAAAAGACGCTGACCATGCATTCCAAAAACGCCGTTCATACAGGAGAGGAGCTGGTTTCCATCAACGGGGGACAGATTAATTTGAGTTAAACCCTGAAAGGAGGTCATTATGTTCATGCTCAATATGGGGCCGGGAATGGATTTAGGCTTTCCGGATGTCTGCAAGACCCCGGTACCGCCCGGTGCAGTGGCGCCCATCCCCTACCCGAATACGGCCAGCTCGACCACTTCGGCGCCGGCGGCCTATACCATTACCGTTGACGCCATGCCCGTTTTGAATCAACTCTCCAAGGGCATGGTAAGCGCGGGCGATCAGCCCGGCGTGCTGCTGGGTTTGGCGGACCAGGCCATCGGCGGCCAGACCAACTACAACGTGGGCTGCTTCACCATATTTACCGGCGGGGCGCCGGCCCAGCGGATGACCAGCGTCACCGGGCAAAACTCCATGGGAATGATCCAGAACGCGCCCGGTATGTGCCTGTCGCCGAGCCAGGTGACAGTCCTGACCCTGGGTTGAGAACGGTTCCGAACATACGAATAGCCAAAAAATTAAGCTCAGGAGTTATCTTAAATGGAGTGTGAAAGCTATAAAGAAGGCGATGCGGTCGTTATCAATCCCTCCGGCCGCATGGATGCCGGCACATCGCAGGCATTTGAAAAAGAATGCGAGAAATGGATCGAAAAAGGCGAAACAAACCTGATCGCCGACTTTGAAAACCTGGAATACATCAGCAGCGCAGGCCTTAGAAGCGTCCTGGTGGTGGGCAAGAAACTCAAGCCCTCGGGCGGGGCCCTTGCCTTGTGCAACATGGACGGCATGGTCGAAGAAGTCTTTCACATGTCCGGCTTTAACAATATTTTTAACATATACGACACGCTCGAGGCCGCACTTGAAGGATGAAGCGCTCACATTCCCCCATGGGCTGAAACTGCCGGCCCGCATGGAGTCGCTGCATGGATTCCTCGAATTTATCGGGCAAACCGCCGAATCTTTGGGCCTCGAAGCCTCGCTGATCCCGAAACTCAAGCTGGCCGGCGAGGAGCTGCTGGTCAATGTGGTGCATTATGCCTATTCGGATACGGACGAAACGGGGGATATCGAGCTGCGATGCGGTATGGCCGATCCGGAAACCTTTTGCATGGCGGTCCTGGACCAGGGAACACCCTTTAATCCATTATCCGCCGAAGCGCCGGACTTAACCGAAGACATCGACCAGCGCCCTGTCGGCGGACTCGGGGTCTTCCTGGTGCGCGAAATGGCCGACCGCCTGGACTACTGCCGCGCAGACGATACCAACGTGGTCCTGTTCTGCAAAAAGATCCAACCCGAAACCGCTACGTAGATGATCGGCAATGCCTGAAAAAAACCTGCAGACACGAAAAAAGCAAAGGTCCGGCAGTCTTGCCATGAAGCTTGCGATCATGGTCTTTTCCGCGACCAGCCTGATCTTTTTGCTTGTTTTCCTGTATGATTATTATTTCTCGCATCAGTATGTCGTGGCCACCACGGAGACGCATGCCGCCCACCGGGCACGGGGTGCGGTCGACCAGATTGAAAAAAAGCTGGCGGTCATTGAAACCGTGGCCGAAGTCGTTGCGCTGAGCATCGAGGGCGGAGAAGGCGCTGAAGCCGCCGCCCGCTCCCTGATGACCGACTGCCTGAAGGCCAACCCGGACGTTTTCAGCATTACGGTAGTGGCTGAATACGGGGACCGAACCGCTTTTGCGCCCTATTACTACAGGAAAGGCGACGGGCTGGCCTATGAGGACCTGGCGGTCGGGGATTTCAACTACCGCGGAAAGGCCTGGTTCCAAAACCCCCTCCAATCCGGCGCTGCCCTGTGGACCGAGCCCTATTACGCGACGGCCGGCAGTGATGCCCTGATGTGCACCTATTCCGTTCCGTTTTCGGGAAAACACGAAGGAAAGTCTTTCTCCGGCGTTGTGACGGCCGATATTGTAATGGACTGGCTGACCCGCATCATCTCCGGGCTTCAGTATGTAGAAACCGGGTATGCGTTTCTCATCTCCGGCAGCGGCGCCTTTATATCGCATCCGAATCGCCGGTACGAGATGAACGAAAGCCTGTTTACCCTGTCACAGAAAACGGGCAACCCGCAGCTGGCAGAGATCGGCCGGGCCATGACCAAAGGCCGGACCGGCCGGCAGCAGTTTGCCAGCCCGCACCTGCAAACCAGATCCTGGGTGTTTTACCGGCCCTTTACCAAGAACGGGTGGTCGCTGGGTCTGGTCATCCCCCACGATGAGCTGTTCCTGGAGGTCCGCCGCCAGACGGTGAAAACCCTGGCCGCGGGCATCGCGGGCTTGAGCCTGCTTGCCATGGCCATCATGCTGGTCGCCAGAAAATTTACCCGGCCCATACGGACCCTGGCTGAAAGTACCGCCGAGATCGCCCGGGGCAACCTGGACATCCAAATCCCGGAGATGCACTCCCGCGACGAGATCGGCCAGCTCTCGGGCGCGTTTGAAAACATGCGCCGGACGCTCAGGGAATACATTGAGCACCTCAAGGAAACCACGGCCGCCAAGGAGAAAATCGAGGGGGAGCTCAAAATCGCCCATCGCATCCAGATGAGCTTTCTCCCGCAGCAGGTTCAGCTCGAGCCACCGCGCGAGGAGTACGAGCTTGCCGCCGCCATCGAGCCCGCCCGGGAAGTGGGCGGGGATCTATACGATTTTTTCCTGATGGATGCGGACCACCTTTTTTTCGCCATCGGTGATGTATCGGACAAAGGCGTGCCCGCCGCGCTTTTCATGGCGGTGACCAAAACGCTGATAAAGGGCATGGCCGAGGCCGGACGCACGCCATCGGATATTCTGGAAAGAGTCAATGCGGAGCTCTCCCGCGACAATGCTTCCATGATGTTTGTGACCCTGTGCTGCGGCATTTTAGATCTCAACACCGGGGAGCTGCAGTATTCCAACGCCGGCCATAATCCGCCGCTGTTTTTTCCGCCCGACCGCCCGCCGGAATGGCTGCCGCTGCCCTCCGGCCTTGTGCTGGGGGTGGCCGAAGAAGTGCAATACGAAACCCGCAGCATGCGGCTGCCGCCCGGCGCCATGCTGCTGCTCTATACCGACGGGGTGACCGAGGCCATGGACAAGGATCACCATCTCTACGGCGAAAACCGTTTGATGCAGATTGCGGCCGATTCCACCAAACACCGCCCCGAGCGGCTGATTGAAAGGATCGTAAACGATGTGCACCGCCATTCCGGGGATGCCGCCCAGTCCGATGACATCACCCTGTTGGCGGTTGGCTATCACGGCACGTCCGCTTAAAAGCCGCTTGCGCCCAAAGAACCAGACAAAGAATCGGTCAAAAAACCGAACAAAGAATCGAACAAGGAGAAGGGATGAGCAAATCTGTCTGGATCAGCATGATCAAAAACGACGAAGCCGCCGCACAGGCGGTTTACAAGATGGTATCGGCATACGGCCTGGGAGTTGCCGGCCATTTCTGGAAAAATGACCTGGAAAACCTGGCATGGTCCGGTGCCACAGAAGAAATTGCGGCAAACGCGACCGGGCTCTGGCTGATCGCGGGCGATGCCGCGGATTTCACCCCCACCGTGATCCAGGGATTATCTCTTTTGGCTCTCGCCGTCCGGGCACAGAAAGCCGGGCAGATCCCGATGATGATAATGACCGATGATCCGGCGGCGGTCACCGAAAAACTGCCTGTGCCGCTTGCCGGGGCCGGCGTGTTTGCCGCGGACCACCCGGCCCTGGGCGCCAAAATTACGGCCAGGGCGAACCTGCCGGTCAAACCCGTTGAATCGGAATACCGGCTGCACGTGTATACCCCGCCCCAGGTCGGGCTGTGGCTGGAGGCCGGTCCGGCGGACGGGGCCTGGGATGGGGTCATTTTCGGCGCCCGCGGCTCCGGGGCGGCCATCGAGGCCATGGGCATCGGCCCGGCCGGCCAAATTCCGCAAACATCGACCCTGGAATACCCCGTCCGCGACATGAGCCTTGCTCTTGGCGACCGGGAATTTATTGCCTGGGCGGCCAGAAACACCGTTTCAGCGACCGAATCGGTCTATGTTCGGGTCAAGGGCCCGCCCGAAGCCCTGCTCTTCGGCCCGTTTGACCCGGAGGCCGATGCGCTGGATGTTTATAAACTGTCACTGATTTGAGGCGGGGCTGAAGAAACGAATAGGAACTTGCTTTTGATATCCCAATGTATAACCAGACTCGAATTGTGTATAAAATGATTTTCGCCAAATGATATTGTATGCAGGGGGAAAAATGGGTTTCGAAAAGACAACTTTATTTCTACCTCATATATTCTGACTTACAAATACCCTGTCGCCGCAGCTGCTGTCGCACCTGCCCCGGTCCATAACCGGGACTTGTTTCCAGTACGCCAAGGATCGCTTTTTCCTGCTCCGCCGAGATTTCTTTGATGCCCCGGCCCGGGCGCTTGGGTTCATAATGTAAAAAAGCCTCTCTGCCAAGGGCTTGCAAATCCCGCTGC
>JBNJEA010000085.1:0-13694 GCA_051745395.1 Thermodesulfobacteriota bacterium | reverse complement strand
CTGGCAATGCCGGCATTATCCAGAAACTGCTTCAGGTACGGGTAATCAAAGGCGTGGGGGTCACAGAATTTCAACAGCAGAAAAACCACCCCGTCGATCGGCTGCCGATAAACGGCGTCTAACAGGTCGCGGCCGCGGCCGGTATTGTCCATGTGCTTTGCCGGGCAGACCCGCCGGTTCATAAACCGGTCGGCGATGGCTTCCACGGGCGATGACGCCGCCGAGGTGTCGATATCGCCTTGCATATAACGCGTGCCGGTGCACAGATCGTCCCACACCACATCGCCGCCGGCATCGGCGAGCACGCCGTAAATATCAGGGTGATTGCAGATGCCGCCGGAAAGTATGACCCGCTTGCGCAGACCCGTTTTCCCGGATGCTTTTGCGGCCCCCAAAGCATCGATGAATTCATCGAGCAATTCGGGCAAAACATCCCGGTCCATGACCATCGCCGAGCGCATCACCTGATAGATCCCCGCCGGCGAAAGCGCTTCGGGTTTTCGGCTGTGCATTTCATAAACCGTCCGCAATTGGCGCCGGATGCGGTTAAATGTCTCAATGGAGCGCCAAAGCGCCTCGTCGGTGATTTGTACCCCGAGCGCGGTTTCCATGTCTGTCCGGCACTTCGACAACACCTCGACCATGTAGTCCCGCGCACTCCGGCTGTCGAGCTTGACCGGCATGACCGCGTCTATATGAACGGGAAAACCGGCGTTGATGCGCCAGATATCGGAAAGCCGCTGGATCGAATCACAGGTATGGACAAAGACCGTGCCGTCGAGAAAGGAAAGGGTGCCGTTTAGGGCGTCTTCGAGGCCGCCCCGGACCAGGGAGCAGCAGTAGGATTGCAGGTGCGCGTCGGCCAGCCGGATATCGCCCTTTGTGCCAAACAGCCGGAACGGCACGGCACCGGCGGCGTGGATGATTTCTTCCGGGGTGTAGGAGCAGAAATAGCCGAGCACCGGTTTGCCCGTTTCGTTTTTGGTCTTTCGGATATAACCGGTGGGATCTTCGGAGACCGACTCAAAGACTTGCATTGCTTTCATGTGCGCCACCCCGCCCCTGCTGATTGGCCGAATGCATCCGGGCCAAAATTTCCGTGAAAAAAAAAGAGAAAAACCGGATTATTTTCTAAATAACGCTGTTGCCGAATGCCTGTCAATATGAAAAGAGCGAACGTTCGTTTTTCTTGTCGAACCTGTCCGGCGCCAGTATAGCCTTTTACAGAAAACCGGCCCGCCAGCGCTTGATTAAAAGGCAAATCAATAAGAGCGCCTTGTAAATAACGATTAACCTTATCTCTACAGAGGAAACAACAATAGAATCCGATCAATTCCCAATGCCGAAAAATAGATATAAATATTTGTAAATAAAATATAACCGACTTGACAAACTTAACGGAGAGAATAATTTTAAATTACATATTGGATTACTTCTATATTTTCGATAGATAAACCACTTTTCCCGTACCATCAAGGATTTGGAATAGATCCATTACAAAATATAACAAAGGAGACGTTATGGAACGCAGCAAAAAAACCAACAGTGAATACATTATTGATGCCTTGCGCTCCGGGGAGAACCTGCGATCGCCCGATATCACCGAGCGGGTATCGCAACTGGCCGGCAAGGAAATGAAAATACAGGACATCGCCAGCATTCTCGCCAAACTGAGCAACAGCGAAAAGTGCGATCTCGGGTTTTTTATCCAGAAAAAGAAAACCCACAAGGGCTATACCTACAACCTGGTACCGGAGGCCTTTGACCTACATCCCGAACATCTCTATGACCTGACCCGGAAAACCGGCAAGAACCGCTACACCCTGGAACAGGCCATTGAACAGCAGCCGGAACTGAAAAAGCATGTCAAGGCCAGCCGGCTCAAGGTCCAGGCGCAGAAAGCCGCAGCCTCCCGGCGGGGCAGAAAGCCCGCGACAGCCGCGGCAACCGCCAAGCAGACCCGGATGCCGCGCACCTCGGCCACCGAAATGTCGGACCAGGCCATTAAAAGTCTTTTCGCCCGGGTACTGGAAGAAATTTCCGAGCAGGGTGGCTTAAACCTCAACATCAACCTAAATATCCGGTTTTCCGGCATGGGCGAATAGGCCTGCATGTAAAGCGCCACGGATGCCGGCAAAGCCCCGGAAAATACCAGGAACGGCATTGATGCAAATCGAAAGCTACTCCTTCGGCAGTATCTCCATAGACGGCACGATCTACCGAAAAGATATTAAAATCATTGATAATTCGGTAATGCCCGACTGGTGGCGGAAAAGTGGCCACAATGTGGTGTTCGAAGATGTCGCCGACATTCTGGCCGCCGGCCCCGATGTGGTCATCTTCGGCAAAGGCGACCCGGGCCAAATGCGCCCTGACCCGGCGCTTGTCAACCAGATGGCGGAAAAGGGCATCGAGGTCGTCTCCCTGCCCACCGCCCGGGCCGCGGAGGAATTCAACCGCCGCGTGAAAGAAAACCAAAAGGTAGCCGCCGGCTTTCACCTGACCTGTTAACCATTGCCGGGCCATTTCTGTATTGACCCCGGCAATGGCATGTTGTATGGATAATCCCGCCCAACAGCCCGGATCAAATCACCCCCTGTCTGCTGACCAACCGCAACATACGGATATTGCTGGATGACCGGAGACCGGATCGAACTTCTCGCACCGGCGGGAAATTTTGAAAAACTCGAAGTCGCCGTCCACTATGGGGCCGATGCCGTCTACATGGGGGGCAAGGCGTTTAGCCTGCGCAATTTTTCCGGCAACTTCGAACTGGAAAACATGGCCGACGCCGTTGCCTATGCCCGACGCCACGGGGTCTTTGCCTATGTGGCCTGCAATGTCTTTCCCCGTGTATCCGAAGAGCAACCCCTTATCGACTACCTGAAAGCACTGGGCCGCATCGGCCCGGATGCCATTATTGTTGCCGATCCCGGCATTTTCATGACCGCCCGCCAAGTAATCCCGGAAATTCCGCTCCACGTCAGCACCCAGGCCAATACCACCAGCCGGATGAGCGCCCAATTCTGGGCCGGCCTCGGCGCCCGGCGCATCAACGCGGCCCGGGAACTGACGCTTTCGGAAATCGGGGCCATCGCAACGGCCACCCCCCTGGAAATCGAAGCCTTTGCCCACGGCTCGATGTGTATTTCCTATTCCGGCCGATGCCTGCTGAGCAGTTTCATGGCCCGGCGCGACAGCAACCGGGGCGAATGCGCCCATCCCTGCCGCTGGCAATACCACGTGGTGGAACAAAAGCGGCCCGGCCGGTACATGCCCATTGCCGAAGACGAGCGCGGCAGCTATATCTTCAATGCAAAGGACCTGTGCATGATCGCCCATATTCCCGAAATGATCGATGCCGGCATTGATTCTTTGAAAATCGAGGGACGAATGAAAGGGGTCAACTACCTCGCCGCCGCAGTCTGCGCCTACCGGCAGGCCATTGACACCTATTATGCCGATCCGGACAACTACGCCGTCAATCCCTGCTGGCAAAAAGCCCTTGATGAAATCAATTACCGGGGATATGGGACGGGATTTTACTTCAACGATGCCGACAGCCTGGCACCGAATTACCAGAGCGCCAAACAGGCGGTCCGCCATCATTATGTGGGCAAAATTGTCGACCGGCCCGATGACGCCCGGCTCGTCGTTGACATTCGAAACCGCATCGGCCGGGCCGAAGCCATTGAAATCCAGGGGCCGTCCGGCCCGCCCCGACAAAACCGCATCACCCGGATCATCGGTGCGGCCGGCGACGAGTTGCCAATGGCGCAGCCCAATTGCCGCGTGACGCTGCACCTGGCAGAAGCCGATGCCGCATCCGGGCCGAAAGACGTGATCCGGCGAAGTTGACCCCATGACAGAATCCTGCCGAATCGACAACATCGTCATCACCCCGGAAAAACAGGGGGCCGATCAGTACATCAAGATCAGCTACCCCATCCGCTACGGCCGTTACGGGGAAATCAAGACCCCGGGCCATGTATTTGGCTTTACTTTAAACGGGGAGATACAGACCATACAGGGCCGCACCGGGGACTGGCTGCAAAACGCGGAGTGGCTCAAGCGCACCGCCGGCAACGACTGGGCCTATTTTTCCGCCGGCGGCTACACCGGGGCCCACAATTACACCGGGGAGTATTATATCCCCTGTTTGTCCTACCAGACCAACGCCATTTTCGGCCGGGACCGCTTTGAAAGCGATGCGGTCAAGGCCGCTTTTGCGGCCTGGCACCGCCTGCACGAAAAACTGGCGGACATGGACACGACCCCGCTGCCGGCTGCGGCCCGCGATTTTATCCGCCGCGTGCTGGCCATGACCCCGCAGCGACTGGCCGAACGGGCCCGGCGGTTCCATGACATTATCGGCGGCCCCGTCTCCGTGCTGCCGCCCGATGCCCGGCACGTGGAATACGACGTAATCCCGCTAAATATTGCCGACGGCTGCCTGTACAACTGCGGCTTCTGCCGGGTGAAAACCGGGCGGGGATTTTCCCGGCGGCCGGCCGAAAATATCATCGGTCAGCTCAAAGAGTTAAACGCCTTTTATGACCGGGACCTTGTCAATTATAATGCGGTCTTTCTCGGACAGCACGACGCGCTTTTCGCCGGGGGCAGGCATATCGAATTCGCCGCAGAGCGGGCCTATGAAATCCTTGAAATCGAAAAATCGGTAATGAAAGAACCCCGCCTGTTTTTATTCGGCAGCGTCGATTCCATGTTAAAAGCCGATGAGACCCTCTTTAACCGGTTAAACCGGCTGCCGTTTTACACCTACATCAACCTCGGGTTTGAATCGGCGGATGCCGACACCCTGGCCCGGCTCGAAAAACCGCTGACCCCGGAAAAAATCGGGCAGGCCTTCGACCGCATGCTGGCAGTCAACCGGAATTTCAGGCACATCGAAATCAGTGCCAATTTCGTGATCGGCGAAAACCTGCCCGACACCCACCTGCCCTCGATTCTGGCATTGACCCGCGACCGGCTGGATCATTTCTACAGCAAAGGCGCGATATACTTGTCCCCCCTTGAAGAAATCGGGGAAAAAGAGCGGTTTTTAACCCGGTTCAACGAGTTTAAAACCCTGTGCCGGCTGCCGGCCTACATTTATCTGATCCAACGCCTGTAAAACGCCCCTTCTGCAAATACCCGGTCACGCCTTATCCGCTTCGATCTGCGCCAGGGCCCTTTCCAGCTTGGTATTGATTTTATCGCTGGTTTCCGCAATATCGTCGAGCATTTCCCCGACGGCTTCCATGTCCTCGGATTTGGCTTTTTCCGCCCATTGCCGATAACTGCCCGAGTGATCCTTGTTGTGCTTGATCCAGTGGGCCAGCAGTTTTTCAAGCTTTTGCCGGAAACTCATTTCCCCGGCCGCCTCGGGATCATGATCGTGGTGATGTTGGTGATCCTGATTCGGATTATGTGTGCTCGTCATTTCAACTGCCTCCTTCAATTCCTGATGGTTCAACGCCAAAACGCCCCGGAAAGTTACTTTTCCGAAACCGGTTTATCACCATAATACCTTACACGAAACGGGGCAAGCCGTTTTCGGTGAAAGGCATCCCAAACCCTGTCAGCCGTGTAAACGTCGGTGCGTCTGCTTTTTTACGACCAGGGCCCCATTGGCAAATCAAACCATGGCAATGCAGCACCGCCCCGGAAAAAATATTGACCGGGGCAGTTCAAATCTCTAAAAGAAACAGTTGGCAGAAATCATCCTGCTCTATTATGAAATACGGCATTACCGAAATCAATTGATCAAAAGGAGGGTCCATGAGGTTGTGTTTCCAGTGGTCAAAACGCATGTTTCCCGTGCTCGCCGCGTTGATAGTGGCCGCATTTGTGTTTCCAAACATCGCCGGTGCATCGTATAAGTTCGAACGCACACTCGGCGAAAAACAAGCCCGCTTGAAATTTTTCGGCTTCTCGCAGTTAGAAGCCCGCCACGGGGAAGGTGAAGCCGCAAGAACGGATACAAGCGACGACGGCCTGCGGTTTGACGCCCAGCGCATCCGGCTTGGCACAAAGTACTACTACGGCAAGATGTTCGGCAAACTCTTTCTGGATTTCAACCAATCCCACACCAACAAAGGCGCCGGGCTGCCGGAAATGATCAAGGATGCCTTTATCGGCTATCGATTCAACGACAGCGCCTTTTTCCGGCTGGGGATGATCAAAACCCCGCACGGCATGGGCTACACCACCGCGGGCTGGAATTTAGATATTGTCGAGCGCAACAAACTCGACAAGGGCATGGTGCTCGAACGGGGCATGGGCGCCTTGCTCAGCGGTCGGTTCATCGGATTTGGCAATGAAAATGCCGCAGAACCCATTGATCACGATCATGCATCCATGGTGGGCTCCTGGTTCTGCCAGGATTGCGGAACAGGTTTGACCGACGGCACCGAAATGGGCCATGAGCATGCCGGAAAGGGATTTGGCTACGACATCGGAGTGTTTAACCCGGCGGGAAGGAGTGCGTCGGTGATCCGGGATGAAAACTTACAATATACAGATGTGCAATACAGTCTCGACGGTGACGAAATCGTTAAAGACAAAACAGAAATTGATAACCGTGTTAAGGGCGATGCCCTGGCCTACGCCGCGCGGATCCATTTCGACTACGGCGAGCCCCTGCATTTTGAAGCCTCCTATGGAGTCAGCGAAGAAGCCGGCGGCAAAGGAACCGAAGATTTCGAGGCCTTTGATGCCGGCATCGACTCCCTGCTCGGCCGGTGGAATGTGAAGCTCGAATATATCTATGGCACCAATATTGAAGGCATCAAGGACGAAAACCAGGCCACCATCACCGCCACCCTTGCCTACCTGCTCCACCCGAAATGCGAAGTCGTGGCCAAGCACTACCAGGCCGAAGCCGATCCGGCCGATGATACGGACAGCGATCTGGGCAACACCTATATCGGGGCCAATTTCTATTTGACCGATCTTGGTGTAGACGTCGATGAAATCGGCAAGTCCGCCCGCCGCAGCCTCCAGAACAACCGCATCCAGGTCAACTATGTCTTTTCCTCCGGCGACGACGGCGATGACTGGACCGGCAACTGGGGCAAAACCGATGATGCCGCGCTTGTCCAGTGGCAGTACAAATTCTGATCCATTGAAACCGTAATCGGTCTTACATTTTCAGCACAGTACAAAAGAGCGGGTTGCCGGGTTTTGGCGCCCGCTCTTTTTTTTAACAACCCTGAACATGCTTGCCGCAGGCGATGGGGCACTGCTTTTCGCTTTTATCTTCCGGCCCTTGTTTTCTAAGGCGCATCGGGCGGGGGCATTCCTGCCCCCACCCCACTCTCACGACCCGGCTCGACAAAGCCCTGTCATGCCCCTTACGACGGTGCCGCTCAACCCGACCCGACTTCGATTCGGTGGGGTTTCCCCCACCCGATGCGCCTAAGAAAACGTACGGGCCTCCAGATACAATCGCTCAAAGCAGCCCCCCATCGCCTGCTCAGCCCCCGGTGTTCCCAAACTTTTCCGTATTCCCACATGCCGGTAGATGGTCATGCTTTAGTGCCCGTAGAAATCTCCCTAAATTCGGAAAGCGAAACGATTTTGTATTTATTGCTTTCGGAAAGTACGGCATTGCCCTGCCCGGGGGCGGATACAAGGGGCTTTCGAGCGAAATGAAAGGGTTTTGCCGAAAAGGCGGGCCCTTTGCGCCGCGTAAAAATTTCTCACTGTTTGAGGGCAAGAGCCCGAGTGTAAGCCTGTTTGAGAATGTTCGATTTTGGCCAAGTTCAAGGAAGGCGAAAAATTTTAACCGCAGGAATACATTAGTATTTTGAGGATTAAAATTTTTCGCCTGACGCCGAAATTGGCAAAAAGAGAACGTTTTCAAACAGGCTTTGAGAAATTTAGCGGCAAATGCCTGACCGGCAAAAGACTTTTTGAGCGAGAAAGTTCCTTGTATCCGCCCCCGGGCAGCCAAGAGTGCAAGGGCAGGGATTTTTACTACTTTTTCCGCAGGCGGGCGCGGTAATAGATGGCGATCAGGTTCATGCCGAGCACCAGGGCGATGAGCACCAGGGCGGTGCCGTATTGCAGGGGGCGGGTCTTTTCGATTTCGGTGCCCGCCGTGGCCAGCACGTAGATATGATAGGGCAGCGCCATGACCGGATCGAGCACGGAATCCGGCAGCCGGGTGGTGTAGTAAACCGCCGCGGTAAACATGATGGCCGCGGTTTCACCGGCCGCCCGGCTCAGGGAAAGGATGGCGCCGGTAATCATGGCGGGAAAGGCCGCCGGCAGCACCACGCGGTAAATGGTCTGCCATTTGGTGGCGCCGAGGCCCAGGGATGCCTCCCGGTAGGTATCGGGCACCGAGCGGAGGGCTTCCTCGGAGGTGCCGATGACCACAGGAAGGGTTAAAAAGGCCAGGGTCAGCGCCCCGGACAGGATGCTGACCCCGAGTCCCATCCAGGTCACGAAAAACGCCAGCCCGAACAGCCCGAAAACCACGGAGGGCACGCCGGCCAGATTGTTGATGCCAAACCGGAGGGCCCGGACGACAAATCCCTGCCGGGCGTATTCGTTTAAATAAATGGCCGAGGCGATCCCCAGGGGCATGGCAATGGCCATGGCCCCGACGCTTAAATAGACGGTGCCGACAATGCACGGCATTATCCCGCCGCCGGTCATGGAATCGACCGGCTTTTCGGTTAAAAACTCCCAGGAAATGGCATGCCAGCCGTTTTTCACCAGAAAAAAAACGATAATAAACAGCGCCAGCGCATTGATCAGGGCCGCCGCCCGAAACAGCGTAAACATCGACGCCTGCAAAAGGTTCCGGCGGCGGCCGGTTGTCAGGGAAAGCCGGTTGGTGTTTTGCGTCTGTGTCATAGCCTTCATTGCTGTCCATTTGACTGATTAAAGGGTTGCCGCCCCCACCTGACGATGCTTGTGCGAGATATAATCGGCGATCGAATTAAACGCCAGATTGAAAACAAACAACACCATCCCGATGGCAAACAGGGCATAGTAGTGTTCGCTCTGAAACGGCGCTTCGGCCATTTCCGCGGCAATGGAGGCGGGCATGGGCCGGACCGGGTCAAACAGCGAACCCGGTATCATGGCCGCACCACCGGCGACCATCAACACGACCATCGTCTCGCCCACGGCCCGGGACATGCCCAGGATGATGCCCGTGCTGATCCCGGAAAGCGAGGCCGGCAAAATGACCCGGAAAATGCTTTCAATATGATTGGCCCCCAGGGCCAAAGACGCCTCTTTCAGCTCTGCCGGCACGCTGCTGATGGCGTCTTCGGCGATGGTGCATATGGTGGGCACCGACATAAACGCCAGCATCAAAGACGCGTTAAACAGGTTCAAACCCGTGGGCAGATTAAAGGTCTCCTGGAGAAAAGGGGCGACCACCACCATGCCGAAAAAACCGATCACCACGGAGGGCAGAGACGCCAAAAGCTCCACGGTGGGCTTTGCGATCTCCTTTAAGCGCGGCGTGGCGATTTCGGCAAGATAAATGGCCGTCATCACGCCGAGCGGCACCGCCAGGGCGGCCGAAAACATCGTTACATACAGCGATGCCAGAATCAGCGGCAGGATGCCGAAATCCGGCGGATCCGAAGTCGGATACCAGTACTGACCGAAAATAAAATCCTTAACCGATACCGTCTGAAAAACCGGCACGCCTTCCTTTACCAGGAAAAACAGGATCAACAGCAACACCGCGATAGAGACAAAGGCCACCGTGAAAAAAAACCAGCGGATGACCTTTTCCTTTTTTTGTCGTCGCATCCCAAACATTTTCCATCACCAATGTCAGTAAAAAATCAAAGGTGTAAGGGGGAAGCGCCTGTCAGGCACTGAGTTTTTTGACCCTGAATTTCGGTTTACCTTAGACCCTATCCCCTTACACCTTACACCTTATTCCTCAGACCCTGCACCTCACACCTTACACCTCACACCTTCCCCCTGAAACCTGACACCACCGGAAACTCAACCTCAGCCCCTCAGCCCCTCAGTCCCTCAGTGCCTCAGTCCCTCAGTGCCTCAGTGCCTCAGTGCCTCAGCCCCTTAATACAAAGGCACATACCCCACATCCGATACAATCTGCTGCCCCTTGTCCGGGTGCATCATGAAATTGATAAACTTCATGGTCGTCCCCGACGGCCAGCCCTGGGTAAACATGAAAAGATTCCGGCTGACCGGAAATGCCGCGGCGGTGTCCACGCTGGCTTTTACGCCGTTTACGCTGAGGGCCTTTAATTCCTTGTTCAAATAGCTCAGCCCCACGTAGCCAATGGCAAACTTGTTTTTTGAAATGGCCTGGGATACCGCCCCGTTGGAGGCCTGAAGCGACGCACCGGGAAAAACCCGGCCACCGTCGAGCACCCGGTCTTCCCATACCTCATAGGTGCCCGAGGAGGTATCCCGGGAAATTACCACAATACGCATGTCCTTTCCACCGACTTCTTTCCAGTTTTTGATCCGGCCTTCATAGATGCCCTTTAACTGCTTGGTGGAAAGATCGTCAACCGGATTGGACGGATGCACCACCGGAACGATGCAATCAAAGGCGATGCCGAACGGTACGGGATAAACACCGTTTTCCACGGCCCGCTTCACCTCTTTGGTTTTGATAAACCGCGATGCATTGGCAACGTCGGTGCTCCCGTCGACCAACGCCTTGACCCCGTTTCCGGAACCGCCCCCGGACACGGAGACATTGATTTCGGGATAGGCCTCCATGAAGGCTTCAGCCGCCTTCTGCGCAACGGGCAATACCGTTGTCGATCCCTTGAGTTCCAGGGTTTGCCCCCATGCGGCACCAATTCCCACTGCCATGGTCAACAGAGCCGTCACAGCAAACTGTATCAACCGATTTTTCATTTTCATCGTTTTATTGCCTCCCTTTTTTTGATATTAAATGTATTGGAAATGATTCCCGATGCATCGTACAAAGACACCATACCCACACAATTTGACATTTATGTGACAATCCAGTGAAAACATGACCACAATCATGACCACAATACGGGGTTTCACAAATTTATCACAAACCCTTCACATTACTGTCACAGTCTTCGATTACCATTTGGTTGTTTGAATCAAAAAAAGCCTTCGGTTTTTTTTATCAAAAATAAACCTCTATGAATGAAAATGACAAAAACCATCCTGATCATCGAAGACGACACCGACATTTTAAACCTTATCGATTGGCATCTGCGCGACGATGGCTATCAGACCCTGACGTCCGGAAACGGCAGCGAAGGGCTTGAAATGGCCATTGAACAGCGGCCCGACTTAATCATCCTGGACCTGATGCTGCCCGGCAGGGATGGACTCGAAGTCTGCAAAACCTTAAAACGCAACGAGGCCACCGAAAACACGCATATCATTATGCTGACCGCCAAAGGCGAGGAAATCGACCGGATTGTCGGCTTTGAACTCGGGGCAGACGACTATATCGTCAAACCGTTTTCCCCGCGGGAACTGCTGCTGCGCATCCGGGCCATCCTGCGACGCAGCACGCCGAAGGGGGAAAATACCGCCCTGATGCGCCACAAGGAATTAGTGATCGATCCGGACCGCTACCAGGTCCAGATCGGCAATGAAACGCTACAGCTGACCCTGACCGAATTCAACCTGCTGCTCGAACTTGTGCAGCACAAGGGCAAGGTCCGCACCCGGGATCAACTCCTGGACCGGGTCTGGGGGTATCAGTTCGACGGGTACGCCAGAACCGTGGACACCCATATCCGACGGCTGCGGCAGAAAATTGCTCCCTATTCCGAAGACATCGAAACCATTCGGGGCATCGGCTACCGATTTACGGAATCATAGATGAAATTTATCCGGTTTAAAACGCGACTGCTGCTTTCCTTCTGGCTGGTTTTGCTGATCGCCATCTGCCTGCCGGGTGTCTATGTGTATGACAGCATGAAAGAAGCCATCGTTGCCTCGTCCAAAAAGGAGGCATTTTCGCATCTCGACTTTATTGACTGGATGATTCACCGGGATCAACCCTTTGATTCCCCGCAGGCCATCGACGAATGGTGCGGCCAGGTGGCCGGCAAACTCGATTACCGCATCTCGCTGATCACCAGCGGCGGCGCGGTCATGGCCGATTCTGCCGTGCCGTTTGACGAAATCAAGTTTTTGGACAATCATGCCGGCCGGCCGGAAATCGTGGCCGCGCAAAAACGGGGCCGGGCCTCTTCCCTGCGGTTTAGCCAGACCCTTGGCCGTCGGCTGATTTACGCCGCTCAAACAGTTGAGCTTCCCGTCCGGAAGTCACCGCTGTTTCTCCGGCTGGCCGTGCCCCTGTCCGCCGTGGAACAACAGCTCAACGCCTATGCCAGACAGTTCTGGGCCGGGCTTGCCCTGATTTTCGGCCTGACCTTTCTGCTGAGCCTCTACCTGTCGCGGAAACTGGAAAACCCGGTTTATGAAATCATTGAAAGAATCAAGGCCATCGGCGGCGGCGACTATTCCCACCGCTACCTGGCAGGGGCCAGCCAGGAATTTTACCAGCTTTCCGCGGCGATCAACGACATGGCCGATAAAATTTCTTATCAGATGACCATTATTTCCGAACAAAAGCAGGAACTCGAAGCCATTCTCGAAAACATGCGCGAAGGGGTGATGCTGCTGGACCGAAACGGCCGGATCAAATCGATTAACAAGACCCTGGAGCAAATGACGCGCTGTCATCAAAACTGTATCGGCAAACAGCCCATGGAGATTTTTATCAACGCCGACGTCCAGGCGGCCTGCGACCGGGTCATCGCCGGAGAGAAAAAACACAGCTTTACCCTGACGGTCGATGAAAGCACCTTTTACGAGGTCTACCTGGTTCGGATCCCGGAAGGCGGGGTTTTGGGCGTATTTCACAATATCAGCCAGAGCCGGCGGATCGAGAAAATCCGGCAGGATTTTGTCGCCAATGTCTCCCATGAGCTCAAAACGCCGCTGACTTCCATCAAGGGATACGTGGAGACCCTGCTTTCGGGCAATTTCGCCCTGCCGGAAGATGCTCGCTCCTTTTTGACCACCATACAGAAAAACACCAGCCAAATGTCAAATATTGTCAACGACTTGTTGCAGTTAACCCGGTTGCAGGAAAAGCCGCTTTCCCAACACCGATTGACAATCGATGCGGCAAAATGTTTTGAAACAGCCTGGCAGACCTGCCTGCCCATGGCCGAAGACAAGCAGATTCAACTGGACAACCGGCTGACAGCGCCCATTCCGGTCAAGGCGGATGAAAGCACTTTGATTCGCATATTTGAAAACCTGATCCACAATGCGGTCCGCTTCACCCCGTCCGGCAAATCCATTGCCGTTTTTTGCCAAAAAAAAGAAAAGGAAATGCTGTTCGCCATCGCAGACGACGGGCCAGGCATTGCGCCCAAACACCAGGACCGGATATTTGAGCGCTTCTACCGTATCGACAAGGAACGCAGCAGGCAGTCCGGGGGCACGGGGTTAGGCCTTGCCATCTGCAAAAATGCCGTCGCCGGCATGGGCGGACGCATCTGGGTCAAAAGCCCGCCGGCCAGCCGGGCAGCGGGCAGCGTGTTTTATTTTACGCTGCCGCGGGGGGAAGAAGAGGGGCTGAGGGACTGAGGGACTGAGGCACTAAGGGACTGAGGGACTGAGGGACTGAGGGACTGAGGGACTGAGGGACTGAGAGGGCAGAAAGA
>JBNJEA010000233.1:0-3624 GCA_051745395.1 Thermodesulfobacteriota bacterium | reverse complement strand
AAAGGGCGGCAACATTTTGCCGCTCCAGCCGATCCACGTCCGGGGCGGCGATGGATACGGATTCGTTTCCCGTGTGGTCGAGCATATAATCCAACAGGGCAAAGCCGCCCTGGAGCAAACCCAGCAACATGACCAGGTAAAGGGCGTATTTCGGCAGTCGCCGCATGCTGCGGCGTTTTTCCGAACGTCGTTTTAAGTGCGACTGGTACTGCCGCCAGCCGGCATTGGGCATGGCGACTTTTTGCAATCCGGGTTTTTTCTTTTTTCGTGTCCGCATGAATATATGGCACTGACCTGTGTGCGTTGTGTCCTGTGGGTGACGGATTCGGTGTTTTGTTTTGTTTCGTTACTCTACTTACATGCGGCCCTTGTGTCAATTGTTTTGCCCCGGCGTTCGGGCCGGCACGCACGCCTTATCCCAAAGACAGCAAGTAGGACCGCAGGTTTAACTTCCGGTTTTTTAACCCCAGCTTGTTGCGGATATTGTTTCGGTGAAATTCAACGGCCCGGTCGGAGATATTGAGCAGCTCCGATATTTCCTTGGTGGATTTTCCGGCCTTGACCATGTCGGCGACCTGGATCTGCATGGGGGTGAAGTTCTGGTAACAGGCGGAGAGTTTTTTCAGATAGGGGGAAACAATATCTTCTACGTTGGATTCAAGGATTTCGAGGTAGGTTTTTCCCTTGGTGTCCATCTGGCAGCTTTTGAGCTTTTCAATGTAGGGCATGACCAGTTCCTTGACATTGGCCAGCACCTTTTCCTCGAGTTCTTCCTTGTCCTGTTCCCGTTGCTTTAAAAGGATTTTCAGGGCCGTGTTTGTCTCTTCCAGGTTCATGGAGTTCTGCCGCAGTTCTTCTTCCTTCTGGCGCAGGGAGGTTTCCACCTGTTTGCGCTCCTCGATCTGGCGCACCAGTTGTTCATTGGCGGTGACCAGGTCCTGGGTTCTTTCAGCCACACGGTTTTCCAGGTCAAGATTGGCTTTTTCCAGGGCGGACTCGGCGTTTTTGCGGTCGGTGATATCGACAAATGAACACATCAGGCAGACGGGCTGATGGTTTGTATCGGTGACCACGTTGGCCGACAACTGGACGGGCAGCGAGCGGCCGTCTTTTCGAACCCCTTCGATTTCGCCGAACCAGCTGCCGGATTCAAGGATTTCGGCCAAAATCGCCTCGGCCTGTTTCGGGTCTTTGGCAAAGCTGATGGCCGGTTTGCCGATGACTTCCGATGGATCATCGGTGCCCCACAGGCGCAGAAACGCATTGTTGACGTAGGTGATGTTGCCGGAAAGATCGCCGATGACAATGGAGTTGATGCTCGAGGCGATAGCGAACTCCTTGATGCGCAGCTCTTCTTCGATCTTTTTTTTCTCGGTGACATCGATAAAGGAGTCCATGGTGCAGACGGGTTCGCCCTGTTCATTGTAGACCAGGTTGGCAGACAAATGAAGGATAATGGGGGTGCCGTCTTTTCGTACGCCGGCGATTTCTCCTTCCCAACTGCCGTTTTCCAGCACCGCGTGCATGACTTCCAGGGCTTCGGTTTTCGATTTGGCAAATTCAAGGGAAGAGCGTCCTATCACCTCGGAACGCTCGGCCGCCCCCCACATTTTCAGCGCCGCATCGTTAACATAGGTAACGTTGCCGGCTAAGTCGCCGATGCCGATGCCGTATATCGAAGAGGCAATGGCGAATTCCTTGATGCGCAGCTCTTCCTCGATTTTTTTGCGCGCCGTGATGTCGATGAGCGACACCATGATGCAGACCGGTTCCGCGTGTTCATTGTAGACCAGGGAGGCGGATAAGATGGTGGTAACGGGGGTGCCGTCCTTTCGGATGCCCTCGATTTCGCCTTCCCAGCTGCCCTGCTTAATCACGGCGCTTAGCACCGCAATGGCCTCTTTTTTGGACCGGGCCAGATCCAGGGCATTTCTGCCGAGGATTTCGGAAGGATTTTCGGTGCCCCAGATCTTCATGACCGCATTATTGACATAGGTGATGTTGCCGGACAAATCCCCCATGGCGATGCCGTAAGCCGAAGAGGCGATGGCGCATTCCTTCAGCCGAAGATCTTCTTCGATCTTTTTGCGCGCCGTAATGTCGATGAACGAATCCATGGTGCAGATGGGCTCGCCCTTGTCGTTGTAGACCAGGTTGGCCGACAGATAAACGATAATGGGGGAGCCGTCCTTGCGCTTGCCGGCGATTTCGCCGGCCCAGCTGCCTTCTGTCAGCACCTTGTGCATCACGGCCAGGGCCTCGTCGGGGTCCTGGGCGAAATCGAGCACCGATTGGCCCACCACTTCGGACGGGTCATCTGCGCCCCACATTTTCAGTGCGGCATCATTGACATAGGTGATGTTGCCTTCCAGGTCCCCGATGCCGATGCCATGAATGGAGGAGGCAATGGCGCGGTCCTTGATCAGCAGTTGTTCCCGGATGCTTTTGTATGCCAGGGGGTTGTTTCCGTCGAGGGGGGAAAGGGGCTGGGGGTTATTTTTCCGTTGATTATCGGCCATAAAGTATCCGGGTCAAAAATTAAAGATGGGTTGACATCCAACTGGCCAATAAATCCAGGATCATGGCGTGATGGGTATCCAGATGCCCGCAATGACCGCTTTCCGGGATGATTTCAATGGATTTTTCACAATCAAGGCGTTCAAACAATTGGTACGCCGTTTCCTTGGAATCGATCCCGTCGTTTTCGCCGTGCATTATCAATGTCGGCTGCGTGATGCCGCCGACCCGGTCCACGGTATCGACAAACGCGCAGGCCGCAGCACCGGGCAGGGGCAGGGCGGCATAAGCGGCAAGCATGCGGGGATCGGAAACAATGGCTTCATTTACGGCCGGATCATAGGCCACATGGGCATTTTTAAGAACACTTTGCAGGTTCAGCCGCAGGTCCGAGCCGGTGATCTGTTTTTTAACGCTGCCGATGCCGGTCAGAATCTTGAACAAAAAGGTGTCCCACGGGCCCATATAGTTTTGTACTGTGGCATCCAGCGTGGCGATGGCCCGAATGCGGGGCTCTTGCAATGCGGCTTCCAGCACCGCGGTGCCGCCGGACGAAAAACCGAACGCACCGATCCGTTGGGCATCCGCGACCGGTTCATCGATCAGAAAATCGATGGCGGCACCGATGGCTGCGACCCATGCATCAACGTCTATGGCATATCGGTTGCCGCCGCTTTCGCCATGGCCCGGCATGTCAATGGCGAAAGCGGCAAGCTTTTGACGGGCCAACCCGCGGCAAAAGGAAAAAAAGTTTTCCTTGTATTCAAACGCCCCGTGGCACAAAACGACACACGGGAAAGGCCCCGGCGCCTCCGGGGCAAACAAGGCCCCGGCAACAGCACCGGTTTTCGCCTCGATTTTCATCTGCCGCATCTGTTCTTTGTCGCTCACGCCGCGTTTCCCCTTTGCCGCAAAATGTCTCTGAGACCCCTTATTCCCTTGGCCCCCCAGCCCATTATTCCCTCAGTCCCTCAGTCCCTTAGTCCCTCAGTCCCTTAGTCCCTTAGTCCCTTAGTGCCTCAGTCCCTTAACCCCTCTATTTCAACCGCGTCCCCGGCGGCAGTTGCCGGTCGAGCACCGCCACCGAACACGCCTCTTTTTCCACGG
>JBNJEA010000232.1:0-3641 GCA_051745395.1 Thermodesulfobacteriota bacterium | reverse complement strand
AACCGATACCCGCATGCCGATGTATCCGGCCAGGTAAGAGGCCACGGCGCCCACGGCAAAACCCACCGCAGTGGTGGTTCCGAGGCTGAAAAAGATGATGATAAAAATCGCAATGCCCACGATCAAAATGGTCTTGAGCTGGCGGTTCAGGTAGGCAATTGCGCCTTCCTGAATAGCATTGGCAATTTCCACCATTTTTTCCGTGCCCGTGGGCGCGGTTTTGATCATTCCGGCCACAATCAGGGAATAAATAATTCCCAGCGCACCAATGAGTGTACAAGTTAGCGGAATGTTTTCCATAATAACTTCCATGCCTACCTCCCTAAAAGTTTAGGTTAAAAAAAATCAGACACTTAGAGAACCTGCTTTTTGATTGAAACGATTCATTGCAACCGGCAAACCTTTATCGATCATTGTTATCACGGCTTTTCCTGCAAGTTCAATAACGGGGTCGAAGAAACGTTGTTCTTCAGACGTGAACCTGCCAAGAACCCAGTCCGTGACGTCTATCGGCGGCGCAGGTCTTCCGATGCCGATTCGAAGCCTTGGAAAACCTCCTGACGAAAAGGCTTCCATGATCGATTTGATGCCGTTGTGCCCTCCATGACCTCCTTTCTCTTTGAATTTTATTTGTCCTTTTTCTATATCCAAATCATCATGTATGACCAGAATTTGTCCGGTCTCTATGCCGAAATAATCCGCAATCCGGCGAAGCGGCGGCCCGCTTCGGTTCATGTAATCCAGGGGCTGGGCGATGATTATTTTATTGTTGCCTCGCCGGCCCCGGCCAAAGCGAACCTTGAATTTGTTTTGTTCCATGGCCACGCTGCAACGCATGGCTGCATTCTCAGCGGCAAGAAAACCCACATTGTGACGGGTGTGGGCATATGCGGGCCCCGGGTTGCCCAGTCCGGCAATCAGCCAGGTTTCGGCCTGCACGGTTATTCTTGGGCCTCATCCCCGGATTCGGTATCTGCGCCTTCATCACCGGCAGCCTCTTCGCCTTCTTCAAGGCCTTCTTCTTCCAGAACTTCCTCTTCGGGCTCCTCCATCTTCGGGCTGACAACCGTGAGAATCGTGAAATCGACTTCATAGGGAATTTCCACGTTTTCGGGCAGCGGCACCTCGCTGACATGCACTGAATCGCCCATTTCCATGGCAGAGATATCGATTTCAATTTGTTCCGGTATATTGGCTGGCAGGCAGTAGACTTCCAGTTCCCTCCGGATGATCTGCAGGATGCCGCCTTCCTCCACGCCATTGGATGTGCCGGTGGTGGTCACCGGAACCATCACTGAAATTTTCTGATCCATTTTGATTTCAAAAAAATCAATGTGGATGTAATGGTCTTTGACCGGATCGCGTTGAAATTCCTTGATCATAACAGTCTGCCGGCGGTTTCCGGCATTTTCCACGGCCAGGTTGATCAAACCTCGGGTAAACCGGGGATTGTTAAACATCCGTTCCAGTTCCTGGATGCTGACCGACAGGGGCTGGCTTTCGATATCGGCTCCGTAGAGCACGGCCGGAATGCGGCCTGCACGCCGCAGGCTCCGGGCTGCGCCCTTGCCGGTTTCCCGGCGGGGTTGTGCGCTTAGTTTGATAATATCCAAAATGTATCCTCCAAATAAATGTCTTTTTGCAGCGCGATTGATCAAATAAACAATGATGTCACGGAATCACCGGTGTGGCTGCGGTAAATGGCCTCGCCAAACAATTCGGCAATGCTGAGCACGGTGATTTTATCGCATGTCTTGGGTTTGCCGGACAGCGGTATGGTGTCGGTGATCACCATGGATTTTAAGGTGGATGCATTGATCCGGTCAATGGCCGGCCCGGAGAGCACTGCATGGGTGCAGCAGGCATGCACTTCTTTGGCCCCGTTGGCGGAAATCGCGTTGGCCGCTTCGGTCAGGGTGCCGGCGGTGTCAGCCATATCGTCGAGAATCAGGGCTTTTTTGTCTTCTACGTTTCCGATCACCGCCATTGCCTTGGATTGATTGGGGGCTGAACGGCGCTTATCAATGATGGCAAGGCCAGCGTTTAACCGTTTGGCAAAAGCCCGGGCCCGTTCAACGCCGCCGGCATCCGGCGAGACGATGACCAGGTCATCGGAAAACTGCCGGCGCATGTGATTAATGAGAACCGGGGCGGCGAACAGGTTGTCTACTGGAATGTCGAAAAAACCCTGGATTTGACCGGCATGCAGATCCATGGTGATCACGCGGTTGGCCCCGGCGGTGGTCAGCAGGTCGGCCACCAGTTTTGCGCTGATGGGCACCCTGGGGGCCACTTTTTTGTCCTGGCGGGCATAGCCGAAATAGGGGATGACGGCTGTGATCCGCCTGGCAGAGGAGCGCTTGAACGCATCGATCATCAGCAGAAGCTCCACAAGATGATCATTGACCGGGTAGCACGTGGACTGCATCACAAAAACGTCTTTGGCCCGGACGTTGTCATCGATTTCGATCTGCACTTCCCCGTCGCTGAAGCGTTTGACCTTGGCATTGCCCAGGGGCTGATTTAAATAACTGCAAACAGATTCTGCCAGCTGCGGATTGGATAATCCGGAAAAAATGATATATCCGTTGTTCTCCACGTTTACTTCCCCTTTCCCGGGGTTGAAAATTTCTGGTGAAACCGATTGTGAAATGGCTGGGGCGGGAGGATTCGAACCTCCGAATGCAGGAACCAAAATCCTGTGTCTTACCGCTTGACTACGCCCCAGCAACCGGTGGTTGGGTCTTTTTCGCCCTGCGAGCGCAATTAATCTAGCAAACGGGTTTGAAACACCTGCCATGAATGGCAACGTGCAGATAATGCATCAAATGCCATTCCGGCCTGTCCGGCGTCTTCAAAAATCCCGAATACCGAGGACCCGCTGCCGCTCATCAATGACGCCAGAGCCCCGGAATTCATCAGCGCCTGCCTGGCCTGGCGGATTTCCGGGCAAAGCTGCATGGCCGGCGGTTCAAGCGCATTGTAGAGCTGCCTTGCGAAGTCGGCTTCCCAGCCCGATTCGAAAGTAAATTTTGTAGTTATTTTTTTGTTTTTTGTCAATGCCAAATTCAACTTTTTATAGACTTCACCCGTGGATACGGGGCAGTTGGGATAGATGAGCACAAGGTGAAACAAGGGCAGATCGGGCCAAGGCGAAAGTTTTTCGCCAATGCCGGTGGCAAGGGCCGGACGGCCGTGGATAAAAAACGGCACGTCCGCACCAAGGCAGCGGCCAATGGTCATTAGCCGGTCTGTGGAAAGGGGGTGGTCAAAAAAGCGGTTTAATCCGGCAAGCACAGCAGCCGCATCGCTGCTGCCCCCGCCCAGTCCCGCGCCCACGGGAATGCGTTTGTCGATGGCAACAGTTGTTTTGGCTGAAAAACCGGTTTCGGCAAAAAAAGCCGATGCGGCCGACCATGCCAGGTTGGCGCGGCCCGACGGCACGTCCGGATGGGTACAGACAACACTTATATCTGCCGGGGCATCTGCGGGCTCACATGACAAACGGACGGTATCATAAATTCCGATGGGGCACATCAAAGACCGGAGTTCATGATACCCGTCCGTCCGTTTGCCGAGGACATCCAGGAACAGGTTGATTTTTGCCGGAGCCTGGATTTCCACGGGATATATTTATTTGG
>JBNJEA010000231.1:0-3655 GCA_051745395.1 Thermodesulfobacteriota bacterium | reverse complement strand
TCTTCCTTTTTCTCCCCCCCATACCCCAACCCCCCCCCCCGACGGGGTCGACAGGGCAAGCCAGCGAAGAGCCAGGCATTTTTTATAGGATTATTCGGTCACGCTTTCCGCCGTTTTTTCCGATTCGCCCCGGGCCGCCAGGGCGTGCTGCTTGACCGCCTGGATGTCTTCATCCGTATAAATCCCCTTGTGTCCGGATATGGCCGCGAGTTTCATGCCGTGCTTGAGCCCGAGCTTATAAATTTCCTTGACCTTTTCCCATTCGATTTCCCGGCCCACGGTAAAGATTTCGAACCGGCCTTCAAGGGCCAGGACAATGGTTTCGGCCAAACAGGCGTAGGCCACGTTTTGCGGCAGGCCGATGTTTTTCATTTCCACCTCGCCCGGCAACTCAATTTCGCCGGATTCGATTACCAGCACATCCGGCCGCTTGGCCACCTCCTCCGGCGGAAGATCCAGGGGTCTGGCCACATCGGTGATCACGCATCCCGGTTTGACCTTCATGATATCGAGCACCTTCTTGCCGGCCCCCGACGTGGTGGTGACAATCATGTCCATGTCGTGGAGGTAATGATCCGCATAGGTCGACAGGGTGACCCGGCATTCCGGCATTTCATCCTGGATCTGTTGTTTCAGTGCCAGCAGTTTGGCGGTATTGCGCCCCACCAGGTAGAGGTCATTGACCACCAGGGCCAGCAGCCGGGAGCAGACCGCACCGATAGAGCCCGTGGCCCCCATCACCATGGCCTTGGCGTTGACCATTTTCCCTTTTTCAATTTCGATCAGACCCATGCGGCGCACCGCATCGGCCGCAGCCCACAGGGCACCGGATGCACTGTAACTGTTGCCCGTGGTAATCGGAATCTCGGCCTGCCGGGAAACCGTAATGCCCGCATCGCCGACAACCTTGGTAAACGCCCCGAGGCCCATGATCTGGGCACCCAGGCGCTTGGACATCTTGGCGGCCTGCAGCAGACGTTTATACGTAAACTCCGGGGAATGCGCCATCATCTGCTTCGGGGTGCCGCCCACCGAGATCAGCCACCCTTCGGCCTCCACCCCGGTGGGCGACTGAACACCGGAGACCTTGGAATAGACAAAAGGCGGCGAATAGGCCATGACCTTTTCCACCGCATCGGCGACACCGGGGACCCGGGTGAACATGCCGACGGTTTTGTCCTTTTTAAAATCCTCCTGGGAAAGGGGGTGGATAACAAAGGAAAACCGGTTGACCCGGCGTTTTTCCCCCTGGGGGTAGACGATACGGGGTTCGAGGTACTGATCGCTGATGATTTCCATCAATTCGTCATCGGTGATCTCGGCGCGGGGTTTGTCCAGAGCGGCAATGATCATGGCTTCCAACACGTTGACCCCCACCACCCGCGACAGCAACAAGGGCGTGTTGTCGACAATCATGTCCACGCCGCGGTTTTTGAGAAACTCCGTCCGTTCGTCATATACCGTTGCCGATATCACCGTCTTTCCGCCCAGCTCCTCTAAGCCGGCAACGCCCATATAATCATAGAAATCATGATACGGCACCATGATCATGGTATTTTTCTGCATGGCCTTGCGCAGGATGTACTGATTCCATTGCCTGACCGGCATTGTCGATGTGGCAAGGCGTTTACCCGGGGTGTAATTCAACACCTCATGCACGCCCCGGGCGTATCTTTCCAGATCCTTGAGCGAATATAAAAACTTGGGAATGCCGTGTTCAATGATGGGATCGGCAAAGGAAATATTGTCGGTGAACTCCGACAAAATGCGGGCCAGGTTATAATCCATCATGCCGGACAGCACCAGCACCCGGGCATTTGTAAAAAACCCGCCGAGCTTGTACTGCAGGTGCCGGATGGACCATTCAAAGGAAACCTTGCGCAGGCTGGCTCCCAACGTGACCGGCGTTTTCAGATGCTTGCTGATTTTTCGGATCCGCCGGTAACGTGGATCCGTCATTCTCCCGGGACCGATGGCGTAAGGCATCCGGACGCTGCCGATACCGATGGCATCGCCCCGCTCATCCCAATACTTCAACAAAGACTCCGCCTTGTTGATATCCCCGTCCGCCCCGATCCGCTTGACCAGAAAATCCTGCCCCAAAAATTCGGTTTCAAATTCATAGTTGTACCTGCTGGAACCCAGGCTGATTGCGATGACGCGCTTCATTGAACCTCCCCCGTTAAAAGTAAATCCATCGAAAGCTCTATCCGGCCATTGTGTCTGTATTATACTGAAAAATGTAATGATTTCGTTGCTTGCGTTGCTTAATTTGTAACACAGTTTTCGATTGAAATAAAGCAAGGATTCGGAGACGACGTCTCCAAACAAATTCGAAAAGGGTTTGACGGGCCCACACACATTTCGGCGTCACAGCCCCCCTTTTGGAGACAGACAAGGCCTATTCGGCACTTTGCTCAGATGATTTGCGTGTTTTTTCCATGGCTTTTTGGGCCTGATCCGCCGCGTCTTTTGCCTGATCGACCTGTTCCACTCCATCGGTTCGTCCACTGGAGCCGGTATCCACATTTTGGATCACCAGGATCCCCACCACCAAAAGAGCAATAAGCATTCCCACAATGAAAGCGCCCCGCATTTTACCCTCCCAGAAATTCAACGTTTTAGATTTTTAAGAATATCCGGTTTTCCGGAAAACTTTAGTAGTTGTTCATTTCAAACAAGAAGAAGCTTCGGGAGGCCAGTACAAATCCAAAAGACCTCGCCTCGTCTGTCATGCCTGCGGAGGCAGGCATCCAGGGGTTTTTGCTATCTGGAAAACTGGATGCCTGCCTCCGCAGGCATGACGGTCGTAGCAAGTTGCTTTTTTGTCAAGTGATGGCAGCTCATGATGCCTTGATTCAGAATACAAAATCATGAACTGGAATATTTTGGATAACCGGAAAAGAATATTTTGGACAAGCGGCTTTTCAGACCGCTTACTTTTTCCGGTGCTTTCTGTGCCAGCCCCAGTTTTCATAATATTCCCAGCTGGCAATCTGATGCAGTTGCCGAATCTCCTGGTCCTTTACCAGCAGACTGGCCCGAATCACATCGCCCACCGACAGAAGTCCCACATATTTTTCTTCCGTTTTTATCAGGATATGCCGGATATACAAGCCCAGAAAAAGTTCCTGCAATTTTAAAATGGGCGTTTCAGCGGGTGCGGATTTCAACTCGGTCTGCATGTAATCGCCAATACGGCATGTTTTCGGATCGTAACCCGGTTCGAGGCTTTTTTCCAGGTGGTCGCGTTCACTCCAGATGCCCACGATCTTATCGCCGTCTTTTACCAGCATGGCCCCGATATTGTGGGCCGCCATGCGCTCGATGGCGTCAAACAGGGTGGCGTCCCGGTCGACAGAGATCATCCGGGGGCTTTTTTCCTCCAAAATATCCAATGCTGTCTGCATTTGCCAATCTCCTGATAATAATGTCGTTTAAACGGTCCGGGTGATATACATCGCCGGACACCTGCCGCTTCGTGGATTCCCAAATTCAGCCACTCAATGCCGGAAGGCAAAATCCCGGTTTTCGTTCCGGCACTGCCTGTAACTAATATGCGCATGAAAAACCCCAACCTCAAACGGCATCATCCCGGCATTTTGCATCCGCCTGGATAGCCTCAATGGAAAGGCGATCCGTTGCGCCTTGATAT
>JBNJEA010000230.1:0-3679 GCA_051745395.1 Thermodesulfobacteriota bacterium | reverse complement strand
CCCGAACGATCAGGTTGCTGCGGCTTTTCCCGGCAAGTGTTTCCCGGGCTTCCCGGACATGCGCTTCCTTGATGGCCTTCCACTGATCCTCCTGGAGCAACCCTTTGAGCGAGGGCTCGATCGCAAAGTAATCATCCATCACATGAAGGATGATCAATTTTGCTTTGTAGGCGGCAGCCAGGCTGGCAGCGTAGGAAAAGGCCTTCAGGGCCGTATCTGACAGGTCCGTGGTGTATAAAATGGTTTTGATGTCGATTTTTTTAATTTGCATGCATTTGTTCTCCTGTTTGCTTACTGGATATCGTGCCTGCCCTCACCTTTTGTTTATCGCTGCGGCAAAGAAACGCCCTAAGGTTCAGGCGTCATCCATTTGAACATTCGTATCGTTTATGATGGCCCGGCGTCAAGATCAGGAAAGGGGATCTTTACTATCCGCAAGTTCCATGATCGCCTGCCACTGTTGTTTGGTGACCGGCTGCACCGAGAGCCGGTTGCCTTTTTTCAACACGTCCATTTGCGATAAAACCGGGTGCTGCCGCAGGTCGTTCCGCGTTACGGGCGCCGGCAGGTCCGCTTTGTAGCGGATGTCCACCATGTACCAAACGGGGTTGTCCCGGCTTGCCCGCGGGTCATAATGATCGGACGTCGGGTCCATTGCCGTGTCGTCCGGGTGCCCTTCGCGGACGACTTCGGCGATGCCGACAATTGCGGGGCTGGGGATGTTGCTGTGGTAAAACAGAACACCGTCGCCTGCCTTGATCTCGTCGCGCATCAGGTTCCGGGCCTGGTAGTTGCGCACCCCATCCCAGCTTGTGGTCTGTTTTTTGGCGCTTTTGAGGTCTTCCAAAGAAAATGCCGAGGGTTCGGTCTTCATCAGCCAGTAGCGTCGGTTCGTCTTTTTTGTCATCGGCTGCTGCTCCGTAAAGGGTTGTCAAAGCGGGCCGCTCTTTATGACCTGGCCGGGCAGCGGGCGGCCGAGGATGGTTTCGAGCGTACGGGCGGCGCTGATGAGGGCGGGGAGATTGATGCCCGTTTCAACGCCCATCTCCTGGAACATGAAGACAACGTCCTCGGTGGCCAGGTTGCCGGCGGCCTGGGGAACATTGGGGCACCCTCCGATGCCGCCGAGGGAAGTATCAAACAGGGTGACACCGGACAGGTAGCCGGCATAAAGGTTGGCCATGGCAATGCCCCGGTTGTTGTGCAGGTGAAGGCACAAAGGGGTGTCCGGCAGCTTTTCCCGGAAAAACCGGACGGTTTGCCTGATCTGGGCCGGGTTGGCCATGCCGGTGGTGTCGCCAAGCGACAGGCGGTCTGCGCCCAGGGAAATAAAGCGCTTTGCAATTTCGAGCACGTCCTGCACGGGTACGGCACCCTGAAAAGGGCAGCCGAAGGCAACGGCAATCACCCCGGCAGCCGGGATCTTTTCGTTTGCGGCCAGTTGAAAGATGTCCGCAAACCCGGAAACGGACGCTTGCACGCTGCAGCCGAGATTGGCCCGGTTGTGGGCGTCAGTGGCCGAAACAAAGACGACCAGCCGGTTTGCGCCGGCCTCGATCGCCCTGGCCGCCCCCTTGATATTGGGGACCATCACTTCGTGGCACAGTCCCTCGCGCTTGACACGGGCCATGAGGTCGGCGGCGTCGGAGAGCTGCGGGATGGCCTTCGGGCTGACAAACGACGTGGTTTCGATATGTTTGACGCCGGCATGGTGCAGGGCTTCCACCAGCGCGAGTTTCTTTTCGGTGGGCACAAACGCTTTCTCGGACTGAAGCCCGTCCCGTAACGCCACCTCCCGGATCGTTACACTGCCTGGCATGTTCATGGATGAATCCCTGTTTGTGTTCCGGAAGCCGCCGCGATTGAAATCAACCATGCGCGGCAGCCTGCCGGCAAAGGCTGCGATACCGGGCGCAGCCCTGTTTACTCGACGTAGATCATCTTCCGGGTCATGCCGCCGTCGGCAATAAAGTTCTGCCCCGTGATAAACCCCGCCTCACCTGAGGCCAGAAAGGCGGCCAGGGCGGCCACATCCCGGGGATCTCCCACCCGGCCGGCCGGGTGCTGGGCATGGTCCGCGGCTGTGAGTTCCGGTTCGCTCTGATTTTTTCGTTTTTGCCATTCACGGGTTTCAATCCAGCCGGGGCTTATGCAGTTAACGCGGATTTCCGGGCCAAGGCTTACGGCCAGCGCATGAGTTAGCGCCGTAATGCCACCCTTGGATGCCGTGTACGCTTCGGTGTCCGGTTCGGACTGAATCGCCCGGGTGGAGGCGATGGTGATTATGCAGCCCTTGGTTTTGCGCAAGTGCGGCACGCCATGCTTGGCGCACAAAAAGCACCCGGTCAGGTTGACGTTGATCACCCGCTGCCACTCATCCATCGTAAGCTCGGTTACCGGCACCCCTGAAAAGCCGATGCCCGCATTGCAGACCAGAACATCAAGCCGGCCAAAGGCGCCCATTGCTTTGGAAATGGCCTGCCCCACATCCTCCTCGTTTGACACATCACAAACCGCGGCCGCTGCATGCCCGATTTGGGATAACGCGGCTGTCGCCTCTTCGCAGGCTTCCGCATCCGAATCCGCGATCAAAACAGCCATTCCATCCCGCAGGAAGCGCTCAGCAACCGCCCGGCCGATCCCCTGAGCGCCGCCGGTGACAATTGCGGCGCGCGTTTTCTCATTGTCCGACATAGGCCTCCTTTTCAAGGTGTCATCCGGCAACGCTCTTGCCGGAAAACAAGTTTCATAAAAAGAATGGTAACCCCCCGGGCATACGCAGTCAACGGGTTGCTATATTAACCGTTAAAAATTTCAGCGCCTTGTTTATCGTCGTCAAAGGGAAGGAAAAAAGTGCTGCAGACCAAAATAACCAGAGATCATCACGAACAGGTTGATGGCGTTTACAGATGATTTGACGCGCTGTCAGTGAGGTTGAATCCGGCGTCTGGCAGCGGACGCGGTCGCAGTAAGGAACAGGGTGGCCAGAAGGGACCCGATTAACCAATCAGGCCTACCCTGATTGAGTCGACATTTCCTGATATGAAAATTCCCAAAGGCCGGCTTTGTCCTTTGCATGCTCCAAGGTCATACTGACAAGGTTGCCTTTTTCATCAATATCAATATAGATATTTTCGCTTATTTCCCTTGTTTCATGGACAGTCTTGTCTATGAATTCTATATGCGCGGTATCTGTGTCTGAAAAATATTTTACTCTCATATTTTTACTTCTCCTTGTATGATCTGTCGAAGAATGCATTATGAACTGTTTCACCGTCCTCAAGCAAGACAACCCGCAAATATTTTCCGATTTCTGGAATCATAGCCCATTTTCTGATCCTGCCGTCGGATTGAATCTGTATCTCTTCCGGTTTTTCAATAACCAACGTAATCCAATCCTTTTGAATCATGGCGCGATCGGGTCGCTTTCTCGTATAATCAAAATATTGTGTGGTCTTCAATTGTCAAATTCCGACAGAGTTGTGACAACGTGAAAATGCTGCCATCGCTTGCCTTTTCCAGAAACCCCAAAGACTTCTTGTACTCAACATCCTCCATCTGACAATAAATTTACAATATTTCAGTCATATTCGGCAAGCTTTTCATCCCCTTTTATACAGAATTGATCAAAATGCCCTGCGGTTGCCGGCGCACCCCGGGCAGAAAGGAGGCTACTGCG
>JBNJEA010000084.1:0-14159 GCA_051745395.1 Thermodesulfobacteriota bacterium | reverse complement strand
TCCTCTATTATTTTAATACGCAGGAAACCACGGTCTGATCAATGCCGGCGGCCTCAATGCCGCCCCTTTCGAGAAAATGCGACACCATCAGTTGAAATTCATCCACGGTCAGTTTCGGTTCCGTGTGAATCCGCCAGTCATCGATTAAGCGGTCGTCTTTATAAAGGCCCACCACCGTATGGGTATTGCCGACATCGACTACGAGAAGCATCATGGTCCTCCGGACGCAGGGGGGGTTTTTTTGATTTGAACGGTAAATACCTGGGGGTCGGCCCGCACCAGGGAAATATTGTCGGGCAGCCGGATAATTGCCGGCTTGACATAGATGCCCGGGGCCAGACCTTCTAGTTCCAAAAAAACCGATACGTTTTTCCGGGAAAACGCGCCGGCGAACACGGGTTGGGCGGCCCGGATGGTCAGCCGGATGGTATCGGGCTGAATGATGTGGAAATAAGGGGTGTTGCGGCCGGTAACGATAACGTTTTCCAGGGTTTTTTCCGTTGTTTTTGCCCCGATGACAATCGAGGCGGAAAGGGGCTGCTGATCGGGCAATACTTGGACGCTTTCGGGCAAATCCAGAGTGATTTTTTCCTGTATGGTTTTCGATGCCCCCGTGATGTCAATGGCGTGGGTCTTTACGGCCGTCAATGGCGAGAGTTTGCTTTCGGGACCCCGCAGCGTCACTTTGGACGGATCGACCCGTTTTTCCTTCACCCGGTAGCCGAAGGCCGCGTTGCCCTTGGATTGGACCCGGACGGGCAGTTTTTTTTCAATGGTGTTTTCCAGCGTGATGGTTTTGTCGTCGATGCTGACGCTGACCACGGTAATGTCGTCGGCAAGCGGCAGCTCTTCGGGGTCAATGGCGATGGGGTTTACCCCGGCGCCGGCATCGGACAGATTGGCCTTGTAGGTGATGTCTGTGTCGGCAGCTTTCCGGACGGCGCTCCGGGGGCCGCGGACCCGGACTTCGATGGTTTGGCTCGGCGGATCGACGACGGTGAAGTCTTCCGGAATGGCGTAGACTTCGAGGCCGATCGTCAGGGTGGCTTCGTGAAAATGGGCTACATGCCAGTAAGAGGCCGCAAAGGCGACAATGATTGCCGAAAGAAGCAGCCATTTCAAGTTGAAGCGTTTTTTGGCAGCTTTATGCATAAATTGAATTCGGATCGTCTGCGGCACTCGGAAGTGGCGGTGGATTTGCGCTGCAACGGCGACCTTGCCGTCCCAAGAGCTTCAAGGAACTCGAGGTTTAAGGTATAAGGTTTAAAAAACTCAGTGCCTTAGTGCCTTAGTCCCTTAGTCCCTTAGTGCCTGACCTCCTAAAGTTCCTTTCTGCAAAAATGCCGCCGGCGGCATAAATCGCTTTTTACGAGACCATCAGGGTTGATTGCGGACGGCGTCGACAATCTTCAGGGTGGTCCTGGTTTCGGCTACGTCATGGACCCGGATGATTTCCACCCCGTTGCGCACCGCGGCGGCCACCGCGGCCTGGGTGCCCGCGGAAACGATCGGGCCATCGGCGTCGGGCGTTTTTTGATCCGATCCGGCCAGGAGATTGCGAATAAAGGCCTTTCGGGACGGCCCGAGCAAAACGGGGGCGCCGGTTCGATGAAATTGATCGATTTTTTTTATGATTTCAAGGTTGTGCGATACCGTTTTGCCGAAACCGATGCCCGGATCCACAATGAGGTTCTGCCGGGCCACGCCGGCGGCTTCGGCCGTGTTCATTGCCGTTTCCAGATAGTCGCAGATTTCGCCGATCAAATCCGAATAGACCGGATTTTTCTGCATGGTTTTGGGTGTGCCCTTCATGTGCATCAGCACGAACACGGCGCCCGTTTCTGCTGCAACCCGGCTCATTTCGGGGTCAAAACGGCCGGCGCTGATGTCATTGATAATGGCCGCCCCGGCGGCCATGGCCCGCCGGGCGACTTCGGATTTTGTCGTGTCAATGGAAATGGGTACCGAGATGGTTTGGGCCAGGTGCTCAATGATCGGCACCACTCGCCGGGTTTCTTCTTCGGCGGCTACCGGTTCGGAAAACGGCCGGCTCGATTCCCCGCCGATGTCGATGATGTCGGCGCCTTCGGCGATCATGGATTCAGCCCGGGCCAGGGCGGCATCGGCATCGAAAAAATGGCCCCCGTCGGAAAACGAATCCGGGGTGACATTTAAGATTCCCATGATGCGCGTCCGGTGGCCGAGTTGCAGCCGATGGCCCCGCCAGTTCAGATCAAGCGTTTTCATGGCTCGACTCTGCTTTTTCCGCCGCCTCGGCGGCCTGGTCGTCGGACGGCAGCTTCATGCCGGGCCGCATTTCACGGATCAGGGCGTCGAGTTCTTTGCCCATCACCGTTTCTTTGTCTAACAGCCGTTCGGCAAGTTTTGTTAAAATGTCGATGTTTTCTTCCAGAATCCGGCGGGCCGTCTCATAGGTTTCCGTGACGATGCGGGTGACTTCGGCGTCGATTTTCTGGGCGGTGGCCTCGGAATAATCCTTGTGCTGGGTGATTTCCCGGCCCAGAAAGATATGTTCATCGTTTTGACCATACGCCAGCGGCCCGAGCTGCTCGCTCATGCCCCAGGTGCGCACCATCTTCTGGGCCAGTTCGGTGGCTTTTTTAATGTCGTTGGCCGCCCCCGTGCTGATGCGCTGAAACACCAGTTCCTCGGCCACCCGGCCGCCCATGGCCACGGCCAGTTCGCTCATCAACTGGTCTTTGAACATGAAATCGCGTTCTTCGGGCAGAAACCAGGTGACCCCGGCCGCCCGGCCGCGGGGAATGATGGTAATTTTATTGATGGAATCGGTTTCCGGTAGAAAGCGGGCCACAAGCGCGTGTCCGCCCTCGTGATAAGCCGTGGTGCGCTTGTCTTCTTCGCGCATGACCTTGGATTTTCTTTCCAGGCCCATGTAGATTTTGTCCTTGGCATCCTCGAAGTCATCCATGGTCAGTTTTTCCTTGTCTTTCTTGGCCGCGATCAGGGCCGCTTCATTGACCATGTTTTCAAGGTCCGCGCCGGAAAAGCCCGGCGTGCCCCGGGCCAGGGCATCAACATCGATCTCGGTGGCCGAGGGCGTTTTTTTCAGGTGCACCGTTATGATCTGGGTGCGGCCCTTGATATCGGGCATGGGAACCACCACCTGACGATCGAATCGACCGGGCCGAAGCAACGCGGGATCGAGCACGTCGGGCCGGTTGGTCGAGGCAATTAAAATAACGCCTTCATTGGATTCAAAACCGTCCATTTCCACAAGCAGCTGGTTTAAGGTCTGCTCGCGTTCATCGTGGCCGCCGCCCAGGCCGGCCCCCCGCTGTCGGCCCACCGCATCGATTTCGTCGATAAAAATCAAACACGGCGCGTTTTTTTTGCCCTGTACAAAAAGATCACGCACCCGGGAGGCCCCGACGCCGACAAACATTTCCACGAAGTCCGATCCGGAAATGGAAAAAAAGGGCACTCCGGCTTCACCGGCGATGGCGCGGGCCAGCAGGGTCTTGCCGGTGCCCGGTCCGCCGACCATGAGCACGCCTTTGGGTATCCGGCCGCCGAGGCGGGTGTATTTTTTCGGGTTTTTGAGAAATTCAACCAGTTCCCCGACCTCCTCCTTGGCCTCATCCACGCCGGCCACGTCGACAAAGGTGATCTTGGCCGATTGTTCGGAAAGCGTCCGGGCCCCGCTTTTTCCGAAAGACAGCGCTTTTCCGCCGCCGCCCTGCATCTGCCGCATGAAAAAAATCCAGACGGCAATCAGTAAAATCATCGGAAACCAGGAGACCAGGACCGAAACAAACCAGGGCGTTTCCTGCTCCGGCTTGGCCTTGATGTTGACGTTGTTTTGCCGGAGCAGTTCAATCAACTGATCGTCTTTGGGCGCATAGGTGTATTGTTGATCGCCGTTGGTGTCGGTGACGGTCAACTTGTCTCCTTCGATAAGCACCCGGGTCACCCGGCCGTTTTCGACCATGGAAACAAATTCCGAGTAGCCGAGTTCGGTCTGGTTTTGCTGCTGGGTGTTGAAAATATTGTAGAGCATGATCATCATCAGTACGATAACGATCCATAGCGCCAGGTTTTTGTTAAATGCGTTCAAATTGTATCCTCCACATACACAAGGCAATGGTTATCGGCTGCGGGGATGTAGATCCCTTGTAAAACGGTGGTCGTCGCCGCCGTGATTTTCACCCGTTCATCGATTCGAAAGCCCGAAACCCAGATGATGCCGCTGGCATCGACAACCAGCGGCGTTTGCCGCCGTCGGCAGGCCGGTACTTTTTTATCGATAAAAAAATTTTTTATTTTCTGCGTCCCGTTTACACCCAATGGCGTAAACCGATCGCCGGGACGCGCATTCCGAATGGTTAACGGAAATGTGAGCCGGTCCCAATCCACCGTCATGGTATTGCCATCGGGCCAGCCCGACAATTCCGGTCGGGGCATTCGGCTCAGGCACAAACGGTCCCCGGTTTCTCCGATCCAGACCGTGGTATCAATGGCTTCGGCCTTTTCGACCCGGTATTCGAATCCGGCCGTGTCCAATTTTTTGCCGGACAAATCCAAAGACCGCAAGGATTTTTTTTCTTTCGTGATTCTCAGATGCCTGCCGTCGTTGGCAATGCGGACCCGATCCGGCAAATCGAGCCGCCGGCCCCGCCGGTTTTGTCGGATGAGGTCAATGGCGGTGTCGATATGAAAAAAATCGATCCGGCGCAGATCTCCTTTGACCTGAAAAATGGCTTTTCTCAATATCCGACGCAGTGCGGCGGTATGCAGCCCCGTCAGTCCGGCAATGTCTAAGACCTCTTCGGCAGGTTTTCTGGAAATCAAAACCCGGGCATGCAGGGAATCGGCCACTGTATCGACCCACTCGTTTTCATCGCGCAGCACTTCCCCTGCCCGGTTGAGTGTTTCCACAATCCGGGGATTATATTCCGCCAGGGCGGGCAGTAAATGATGGCGGATATGATTGCGCTGAAATATCGTTTCATCATTGGACGGGTCATGCCGGTACGGGATCTGTCTTGTTTCGAGATAGGCCAATATCTCCCTGCGGCTGGCGTAAATCAACGGCCGGATAATGCGTCCCCGTTTGGCATCAATACCGCTGATGCCGGCCGGCCCGCTGCCGCGAAGCAGATTCATTAAAATCAGTTCTGCATTGTCATTGCCGTGATGGCCCACGGCAATCCGATGGAAATCCTTTTCTGCTGCAATCCGGTGAAAAAACCGGTAACGGGCCTGTCTGCCGGCTTCTTCCAGATTCTGCCCGCTTTTTTTCTGTTCGGAAAGAAGGTCTATTTTTTCAATATAATAAGGCAGATTGTGCTGCTTTGCAAGCCTTTCCACAAATCGGGCGTCCGCATCGGCCGATTCTTTTCGCAGGCCGTGATGGAAATGCGCAACCCCGATATGGCAGCCGTGGTGGGCGGCGAGGGCCATGAGCAACGACAAAAGCGCCACAGAGTCGGGACCGCCGGATACAGCGGCCAATACAGCCTGGCCGGGTGCAATCATGTCATGGGCTGCAATCGTTTGTTTTACCCGGGCAGCCAGCCGATTGCCTCCGGCAGTTGAGCGCGGATTACAATACAGAGATGTCATTGGTTTGCGGCAGCAAGTTGGGTTGTCCTTTCATATCATGGAGACATAACCGGAAAAACTTTATACAATAATGACCGGGCCTGTAAAGACAATCCTTATAAATCATTATTTATCAATTCGCTCTTGAAAAGCGGAAAAAACCGGCCTATATTGACACTCCCGGCTGTGATAAGCGGGGCGATAGCGGTGCCCTGTACCCGAAATCCGCTTTATGCGGGGCCGAATTCCCTTGCTGAGGGCAATTTGCGGATTTTGCGGGTCATTCTGGTCGGCCGCCGCGCAACAGACGGTTACGAACCTCGTCAGGTCCGGAAGGAAGCAGCGATAAGTAATGCAGTCTGTGTCGCGGATCGTTCCCGGCCATGTTATGACCCGCTTTTTTCCGCATCCGCCCGAACAAGGGTTCACGGCCGGGACTTTCCCCCTTTTTCCCGGCCCGATAACCGCCATTTGCAATCGTTGTCGGGCCACAAATTCCATCATTGATTTTTAAAAGCCCCCTATTGACAATCCTCTATTCCGTCTTATCTTCAGTGAAAATTATAAATGTTTGAAGTCGTTGAACAATCAGTGGTTTTTAGTACACGATAACATTTTGAAATCAAATGCTTTCAAAGGTGATGGCGGCTATGAAGGAAACCGGAGAAGACAAGGCAACAACGACGGATAAACAAAATACCACGGAAAATCGGAAAAAGGACGATAAAACCATCGATATGAAACAAAATCGGAGCAACGCCAACGAAGCCGACGTCCAGGACGATGAAAACACAGAACAAAGTCCGGAAAAAAGCCGGGACGCCGAGGGCAAGGGCAAATCAAAGGACGAGCTCGAATCGGTAAAAGAAGAGCTCGACACCGTCAAGCAGGAAGCCGCCGAGACCTACGACCGACTGTTGCGGATGACCGCGGATTTTGAAAATTACAAAAAGCGCTCCCAGCGCGACCGCGAGGATCAGAAAAAATTCGCCAATGAATCTTTGATCAAGGATTTGTTGCCGGTAATCGATAACCTCGAGCGCGCCCTTGTCGCCGCAAAGGAGCAGCAATCCAGTGATGCGGGACACGGCGGCAACATGGTCGAAGGCGTCGAGATGACGCTAAACGAGATCGTAAAGATCCTGAAAGACTATAATGTCACCGCCGTCGAGGCGCAGGGAAAACCCTTTGATCCGACATACCATGAAGCGGTAATGCAGGAGGAATCGGATCAGTACCCGGAAAACACGGTGATCAACGAATTGCAGAAAGGCTACATGCTCCATGATCGATTGATTCGACCGGCGATGGTCGTGGTTTCAAAAGGCGGTTCAAGCCATACGAACGAAACAGAATAATTCGAAATTCAGATAAAACCAATTCAAGGAGGCATATCAAAATGGGCAAAGTAATCGGAATTGATCTGGGCACGACAAATTCTTGCGTGGCAATACGGGAGCAGTCCGAAACCAAGGTGATCACCAACCAGGAAGGCGGCCGGACAACGCCGTCGGTCGTTGCGGTAAACGATGAAGGCGAGCGGATGGTCGGCACCGTTGCCAAGCGCCAGGCCATTACGAATCCGGAAAACACGGTTTTCGGTGTCAAGCGCTTAATCGGCCGCAAATTCGATTCCCAGGAGGTCCAGCGCGACATCAAGAATTTGCCGTATGCCATTGAAAAAGCCAGCAACGGCGACGTCCGGATCAAAATCCAGGACAAACAGTTCAGTGCCGCCGAAGTCTCATCCTATATTCTTGGTCATATCAAACGTTATGCCGAGGACTATCTGGGCGAAGAGGTCACGGATGCCGTGATTACGGTACCGGCGTATTTCAATGACAGCCAGCGCCAGGCCACCAAGGATGCCGGAAAAATCGCCGGTTTAAACGTCCAGCGGATTATCAACGAGCCCACCGCCGCATCTCTGGCCTACGGGCTGGACAAAAAATCCGATGAAAAGATCGCCGTGTTCGATTTCGGCGGCGGAACATTTGACATTTCGATACTCGAAATCGGCGACGGAGTCTTCGAGGTCAAGGCCACCCACGGCGACACCCATCTCGGTGGCGACGATGTGGACCAGCGGGTGATCAATTACCTGGCAGATGAGTTTAAAAAGGAAAGCGGCATTGACATCCGCAACGACAAGATGGCGCTGCAGCGGCTCAAGGAAGCAGCCGAAAAAGCAAAGGTCGAACTGTCGACATCCATGCAGACCGATGTGAATCTGCCCTTTATCACGGCGGATGCCAACGGGCCCAAGCACATGAACGTCAAACTGACGCGGGCCAAACTCGAGTCCTTGATCGAAGACCTGTTGGATCGGTTGGAAGGGCCCTGCCAGACCGCCTTAAAAGACGCCGGCGTCTCGGCAAACGATATCAACGAGGTCATCCTGGTCGGCGGCATGACCCGGATGCCGTCCGTTCAGGAACGGGTCAAAAAGATTTTCAACAAGGAGCCCAACAAGGGGGTTAACCCCGACGAGGTGGTTGCCATCGGGGCGGCCATTCAGGGCGCGGTCCTGTCCGGGGATGTCAAAGACGTTCTGTTGCTCGACGTCACGCCGCTGTCGCTGGGCATCGAGACCCTCGGCGGGGTGATGACCAAGTTGATCGAGAAAAACACCACGATCCCGACCCGCAAGAGCCAGGTCTTTTCCACTGCCGAAGACAACCAGCAGGCAGTGACCATCCACGTCCTTCAGGGCGAACGGGAGATGGCGTCGGACAACAAGAGCCTCGGCCGGTTTGAATTAAGCGACATTCCGCCGGCGCCGCGCGGCGTGCCCCAGATCGAGGTGACCTTCGATATTGACGCCAACGGTATCGTCCACGTTTCGGCCAAGGACAAGGCCACCGGCAAGGAGCAGTCCATCCGGATTACGGCCTCCAGCGGCTTGAGCGAGGACGAAATCGAAAACCTCGTCAAGGAAGCCGAACAGCATGCCGAGGAAGACAAGCGCAAGCGGGAACTCGTCGAGGCCAGAAACAATGCGGACTCGCTGATTTACTCCACCGAAAAATCGATAAAGGAACTCGGCGAGCAGGTGGATGCGGAAACCAAGCAGAAGGTCGAAGAAATCATCGGCCGGCTGAAAACCGCCATGGAAGGCGAAGACAAAGACGAGATCAACAAGATCAGCGAAGAGCTCCAGCAGGCTTCTCATAAGCTGGCCGAAACCATGTATCAGCAGGCTTCCCAGTCCGGCGGCGATCAGGCCGGGGCCGGCGGCGAGCAAGGCGGCGCCCAGGCCGGCGGTGAAGACGAAGACGTGGTGGATGCCGACTATGAAGAAGTCGATGAAAACAAAAAGTAAGTGCAACGCATCACAAATCGGTTGATTACCGGTTGATTCGGACAGGTAGCCAATAAGGATGCCCCCGGAAAAATCGGATAATCCCGCATAGATCAATCCCAGACCCCCGGGCAACTCATCGTTGCCCGGGGGTTTTTTACTTTTTACCCAAGACGCTGCAGGCATGACTGAATCCGGTTGACAATTTGGTTGGTTTTGGTAACAAAATCTGTTTCCGGAAAAACTTTGGGGTGAGGGAAACAGGACATGCAACTTACGGAAATACTGGCAAGAAATGCCAGAACCTTCGGGGATGAAACCGCCTTGATCGAACGGATCCCCGATTACGGGCGTCGATCGACGATTACCTGGCGCCGGTTTTATCAACAGGCCAATGCCATGGCCAATGCGCTGCTGGATTTGGGCGTTGGCAAAGGCGACCGGGTGGTGCAGTTGATGGTCAACTGCATTGAATGGCTGCCGGTTTATTTGGGCATCCTGCGTGCCGGCGCCATTGCCGTGCCTTTGAATTTCCGGTTCCGGGCCGGAGACATCGAGGGATGCACCACGTTGTGCGAGGCGAAAGTCGTGGTTTTCGGCGAGCCATTTATTGATCGCATCGATGCGGTCAAGCCGGCACTCGATGCGCATGTATCGTATTACATTTTCGTGGGCCCGGCCGATCAAAAGCCGGCCTACGCCTTGTCCTATGCAGACATATCCGCCGGGGCCGATATCTGCGAGCCCCCCGTTGTCATCGATCCCCTGGATCCGGCCGGGATCTATTTTACCTCCGGCACCACCGGCGCCCCCAAGGGCGTGTATTTGCGGCACCGGCAACTCGAATTTTCCTGTTTTCTTGAAAACCGGCACCACAACCAGACCCATGATGACAATTTTCTCTGCATCCCGCCCCTTTATCACACGGGGGCCAAGATGCACTGGTTCGGCAATTTCATCGTCGGCGCCCGGGCCGTGCTTTTAACGGGTGTCAGCCCCCGGGCGATTTTGGAGGCGGTTTCAGAGGAAAAGGTCACCATTGTCTGGCTCCTGGTACCGTGGGCCCATGATATTTTGGTGGCCCTTGAAAACGAACAACTCCGGCTGTCCGATTACCGGTTGGAACAATGGCGGCTCATGCACATCGGCGCCCAGCCGGTGCCGCCGAATCTGATCCAGAAATGGAAGCGCTATTTTCCGGCCCAGGCCTACGATACCAATTACGGGCTGACCGAGGCCACCGGCCCCGGCTGTATTCATCTCGGAATGGAAAATATCCATAAAATCGGCGCAATCGGGGTTCCGGGTTTTGACTGGGAATGCCGAGTGGTAGATGAGCGGCTACAGGACCTGCCGGCCGAAACGCCCGGCGAGCTTGTTGTCAAGGGGCCGGGGGTAATGGAGGGTTACTACCGAAATGCGGCGGCCACCGGCGACAGCCTGGTCAACGGGTGGCTGCGCACCGGCGATATCGTGAAAAAAGATAGCGACGGGTTTTTATGGCTTATAGACCGCAAAAAGGATGTTATTATTACGGGCGGGGAAAACATTTTTCCCGTGGAGATTGAAAATTTTCTCATGACCCATGACAAAATCCTGGATGCCGCCGTTATCGGAATCCCGGATGAACGGCTGGGCGAAATCGTAGCGGCCGTAATTGCCCCCAAGCCGGGGTGCCGGATAAGCGAAGCCGATATCACCACATTTTGCCGGACCCTGCCCCGCTATCAGCGCCCCCGGCGCATCATCTTCGACGCCGTGCCCCGCAACCCGACCGGAAAGATTGAAAAGCCCAGGTTGCGGAAAAAATTCGCCGGCGGGCAGTAGAACCATTCAACCGGAGCCTTCCGGACAGCCGGATTTTTCAATTTGAAAAGAGGGCCCCGGGCAATGTTTTTTACCTGTCTTCATCCCGGATCAGCGTCCGGGCGATGCGGATATCGTAGGCCGAATTCGGGTCAAAATCGTTGCCCTTATATATTTTCGATGCCTGCTCAATGGCTTCATAGGGCACCCAGCCGTGTTGCTCCCACAGGCTCTTGTCATCGGCGGACCATAGCCGGAAATATATCGTGTCCCCGGATGCTTTGACATACATCCGGACGCGCTTGTTCTGCGGAAACGGATAATAGTAAAGGCCGATTTCGTCTTTCATCCAACCACGTACTCCCTTGAAATTTTAATAACCGGTTATCCGGTTTGCTCTATCAGTTGACGAGTCGTAGACTTGTTTTTCTGTTATTGCGCAAAGCCGCCAATTACGGCTTTGAAACTTTGCGCCGTTGCGTCCCGGCGCGAAAATGCAGTGGCTGTTAAAGGCAGGCAGCCACCCGATCTGCCATCGTGTAAACCTTTCCGAGCCAAAACGCAATAGCAAACAACACCCGCCGCTGCAAGACCCATAGTGTTTAGTGCGCAAACAAAAACGGGATCTATTGTGCCGGTCCGTGCGGCTTTGCCGGTTTGCATTCGGAGAAGAGCCCGGTTTTTTCTTTACAACATTGGGTTCTATTGGTAATTGCATTTTTCAATGCATGACAAGCGATTAAGATGTTGAACAAGTATTCGTAATTCGGAAAAGGGATGATTCTGCCGGATGATGGGCGGGTTTGCGCCTGCTTTCGAAACATTGTTTCGCCTCAATTCCGGCTGAATCGGTTTGGCCGTCGGTTTTCCATCCATAGACAAAAAACGGATCAAAACAGATGGCCAAATAGATAGAAAAAAATCGCGGAGGAAGACCATGGACAGCAACAGACCGGCATATTACCAGGATGTGGAAAGGTGTGTGGATGAGGTCATCGAAAAGGTGGGAAAAAAGATCGTGCTCGGTCTTCCCCTGGGGCTGGGAAAACCCAATCAGCTCGCCAATGCCTTTTACCGTCGGGCCAAGCAGGATCCGAGCCTTCATTTAACGTTCTGTACGGCCTTGTCTCTGGAACGGCCGCGCGGTTCGAGCGATCTGGAACAACGGTTTCTGGGCCCTTTTGTGGAACGGATGTTTGACGGGTATGTGGATCTGGAATACATGATCGACCTGCGCCGCAAAAACCTGCCGGACAATTTCGAGCTGCGGGAGTTTTATGCCAAGGCGGGCGCTTATCTCAACGTGGAAGATGCCCAGCGTAATTACATCAGTTCCAACTATACTCATGCCTGGCGCGATACCCTGGACAACGGGGTCAATGTGATCGCCCAGATGCTGAGCAAAAAGGATTTTGACGGCCGGACGTATTACAGCATGGGCTGTAATCCGGAAGTGGCGCTCGATCTTGCCTCCGCCATGCGGGAGCAGGAAAAACAGGGCAAAAAGATCGCCATCATCGGCCAGGTCAATCAGAATATGCCGTTTATGTACGGCGATGCCGTGGTCGGCCCCCAGGACTATGACGCCATCATTGACACCCCTGAATATTATACCCGCCTGTTCGGGGCGCCGAAAATGTCGATTACCACACCCGATTACATGATCGGACTTCATGCCTCCACGCTGATCAAAGACGGTGGCACCCTGCAGATCGGTATCGGCTCGCTGGGCGACGCCCTGTGTTACGGCCTGATCATGCGGCATAAACAAAATGAGCAATACCGACGGTTTCTGTCCGATACCGGCATTGTCGACAAATTCGGGGATGTTATTGACCGCATCGGCGGCACGGGCGCTTTTGACGAAGGCATCTCCGGTTCCACGGAAATGCTGGTAGACGGCTACCTGCAGCTGATTTCAAACGGCGTGGTCAAGCGCAAAACTTATAACAATGCCGCCATCCAGCGGCTGTTAAACGAGGGAAAGATCACGGAGGCCGTCACGCCGAAAACCGTGGAGTACCTCATTGAAGAAGGCGCAATCAATGCACAGCTGACCGAGGCGGATTTTAACCTGCTCTGTGAATTCGGCATCTTCAAGGAAGGCTTGTCCTATCAGGAAGGCTTTATCTGCAACGGGGAAAAACGCATTGATGCCGATCTGGGCAATGCGCAAAACATGAACCTGGTGGCCGACACCTGCCTGGGAGACCGGTTGAAAAACGGAATTTTGATCCATGGCGGCTTTTTTCTCGGCCCGGAGCAGTTTTATAAAGACCTGCTGAATATGAGTGATGCCGAGCGGCGGCAGATTTATATGACCAGCGTCTTAAACGTCAACCAGCTCTACGCCAACAACCGGTATTTCAGCGAGGAACTCAAAGTCCAGCAGCGCCGTTACGGCCGGTTTGTCAATGCCTGCCTGATGGTGACGCTGACCGGTGCGGTGGTCTCCGACGGCCTGGAAAACGGGCAGGTGGTCAGCGGGGTGGGCGGCCAGTACAATTTCGTCGCCCAGGCCCATGCCCTGCCCGATGCCCGCTCGGTACTGATGTGCAAGGGCGTTCGCGGCGAGGGTAAAAACGCGGCGTCCAATATTGTTTTTAATTACGGCCATACCACCGTTCCCCGTCACTTACGCGATTTCGTGATTACCGAGTACGGCATTGCCGATTTACGCGGCAAAACCGACAGTGAAGTTATTGCCCGGCTTTTAAATATCACGGACTCGCGTTTTCAGGACGGACTGCTGCAACAGGCCAAGGACGCCAAAAAAATTGCCAAGGATTATGTGATTCCCGATGCCTTCCGGAACAACTACCCCGAGCGCCTCGAGGATGAAATCGCTTCGTTTAAGGAAAACGGCCTTTTCCCGGCGTTCCCCTTTGGTACGGATTTCACCGATGAGGAACTGGTGATCGGCAAGGCCCTGAAGGGATTGAAAGCTCAGATGAGCGAAGGGTTGAGCAAGGTTTCAAGCATGGGCCGCGCCATTACCATCCGCAGTGTGCCGGCGGAGGCCAAGCCCTACCTGCAACGTCTCCAGTTGGACAATCCGAAGTCGGCACGGGAAAAAATGATGCAGAAACTGGTGGTGTATGCCCTGTCCATGCAGGGAAGCATTTAATGGCTTGGTAAAAAGCTCTCACTTAAACTTTTTAACCTTATACCTTATACCCAAAACCTTGAACCTTGAACCTCGAGTTTTTATGCGATTATCAATTCAATAAAAGGAGCCGTCATGGTCGAAAATCAAAAGAAACAGCCGATAGACGGAATCCCGGGACTCCAGTTGCAGGGTCAGATCCGGCGAAACCTGACCACCGGGTTGCTCTACGAAGAAATCGTCAAACACCGGGAAGGCCAGATCGCCCATCTGGGCCCCATCGTGGTCCGGACCGGGCATGCTGCGGAAATGACCGCCGCGGACAAATTTATCGTCAGGGATCCGGTCAGTGAAAAAAAAGTG
>JBNJEA010000083.1:0-14181 GCA_051745395.1 Thermodesulfobacteriota bacterium | reverse complement strand
CATGCCTTCAACCGCATTTTCCACGCCGGGAATGACATCGTGACTGCCCAGCGTGATTTCCAGCGGTCCGCGCTCGTTGGATCGACAACCGGGTAGCCCATCAACTCCCCGTACTCCATGGCCTCCCGGAAACCTTTTTCCACGGCGGCGGCAAAATCCGGAGGAATTTGATCCTGCGGGGCTTCGAATTGAAAGGAAAGCCCGCTGCCCCGGTCAAGGGGATGCAAGGCAAGCAAAACCTCGGCGAAATGATTGTTTCCGGCCACCTCCCGGTCGAAAACACCGGTGGCAGAAGCGGCATGGGCCAGGGTCTCGCGGTAGACGACCTGGGGCCGGCCCACGTTGACATTGGTATTGAATTCCCGGCGCATCCGGCTGGTCACGATTTCCAGGTGCAGCTCCCCCATGCCGGATAAAATGGTCTGGCCGGTGTCTTCGTCCTGCTTGACATGCAGGGTGGGGTCTTCGGCCATTAACTTTTCCAGGACCTCGTCGAGTTTTTCCTGATCATCGTGGGTCTTGGGTTCAATGGAAATCGAAATCACCGGCTTGGTAAAAATCATTTGTTCCAGCAGCACCGGTTCGCTTTTATGGCAAAGGGTTTCGCCGGTGCCCGATTCCTTGGGCCCCACCACGCCGACGATATCGCCCGGGCCGGCGGTCTCGATGCGTTCGCGCTTGTTGGCGTGCATTTTCAGAATCCGGGAAATCTTTTCCGACTTCTTCCGGTACGGGTTGTAGACCTCTCCGCCGGCCTTGATTTCGCCGCTGTATACCCGCACATAGGACAGCTTGCGCCCCTCGATCATCGAGACCTTGAAAATCAGGGCTACCAGTGCCGTGTCGTCGACATGGTAAGCCACCGGCACATCGGTGTCCGGGTTTTTTCCGTGGATCGGCGGGGCTTCCAGGGGGCTGGGCAAAAAATCGACCACCGCATCGAGCAGGGGCTGGACCCCCTTGTTTTTCAATGCCGAACCGCAAAGCACCGGGACGAGTTTTAATGCGATGGTGGCCCGGCGGATGGCGCCGAGCAGTTGATCCGTGGAAATCGCCGATTCTTCCAGGTAGGCCTCCATGACGGCATCATCGGCTTCGGCCACGGTTTCCACGAGCTTTTCCCGGTATTGCTCGGCCTGCTCCAAAAGCTCGGGGGCGATGTCTTCGGTCCGGAAAGGGGCATTGACGGCATCGGAGTCCCAAATCAACTGGCGCATGTGGATCAGGTCAATGACGCCGCGGAAGCTGTCTTCGCTGCCCACTGGCAACTGAAGCACCAGGGGGGTGGCATTCAGACGGTCTTTCATCATCTCGATGGTCCGGAAATAATCCGCCCCCACCCGGTCGAGCTTGTTGATAAAGGCGATCTTGGGTACCAGATACTTGTCTGCCTGGTGCCAGACCGTCTCGGACTGCGGCTCCACACCGCCCACGGCGCAGAAAACGCCGACGGCCCCGTCCAGTACGCGCAGCGAGCGTTCGACCTCGATGGTAAAATCAACGTGGCCGGGCGTATCGATGATCTGGATATCCCGGTTTTGCCACTGGCAGGTGGTCACCGCCGAAGTGATGGTAATGCCGCGTTCCTGTTCATCGGGCATCCAGTCCATGACCGCCTCGCCGTTATGGACCTCGCCGATTTTATGGGAACGGCCCGTGTAAAACAGGATACGCTCGGTCACGGTGGTCTTTCCGGCGTCGATATGGGCGACGATGCCGATATTCCGGATGTTTGCAATTTTTTTATTCGTTTTCATCGTACCAGCAACATGTGGGCTTTTTGGGGATAGCGGATATCAACGTGGCCGGCCAGGGTTTGGGCTTCGCCGCCGTTGACCAGGAGTTTGACCCGCTCGACTTCGTCAACATTTAACGTCAGTGTATTGACAATCGAATAGACCGTCAACAGCTCGGATCGCACCCCGCCGGGATGGGCATCCCGGATTTCGCGCGACAAATCCACGTAAGCGGTTTGCCGGTCATCGAGATAAACGGCCCGCAGTTTCGTCCGGGCGGGCATTGTCGGGATTAAATCCGTTTGGGGGCCGTCGATCAATTCTTCAATGATCCGGCGGCAGAAAGCAGCCGGAGCCCCGTCCGGTTCCAAATCGCAGGCCTCGCCGGTTAAAAACCAGCCGTCTGCCCCCGTAAAATACAGGTATACCGGGCTTTGCTCTTCATCGGTCGCCGATTTTGTCATTTGCCGGCCGGTCTGGGAGGCGCCGGTATCGCCGGTGTCTGCAAACAGCCGGCACACCGCCCCATTTCCGGCAGTACCAAACCCGCACAGCGCAAAAAACAACATGGCCGCCGCCAGCGCGGCAAAACGGCCGGGCGGGACTGTCGGCCAAACAGATCGATACGGCATGGTGTCTCTTGCCTCCCCGTTTTTCCGGTCAATGCGGAGCAACCCTTTAAAAGCCACATATACTACGTCAGCCGCGGGTTGATGTCAATCCAAGAAAACGGTGAAACCATTGGGTTGTCACAATAATGAGTTGGGCAAATATCCTTGACTTTATCGATGCAACTGTGGCAGATAATTTTTTTTATTACTGTATTTTTTGCATTTGGACCGTTTACATCGTTTCATCTGCATCTTATACTTATCCGGGGTCTTAATTTATTGGAGTCCGGGGGAAAAATCCGGGCGCCGCCATATTCGGGACCCAATACACGACTGTATTTGTCGGAATTTCAAATCGCTTTTTCAAGCGTTAGAGACGAAGCATAAACGGGAGGTTATTTTATGACTGAACCAGCAATCAAACTGGGAGGAAAACGCAAAAGCGTTTTCATGGACAAGGTCAAGGAGATGTTGCCGGAAGGCGGCAATCTTGACCTGTGTCTGACATGCGGCGCATGCTCATCCGGGTGCCCGGCAACCGGCATCGGGGGCATGGATGCACGCAAATTTTTGCGCATGGCCGCCCTGGGCATGGATGAGGAAATCGAAAACACGGAATGGGTCTGGCATTGCACCATGTGTCAGCGATGCATATACGTATGCCCCATGCAGATCAATATCCCGCAGCTCGTTTTTTACGCCCGGCAGAGCTGGCCCCGCGAAAAACGCCCCAAGGGGATTCTGGGCTCCTGTGATATGGCCCTGAGAAACGATACGTGCAGCGCCATGGGGGCCACGGAAGAAGATTTCGAGTTCGTGGTCGAAGACGTGCTGGAAGAATACCGGGAAGCCCAGCCGGAATTCAAGGACATGGTCGCCCCGGTCAACAAGCAGGGGGCTTACTACTTTTTGAACCAGAACTCCCGGGAGCCGGTCACCGAACCCGATGAGATGGTGCCGCTCTGGAAAATCCTGCACATCGTCGGCGCCGACTGGACCTACGGCACCAAGGGATGGGCGGCGGAAAACTACTGCATGTTCATGGCCGACGATGAAAGCTGGAAACACATCGTGGAGGTCAAAGCCAAGGCGGTCGACGATCTCGGCTGCAAGGTCTGGCTCAATACCGAGTGAGGGCACGAACTGTTTGCAGTCCGGTCCGGACTGAAAAAATTCAACATCTCCCACAATTTTGAAATCCAGAGCATCATTCAACTCTACGCCCAGTGGATCCGCGAGGGCAAGCTTAAGGTCACTTCCGACTGGAACAAGGACATTGGTGCCAAGTTCACCGTCCAGGACCCCTGCCAGCTGGTGCGCAAATCCTTTGGCGACCCGGTGGCCGAAGACCTGCGCTACGTGGTCAAATCCGTGGTCGGGGAGGAAAACTTCATCGACATGGCCCCCAACCGCTCCAACAACTACTGCTGCGGCGGCGGCGGCGGCTTTCTGCAGGCCGGCTATCCCGATGAAAGACGGCAATACGGCAAGATGAAGGCCGACCAGATCCTTTCGACAAAGGCCGATTATTGCATCACCCCGTGCCACAACTGCCATGCCCAGATCCACGATTTAAGCGATATCAACAGCCATGCATGGAACAGCGTGCACCTCTGGACACTGATCTGCCTGTCGCTGGGCGTGCTCGGCGAAAACGAACGGGAATATCTCGGCCAAGACCTAAAGGAAGTGGCGCTTTACGGCGCGTAATTTGATGAACTCGTAAAAAGATTGGTTTTAGATGGGAAAGTAAAAAAACCGGCAGAGGGGCGGGCAATCACCCGAAAGCCCCCTGCCGGTTATTTTTTTCACCACCGAAATGCGACGTTGCAGATTTTTGCCTAAAGCGTTTTCAAATACTGGATAATCAAATCGATCTGCGCATCAGAGAGGCGATCGCCAAAGGCGGGCATTCGATCATAGGGCGTTTTGATCTGAACGCGCACGCTGGCTTCACTGACCGGCTCGCCGCTTTCGGGCAAGGCGTTGCGGCCAAACAGGCCCGCCAGGCCGGGCCCGATTTTGGTTTCCCTACTGTCGGTATAGTGACAGTTTCCACAGCCCGTTTCCTTAAACAGGGCCATGCCCTTTTCAACCGGCGATTGCGCCCGGGCCGACACAACCGTCGGTATCAGCCCGAATCCCTGCATGCCGGCAAAAACCAGCCACGCCACGATCAAGGCGCCGATGGTGATTTCTTTGAATTTGCTGGTGTTTCCCATTGCCTGCCCCCTTTTACATCATCTGCCGCCCGCCCCTGTCAGCCGGACGATTTCGGTTCGGTAATCAGATAGTCGTCTCCGCCGCCGGATCTGTGGCATTCAATGCAGCCGGCGACCTTCCCCGATGCCATTGCCTTGCCGTCCGGACCGAGCTTGGCCCAATACCAGTTACCGGCGTCCGGATTGTAGCCGTCGACCTTGTACATGGGCGTGACGGCCTTCAGGGTTTTTTGATCCTTGTCGTAGTTTTCCTTGACCAGTATCGCCCCGTCCGGCATGGGTTCGCCGTTTTCAATGGCTTCGTAGGCAATATCGTTGACATAAAGCTTTAAATAGGCCCCATGGGGGCTTTGTCCCGGATACATGCCTTCATAACCCGGGAAATAGTCCCACTGGGTGTAGGGACTGGTTTCGGTGATGTATTGCCAGAACTGACCGGCCATGGGTGCCGGCATCTGTTTTTCCTTGCCGCCGTATTGTTGACAGGCAAAAAGCATGACGGTGCTGACGATCAAAATGCAAATCCCAACGGTGGTTTTTTTCATGGCATCCTCCCCGGCTATCGATGGTAACATTTTTGCCGGCGCCAACCGCCGGCCCACAATAAATATCATAAAATCAGACTATCAAAACCGGAAAGAAAGCATATGGGTACATTCCCGTATTTCGACCGTACGAATAACGGTACCGCTACAATTAATCCCCACCGGGCGGAGAAGGGGTAATCTTTTCAATCAAACTCCACATCTTTTGAATGGGCGTGGTGACCGGGCTCGACAGGGTTTTGACCTTGTGATCCGCAAAAGAGCCACTGACCCGGGACTGAAAAACCAGCCGGCGCAGCAGATCCACGGAATAGTGCTTCATCCAGTTGATCACCGGCACTTTGTCCAGCCACCCCCGGCTTTTGGCCACCGTGACAAGAAATTCAATTTCCTGCTGTTTAAACGGCACGCCTTCTTCGAGATTGACATGGCCCCCCATGTGAATGGGAACCGAACCGCCGGTAAAAACCAGGTCCTTAATTTGAAGTTTTCCCTCACCCAGACCGAAAACGGCATAGGCATCCGTAACCGGACTCTGGCTCGGCAACTGGAGATCTAAGACGCTTAAGACCGAAACCAGGACGGGAAAGCTGTAAAGCCGCCCCCGGTCCACCTTGACCGTTCCCCCGCCCCAGAGGGTCTCCGGGTTCAAGCCCCGGCCTCCGATCGACATTTCGCTTCTCAGCACACCCGACGGCGTCTCGCGCCCTTCGACGCCGAAAGCCCCCATGACGCTTTCAAAGTCCACATGGGCGATTTCATATCTTGAATGCCAGGTCTTTTCCGCAAGATTGATCACGGTGTCTTCCGAGGTGAGTTTGCCGCCGTACGCCCCCATCGTCAACTCCTTGAAAATCAGCTGCGGCCGGTTATAGACAAACTCGGCCGACAGCCGGTCGCCGTCGATATCGCCCAACGCAAAATCGTTGAGGTTGACCGCGCCTTCCATATGCAAATTTTTCAAGTCCTTGCCGGAAAAATCGACCCGGGCGGAGCCGCTGGCGCTAATCGGGGTATCCTTGGGCGACATTTCCAGATGATGGACAATGGCGGAAACCGAGCCGGACAGCGGATCTTTTCCGCCCAACAGCCCCTGGACTTCGGCTTGGAGTTTGCATTGCCCGGCCATCTGCAAGGCATAAAGGCCGATGGTATCAAAGGGCAGACGGTCAAACAGGTCGGGGCCGACGGTGATGTTTTCCGTTTCCAGTTGCAGGCGAGGTCTGATCGCTGGCCCTTTGACCGGCACCGCCCCGCTGCCCTGGATGCCCACTCCGAACAGCTCGCCCCGGAAATTGGTCAACTGGAAGCCGTCGGCATCGAGGGTGGCGTGCCCGTACCAGTTCCGGGCCACGGCGCCGAGATCGCTTCGGCCGACAGAGACGTCGCGGAGATCGATCTGGGCCCGCAACCCCGCCAGGGAGTCGGTTACCGTTTGCCGCGGTCGCCAGTTATTCGCCCGCAGTTCGATATCATAGGTCCCCCCCGCCCGCCATTGCTGCATATCGACTTGCAGCCATTGCAGCAGCGAATTGTCTAATGGCAGATACCGGCCCATGATCCGGTAATCGGCCACCAGCTCATCCCTGTACTTCAGTACCCCCTCGCCTTCCACCGGCCCGCCCTTCATGCGGGCGCTGAAATCGTCGAAAACGACCTGCCGGCTCCCGGATGCCCATTCCACATGGACAGCCGGGTCATCCAAACGGAAGGGCAGATCCGGCAGCGAAGCCGATCGGGCGTTAACTGTCACGTCGACTTCGATCTGATCGGGATGGAACAAAAGCTTGCCTTTGGCTACGGCACCCTCGATGTCTGTCAGCGCGATGGCCTTCCGGACCCCCTGCGGCAAGAGATCGACGAGCATCTTCTTTTGCAGAATATCGGAGAATTGAAACTCCAGGTGCGGCTGTTTGATTTCTTTGCCCGACAATTCAAAAGAGCCGGTGGCCTCCACTTGCCCCCCGAGCAGGCGGGCCCCTGCCCGCCGGATCAACACCCGGCCGGGAGAGCTAAACGAGGCTTCCGCGTTCAAACCCCTGACGGCGGGCAGATTGCCCGGAAGGGTCCCGGAAATATCGCGCACCCGGACATCGCCGTCATATGTAAATCCGGTTTCCGATGTCCACCGGGCATGAAAGCCGGCGGCCAGGGTCCCGCTTTTGACATCGGGGCGATAGGCCTCGGGAAAAAATTGTAAAACCGCGTGCCGGTTCAAGGCGGAAATGTCGAAGTTGCGCACGTCTGCGCGTGCCCAGAAGCGGTCAATCCCCTTTCGGGAAAAAACGAAACCGGCGGCGGGCAATTCAATGCTGCCGCCGGCCATACTGACCGCGCCATCCCGGAATGTCACCGAATGATCCGAGAGGTGAAACTGCGCGGTGCCATTTTTCAAATGAAAGGGAAACCCCGCATATCCGCCGGAAAGGCCGTTGAGCGAAACCTGGCCGGTAAGCCGCGGACGATCGTTTAACGGGGAAGGCAAATAGACCGAGATACGGCCTGAAAGACCGCCCCGGATGTTTAATCTGGCCGGATCGAATTGTACCGTCTTTGTATCGATTGCCGGCAATGCCGACAAATCAAAGCCGGTAATATCGATATCGGATTCAATCAATCCATTGCCGGGCACGATGCCAAACTGCGTCCGCACGGTGTTGTCACCCGAGGAAAAATCGAGCATGCCGGCGATTTTTTTGGCATCTGCCTGCCATGCGGAAAACCGCAGATTTCTCACCGGCAGGCAACGGGCCAGCTGGGGCAGGTCAAAATCGATCCGGCCCTTTTCCAGCTCAATGCGGGGAAATTGAAGGGGCGGTTCAGGATGAATCCGCAGACCGGATGCCCAATCAAGTATTTTTGGATCGATCCGGGCCGACAAGGACGCAATATGGACCCGGGTGATGCGGTACTTACCGGAAAGCAGCGCCGTAAGGGAGTGGTCGATGGAAAGATCTTTCAGCCGAAGGGGCGCCCTGGATTTGCCGTCGGTACCCGGCGGACGAAGGGAGACCCGATCCAGACGGGCGCCGGTGATGATACCGGCGGAAAGGGCCTCAATGGTGACCTGCGCATCGAGAAACTCACCGAGCTGTTTTTCAATCCGCGGCTTTAAGAAACGGGGCAGCCAGGCATGGGCTATTAACGCGCCCGCGACGAGGAGTAAAACCAGTCCGGCTGCTATCAGCTTTTTGGACGTCTTTGTCATGGGTCTCGTTCGGATGGCATGTGGAAGGACTTATGTCGATGCTTCCAGAATTCCGCTTCGCTTTTCAACCAACTGCTTTTTGAGTTCCCAAAGGGACTGGGTCAGCGAGACGTGATAAATATGGGGATTGACCAGGCGCTTGACGCCGGCATCCAGTCGATCCAGGTCCCGGTCCCGTTGATTTCGCATGGCTTCAATGTCCGGGCTGTCATAAACCTTGCGGCCGTCTTTGATGATGTCGACAAGAAGGGGTTCTGTTTCTCCCAGGGCGCTTACGCTGAGGTGCCGGTAAGTATCCGGATCGCTGGGATGCCGCAAAACCAGCCGCTGCCGGTCAAACGGATTTTCGTCATGCAGCCCCATCAAATCGCAAGTGGCATGGCCGCTGCCGCTGTAGAGCCGCCAGACATTTTTAAAGCCCGGATTGATGATTTTTTCCGGGGCTTCCGATACCTTGATCGCCGGCACCCACGCACCGTCGCGTGAAACGGCCGTCAGTTTATACACCCCGTCTAAGGCCCCCTTGCCCCGGGAGGTAATAAGCCGGGTGCCCACGCCGTAGGCCAGCCGGTTGATCAAATGATCCGGATCCAGTCCGAACCGCCGGGCCTCTTCCCGGATCTGGGTAATGATCTGCCAGACCACCAGCTCATCGAGCTCGTTGCTGAGCATGATCACGGTATCTTCAAAACCCGCGTCATTAAGCATCTTCGCCGCCTGGATGGCCAGATGGGCCAAATCGCCGGAATCCAGGCGGATGCCCATCGGTTTGTGCCCCTTTTTCCGGAGGTTTTCAAACACCTTGATGGCATTTGGGATACCGCTTTCCAGGGTATTGATGGTATCGACGAGCAGCAGGCAGTCATCGGGATACACATCGGCATAGGCCTGAAAAGCCGCCAACTCGCCTTCTCCCATTGCGATAAACGACTGGATCATGCTGTGGGCATGGGTGCCCTTGGGCGGGTACCCCAGCACATGAGAAATACCGGTATTGGAGGAAAAATCCGCCCCGCCGATCAGAGCCGCCCGGGTACCGGCATTGGCCCCCCGGTCCTGGCCGCGGCGCAGGCCGAATTCGATCATTAAACGCCGGCAGCCGGCCTCCCGAATCCGGGCGGCCTTGGTGGCGATCAGGGTCTGGTAATTCAGATGGTTGAGCAGGGCCGATTCGAGAATCTGGCCCAATGCCAGCGGGGCTTCCACTACGGTCAGCGGTACGTTGGGGTGCACCACGCGGCCTTCCGGGATCGCCTGGAGAGACAGCCGTTCGATGAGCTTCTGGCCCTGCAGCCATTGCAGAAAGTCATCGGCAAACAACCGCTGCCCGCCCCGGCCGGTCTGGGCACGCATACAGTCAATCTCTTGATCGCCGAAGGCGGCATCCTGTATCCAATCGATTAACCATTGCAGGCCCGCATTGATGCAATAGCCGGCCTGGTGCTGGTTGTAGTCCGGATACTGGCGGAAAAAATGCTCAAAATGCACCGGCATCTCGTGCATGCCCATCCGGTAATACAGCTGGGCCATGGTCAGCTCGTACTGATCGGTATATAAGATGCCTTCTGCCAGCCTGCGTTGGTCGGCATTCATGATCAAGGCCCCCGTAGTGGTCGGTTTCGCTTTGCCTGCTCAATTTAGGTCAGCATCTGCCGGGCGGCGGACTCGGCCTGTTCCAGTACATCCGGGCGCTCGTTGACCTCGCCGGGCTCGCCCACCTGGCACGCCCGGATTAACCGATTGTTTTGAAATCCCATCATCTGGTAGAAAAATTCATACTTCGGATAAATATCGACAAACATGTTCTCCGGCTGGGCCTGGGAAAGGACGAAAACCAACTGCTTGCCCGGTGTCAGCCGGCTGGGGACCGACTCGTTTAAAAAATCGGGCTTTAAAAAGGAATAGGTCCGATCAATAAAGGCTTTCATCTGGGAACTGACATCGCCGAAATAGACCGGCGAGGCCAGCAGCAAAATATCGGTCCGGGCCACGGCATCTAGCACCGGGGTTAAGTCGTCGTTTACGGCGCAGCGATCGCTCTGGGTCTTGCAGGACCAGCAGGCCTGGCATCCCCGAAAATCACAACGATTCAAGACGAAGGTTTCGGTTTCAGCGCCCAGGCTTTGTGCGGTTTCCAAAAACCGGCCGGCCACAGTGGCGCTGTTGCCGTCTATTCTCGGACTTCCCAGCAGGCATACGATTTTTTTCATGGTGCCCCCTTGTTGTCTGCTCCTCGGCGTTTGTCCAAAAATGGGCCGGTCGTTACCGGCGCTAACCGGTGGTGGTTTATCATGAAATCACTATAAACATACGCAATTCAATCGGTTTTGTCCAATCCTGAAAAATCGAAAAAACGACGACGCCTTATTGCCGAATGAGCCACCCATATTTCTGCTTGATTTCATCTACGACAAGCGGGTCCGGCACATAGGGCACCGTGGGCCTTGGCGGCACCGCTATTTCCAGATCGTTTTCAAACGGCGTCTGGTACAGCAGGTTGAGGTTGTAGGCCTTATGCATCAAATACTCCAGGTTCACCACGTCTTCGATGTTATAGGCCAGCAGTGTATCCAGTGCGGCCGGATTGCCGGTTTTCGTAAATTCATGCCACAACAGCACGGCAAAATAGCCATCCACCCCGTCGAGTTCGTTCCGCGAAAGTCCGAACTGCTTTTCACATCCTTTCAATCCGCCCCTGTAGCCGAGGGCATGTAACACATAGCGCAGATCGATATGCGCATGAGGCAGGGCAACTCCGAAAAAAGACTCGATAAAGGGCACATCGAACGTCTTGCCGTTGTAGGTAACAATCAAATCATAGTCGAAAAGATCGGCCACAAACTGATCCAGGTCCCGGCCGTAAACATAGGATTTGATGTGCCGGCCATCATAGAGGGCGATGGTGGTGATGATATCGCCGAAACCGGACAGGCCGGTGGTTTCGATATCAATGTAGGCCGCCTTGTGCCTGAAATCGGAAAACAGGCGCCAGTGATGGGTGCTTTTGAGCCTGTCATAGAAATAGCGGGGGTCTTTCTCCGCAAAGGCGGCCTGCGATGCGGTCAATTCTGCCATAATGGCGCTGGCCTTCGCCCCGTTTACCGGCCATTTCGGAGACCCGGCAAATGCCGCCCAGTTGCCGATACCCGATGCCCAGATCTTTTCTTCGGTTTTTTCGCCGACACCCGGAACGTGACAGAAAGTCTGTTCAATCATAGCCATTTTTCCCTGAAAATGCGGACATTTTCCGCCACTGGGGTTGTGTTGCAGAAAGGACCGGGCGCAACAATCCCGGAACGGACACTGTTTATATGGCACATCTATCCGGCAAAATCAATCAGGAGGAAAGTTGTTCCTGCAACGAGGGGAATTGTCTGCGAAACGGGGTTTTATGACGGGCCCTTTCCCATGAAAAGCGCCCAGCCCAGCATTTGCCCTGTCTCCTGTTTTGGTCCATCCGGTTTTTGCACTCAAAAATCCATCCGCGGCCAGCACCGCGGATGGATTTTTGAAACGGCCAGATTCAGTGTCTGCGTCAGTGTCTGTTCAACGCCGAGCCTATAAAGCAACCACCGCCGCTTCCGCCGCCGCCGTCATCGTTTGACCCGCCGCTGCTTTCGTCCAGGCTACTAGCCGACGATTCCCGAATTCCGATGCCGAAGGAATCTTCGCTCGATACCGTAAATACGCCCGTATCCGGGGCCAATCCGATAAAAAACTGTTTTTCGTTTTCGTCAATGGCCTCGATCCGGCCGTTTTCCCCGGAAACAATGTTGCCGCTGCTGGTTTCCGTGCCACAGTCGACGCAGGTTTTTTCGATTTCCTCCATTTCGTAGCTGCCGTTGGTCTCCATGGTCATCTTCAGGTAGGTACCGACCGTTTCGGCCGCTTCAGACTGACTCAGCTCGTTGGCATAATAACTGCCGGCCAGCTCGTCGTCAACCGGCCGGGTTTGCGCCCGGACCCCGACGGCAAACAGAAGCGTGTCATCGGAATCATCTGTATCCACGCCGGCAAAAATGTCGCCGTTTTCCGAAAGGACGCCGTCGATCCGGCTGTATGTGCCATCCGGCGAAACCGTCAGTTGCCCCGTGGCATCGTCGACGGAATAGGTGCCGGCAAACCCTTCTCCGGCTTCGATGCGGATCTGACCGGTCCCATCGGCCGATATCGTGCCGGTCTGTGTACGGATCTGCTCCTCGCCGGTTTCAGCACTCACTGTCTGTGAAAACAGATAAAGCTGATACTCCCCCTGCAGATCCGCGGCGGAAAGCCCGGAGGACTGCCGGATGCCAAACATCATCGTCGGGGAGGCATCGCCGGCGGTGTTGCCGGCCACAAAACACTTTTTATCCGTGGAAACGGTGCCTTTCACCTCATCGCCGATGGTCAGACGGCCGCCGGCATCGGTGGTGTAGGCCCTTCCATCGGGCGCCGGTTCGCCGCCATTGCCAAAAAGCTCCTCGGCAACCAATGTGCCGGCTTCACTGAAATGGAGCTTGAGCAAGCGGGTATCAAATGCGGGCTGCCCGGAGACCCGGACCGCGTAGTAGGGATCAACGCTGCCGCCCTCGGCCCCGGAGTCTTCGACGGCATCGGTTTGTCCGTCAGGTGCCGATGTGCTGCCGTCACTCTCGCTGCTGTCCGCCGTGTCATCGGAGCTGTCATTGGTATCATCCGGGGTTTCATCCGGGGTATCATCCGGCACGGATTGCCCCCCGTCATCGGAGTCATCGCCGGAGTCATCGCCGCCTGCGGCATCGTCTTCCTCGACACTGGTTTCGGCAACATTGAAAAACAGTTCATCGGAAAAATCGCTTTCGTTGCCGTCGCCGTCGACGCTGGTGGCGGTAAAGGCATACACCTGGCCGGGGTCGAGACCGGCAATGTCGCAACTGTTTTCATCGGCGGAATTTATTGTCTGCTTGGGCTCGGCCTTGTATTCATTGCCGGATTTTCCATAATAAATGCGGTAACCGGCCACCCGATCATCATCAGGGGCATCCCAGTACAGGGTAACCTCCGCGGAATGCACCGTACAAGCAATGAGAAACAAGACCAACGCCGTGCCAAACATTATGCGGATTGAAAACCAAACATTACTGAAACGCTTCATTAATCAAAATCCTCCTTTTGTGTTGTCCCCGCCGTGCGCGAAACAACACCAAAGGAGGTGTTGCCGCCGCCCGGCAGGCCCGCCGCCTTTGACCGAGTTGCAAGGTCAGGAAGGCCGGTACCTTTGCGCACCATCCTTTCGGATGGATCGCCTTTATCAAGCGGTTGGGTTTACTGATTTCAGTTTCAATTGTATTGCGTATTTGAATATGAAAGTATCTCACTAGCAATTCAGATGCCAAGTGAGCGCTTCGCTTTTCAAACCCGCAACAAAGCGACCGCCATAATCGATTTGATTTTAATTATTTTAAGATGGTTATATTTTTTTCAAATCGACTGAAACCAGCGGGACCTTTTCAAGGACCAAGGCTGATTTGCCCTCCGGGATCCGGCGCATTTTCCGTTCCCCCCCGAATTGCTGACGCCAACACTAGTAAAAAATTCGATGTGTTAAAAAGCAAGACAACTTGTATTGTTTTGTGAACACTTGCATACAAATTTACACCGGACGGCTCAAAACCCTATAATTCTTAGGGACATGACGCACGAAACAAAAGGATGCCGTTTCACTGAAAAACCGTGTCAGAAAAGACAAGGCAAGGAAGGATAAAAAAAGGGGGGCATACACTGGCGTTTTTTACCTCAAACCTTGCACCTCAGACCTTGCACCTGAAGTTCTTAGAAGCACGGGTATACATCCGTATACATCCGATTCAGCGACATCGGCGCTTGCGATTTCAACCG
>JBNJEA010000009.1:0-41163 GCA_051745395.1 Thermodesulfobacteriota bacterium | reverse complement strand
CATGAGTGCAGAAAAGGCCTTGAATCCGGCAAAGAGCCGTTGGAAATACTGGATACGTTTTTTCGGGTTCACACGACCTTGGAGTCGGAAGAAGAAAAAATCGATTTCATGTTTCGGGTCATCCAGTATGTGGAACGACAGGTGGTCCTCTATGACAGTGTGGAAGACGCTGCATTCGATCGCCTGCTGAAACTCGGCAAGCATTTGTCGCTCACGGATTGCAAGGAGGCGTTGACTGCCGTTTGTGAGCAGAATCATATCAAGGCTGTCTTTTTTGACGGCCGGGGGGGACCGCCCGCCCGCGGCGGCGGGAAGGCGCATCAGTTTTATGCCGCGCAGGGCCCGCGCATTGCCAATCATGCGATCCAGTTGACCATCCAGGGCCAGACCATTACCAGCCAGTACGGCACCCGATCCCAGTTCATCCATCACTGCGAACAGTTATTGACCGCCGGTCTTTCGCCCGGTCTGTCCGAAACCGGAGATGATATTCCGGAAAAAGCGCGGCAGATGATCGAACGAATGGCCCGCTTAAGCCATGAAAAATATACGGCGCTCAAGAACCACGAACGGTTTCTGCCATACCTGGAGAACAAAAGCACCTTAAAATATTACAGCATGGCAAATATCGGCAGCCGGCCGGCCAAAAGGGGAAAAACGGATAAGCTGACGTTAAAGGACTTGAGAGCCATTTCGTTTGTGGAGTCATGGAGCCAGCTCAGGCAGAATGTTCCCGGCTATTTCGGTGTCGGGACCGCCCTGAAGGCACTGGCCGATGATGTCGGTATCGACGAATTGAGAAAATTGTACCGGGAGGTGCCCTTTTTCAAGGCCTTGATTTTAAACAGCATGATGTCCATGTCAAAATGCTGCTTCGGATTAACGGCATATATCAGCAGGGATGAGGCATATAAAGACTTCTGGAATATCTTGCTTGAAGAATTTGAACTGTCAAAACAGATGACCCTTCTTGTTTCCGACAGCCGATTCCTGATGGAAGAGGAGCCGATATCGAGTCGGTCAATACAGATCAGGGAAAACATTGTCCTGCCGCTGCTGACGATCCAGCAATATGCATTCCAGAAAATCGATAAAAAATCAGACCATATGCAAGCCTATGAAAAAATGATTCACCGGTCATTGTACGGCAATATCAATGCAAGCCGGAACTCTGCATGATACGGACGGATATCTTTTTCAATAATCTGGAAATTCGGGGGACAACCAGAAGTTGGAAAATATTTGCGGGTTATCTTGCTTGACGATGGCGAAACGGTACATAATGCGGATTTGAAAATTACAACAAAAAGAAGGTTTTGTATTTGACAAAGTTTCTTCTTGGTTCCATAATGGTTTCACATTGAAATCGTTTGGAGGTGTTACTATGGCAACTGTTACGGTAAAGAATATACCCGATGAGCTTTACGAGCGGCTTAAGGCGGCCGCAGAGACAAATCGGCGTTCCATAAATAGCGAGATTATCATGTGCATTGAAAATACTGTTATAAGCCGCCGAATCAATCTTGACGATGTACTGGACAATGTTCGCCAGCTCCGCCGATTAACAGCCGGATATCCGATCAGTGATGAAGAATTTAACCAGGCAAAATCAGAAGGTCGGCTGTGATCGTAGTTGATACAAATGTTATTGGCTATCTCCTTTTCTCGAGCGAGCAGTCGGTTTTAGCGGAACGAGCCCTGCAAAAGGACAATGAGTGGGCGGCACCGATTTTATGGCGTAGCGAATTCCGCAATGTTCTTACTCTTTATATGCGGAAAAACATCTTGCAGTTGGAGCAGGCGCAGCAGATAATGAACAGTGCCCTGAAATTACTGAAGGGACGAGAGTATGAAGTTCCATCATATGAAGTTTTAAGGCTTACCTCAACAAGCAATTGTTCTGCCTATGATTGTGAATTCATCGCTACGGCAAATGACCTGAAAATCCCTTTAGTGACGGTTGATAAGCAACTGCTGCGTGAGTTTTCTTCAGTGGCAATATCATTAAATTCGTTCGGTAAATAGTTGCGGCATGATGCCCGGTTTTGAGCTTCGATATTCCTGAAATATTTTCGGGTCATCAGGGAAACCTGCGAAGGCCCCCAATCCGGGCCATGCTATAAGCTCTGCGTTAATTCCAACAGTGCTGTTCTTTTGTCGATGGTCGACTCTTGTCGTTTTTGGACCAATATTTCGCTTGCCGGCCCGCTGGAGTTTTCCGGATGACATATTATTATCTATACAGGGCGTTTAAACGAATCCGGCCGGAGTGGAAACGATAAGGCAATGAAAAAAGCACTCGACTACGATTATATCATCATCGGCAGTGGTTTCGGGGGCGCGGTCGCGGCCCTGCGGCTGTCGGAAAAAGGCTATCGCGTTCTGGTGCTCGAAAAGGGCAAATGGTTTTCGGCCAGGGATTTTCCGAAAACCAACTGGAATTTGAAAAAATGGCTATGGATGCCGTTTTTCCGATTCTTCGGCGCTTTTCAAATGACGTTTTTGCGCCATGTCACCATCCTGTCCGGCGTCGGTGTCGGCGGCGGTTCGCTGGTATATGCCAACACGATGCCGATTCCGAAAGCGGGCTTTTTCAAAGCGCCTTCCTGGGCCCACCTGGCGGACTGGGAAACGGAACTCAAGGATTACTTCGACCTTGCGCTGAAGATGCGGGGGGAGCGGCCGAGTGTCCCCGGCTGGAAACCGGAGACCTGGCGCTACAGGAGCTCGCCGCGCAGATCGGCAAGGCCGACAGCTTCCACCCCACGCGGGTCGGCGTGTACTTCGGCGCGCCTGATGTCACCGCCCCGGACCCGTATTTCAACGGCGAGGGGCCCGAGCGGACCGGCTGTATCTTCTGCGGCGGTTGCATGATCGGCTGCCGGTATAATGCCAAGAACACATTGGATAAAAACTGCCTGTATCTCGCCCAAAAAAACGGTGCCGTCATCCAGGCCGAGTCCGAGGTCTACGACGTCGCCCCGATAGACGGGGCCGATGGTAAGGAAGGCTACCGGGTGAGATGGAAATCGTCCACCAGGCTGTTTAAGAAGAAAGGCGCGTTTACCAGCCGGGGCGTGGTCTTTGCCGGCGGCGTTTTAGGCACCACCCCGTTGCTTTTAAAACTCAAAGACGCATCCCTGCCGAACATGTCCGAAAAAGTCGGCTGCGATGTTCGCACCAATTCGGAAAGCCTGATTGCCGTGACCAGCTTCGACAAAAACAAGGTCTTCTCCGAGGGCGTGGCCATCAGTTCCATTCTCCACACCGATGAACACAGTCACCTGGAACCCGTGCGGTATCCGGCGGGAAGCGGGTTCTGGCGGCTGCTCATGTCGCCGATGGTACATGGCGGCACCATTTTTAAGCGCATCCGCGACATGATCATCGACCTGGTCCGCCATCCGGTCCGCAATCTCCGGGTGTACGCCGTGGATGACTGGTCCAGGCGAACCCAGATCCTGCTGTTTATGCAGAGCACCGACAGCACGCTGCGCTTCCGGCTTGGATGGTTCGGACCGAAGTCAACGCTGACGCAGGGCGAACGCCCGTCCGCGTTCATTCCGGAGTCGCGCGAGCTGGCGGACCGCTATGCGAAGATTGTCGACGGCAAACAGATGGTGATGCTGACCGAAACCCTGCTGGGGATGCCCACCACCGCCCATATTCTGGGGGGTGCCGTCATGGGCGCAGACAGCGCCGAAGGCGTTATCGACAAGGCCAACCGCGTGTTCGGCTACGAAAACATGTACGTGTGCGACGGATCCATGATATCGGCCAACATCGGCGTCAATCCCTCCCTTACCATCACGGCGCTCGCGGAGCGGGCCATGGGCAAAATACCGGCAAAGGAAAAAGATGCGGGCCGGGTAGGGGCGGGGGCGGCCAACTGATTTTAGACCCCAAAACGGGTTTCTAAAAAGCAAACATCTTTTGAAGAACGGAAATTGTATTTAATTGCGCTTCCGGGTCAATGGTGCCGAGCTTCTTGATTAGTCTGGACTGATCTGTGGTCCGGATTTGATCCAGCACGATCTGTGCCTGCTTTTTGCCGAATACACAGGATACCCGGGTGGGGTAATGCCTGACCGCCGTGGTCATCGGAGCGATGATGGCCGTGCGGATATTCCGGTTCATTTCATCGGGGGAGACAACCAAGCAGGGACTGGTTTTTTGAATTTCCGACCCGACGGTAGGGTCAAGATTTACGAGAAAAACATCAAAACGGTTTACCACTGCCATTCTTCGTCGTCCCAGGAATGTGAAATGCCGCCGTCTCCAACCACAAGCGCGTCGTCGCCTTGGTCTCTCATGGCCTGAAACGCTTCATCCCAGCCTTTCCGTGTCTCTTTTACGGGCCGGATAATGATTTGGCCGGCATCGATTTCAATGTCCACGTCTTCCTCGATCCCGGCCTGCTCGAGGATGGGCTTTGGCAGGCGCAAGCCCTGGGAGTTGCCGATTTTAATAATACGCGAGCGCATGAACCATACCTCCATGTAAAGTATAAACATTGTAATTACGGTCATGGAGAAAGTCAAGACCAAAGCAGAAGGGCATAGGTGCCGAGCAGGTCCTTTTTCATGAGAAAAGCGGTGTCCGCATCGGACAATCAACCAGGGTCGCCCTTTAATGGGCGACCCCCATCACGTGCCCCCTTATCGTGGCCTGCCCCACCTTGTAATTATTTCGCTCCGAACGGCCCTTGCCCTTTCAAATTCGCCCATTCGGGTGATGACCTGTCAAACGTAATTCGTTAATCTGATTTCCGCGTATAAGCCTCGTGCAGATGGAGGCTTCTATCAACTCCGGGAAGTACAAACGCCTTATATTGAGCATTCTAACGATAAAAACAACGAAATAGCCGCTGAAAATGTCTTTTTCTGGCGTTGAATGCTCAGAAATCCAGGATGTTATCGCGGCCCGACCCCCTCACAACCTCACACCCCCTCACCGACCTCACCCCCTCAGCAAATGATCCGTGGTGGTCCGGGGCTCGGGTCCTAAAGAAAAGATTTGACCGCGAAAAACGCCGGTTTTATTGTTATTGAATTCACAATAATTAACATTGCACGGCGCTCCTTACAAAAAACGAAACATCTTCCGAAATTTTACAGCATGTTCGATTCCGGCACTCCTCATACGAAAAAAAAACGGCGCATTTCACCTCTGCCGGCATTTTTTCCTTTATTTTTTTTATTCTTTTTTTTGAGCATCGCCTCGTCATCAATTGTCGATGCAGCCGAAATGCTCGTCTCGCTTGACAATCCCCCGTCGAGTGGCGTGCTTGTTTTTCGCTTCTATGATTCGGCCAACGCGTTCGGCAATCTTGGAGAAGCGGCAAAACGGGTCAAACTCCTCCCCCAAAAAAATAACCGCTATGTCATCCGGGATCTTGAACCCGGCACTTACGCTCTTGTCATATACCATGATGAAAATGCAAACGGCCGTCTGGACGAGAATTTCGCCGGCATACCGACCGAACCGATCGCGTTTTCCAACCGATACCAGCCAAAGGGCCCACCGAGTTTCCGCCAGGCGCGTTTTTACCTTGCAGCCGATGCGGTCAGACAAATGCACCTGGAACTGTATCGGCCGCTTGGAGAAAGGGGGCGGATCGGGGTCGGCATCGGGGTGCTCGGCCAGACCAGCCCCTACAAGGATTCCAAGCAGGGGGTCTATCAGCCGATCCCGGCCATTTCCTACAATGGAAAACGATACAAGTTCCTCGGCCCCCAACTCCAGGTCGGACTGCTCGGCAGCGGAGATCTCCGGTTTGCCGCGATCGTCCGGTACCGGCTCAAAGCCTATGAAGAAGACAACAGCCCCTTTCTCGATGGACTGGGAGATCGAAAGGATACGTTTATGGCGGGACTGGCGGCGAATTACGAATTGGGCGCCGGGATCGAGTTTTCCACCCGCTATGAACACGATGTGCTCGATCGCATCGGGGGAAAAACCGCCCGGCTCGAAATAAGCAAATCGTTCCAATGGCGCGATTTTCGATTTTCAACCTCAGCAGGGGTCAACTGGCTGAGCCCCGATTTTGTCCGGCACGAGTTCGGCGTACCGGATGACAAGGCCACCGCACGCCGGCCAGCCTACACGCCCGACGATGCCTTCACCATGAAAGTCGGTACAGGGGTGTTTATGGAAGTGCTAACCGATTGGTGGATGGTTCTGAGCACCGGGGTCGAATTTCTGGGAAGCGAAATCACCGACAGCCCGATTGTCAGCAAAGATCACCTGCTGAAAGGCTTTTTTGCGGTCAATTACGTGTTTTGACCTGTTTTCGCGAAAACTGGTAATGGATGGCCCGGTGGCATCCATACAGAAATATGATATAAAAACATGTACCATCGCGACTGTATGTCATTTTCCACTTTTCGATCAAGGCTCTTTTTTCATGAAAATTGCACTGATTGCACCGCCGTACCCTTTGCCCGAAGCGCCTTCTCCGCCTCTGGAATTGTGTTATCCGGGCCGGGTCCGGGGCATAAAGAGTCGCCATGTTTTCCGTTGAGACGCTGATTGCCTTTGTCTTTGCCTCTGTTGTGCTCGCCCTTGCGCCGGGGCCAGACAACATATTCGTGTTGACGCAGTCCGCATTGCGCGGCAGGTGGGCCGGCATTACCGTGATGCTCGGCCTGTGCACCGGTCTCGTGGGGCACACTACCGCCGTGGCCTTCGGCGTGGCCGCTATTTTCCAGACCTCAGCACTGGCGTTTACCCTTCTCAAATTTATCGGCGCGGCCTATCTCCTCTATCTGGCCTGGCTGGCCTTCCATGCCTCCGCCGAAAGCATAGAAAACAAACCCGACGGGCCGATCCATCCCTGGAAACTCTACGGCCGCGGCATTATCATGAACATCACCAATCCCAAGGTCTCCGTTTTTTTCCTGGCGTTTCTTCCCCAGTTCGCCGATGCCTCGCGCGGGCCCATATGGCTGCAGATTCTGCTGCTCGGCGGCCTGTTTATCCTGGCCACCATCGTGGTTTTCGGCAGCATTGCGCTGCTGGCGGGCCTGCTCGGGCAATGGCTCAATCGATCCGCCTATGCCCAGAAGGCCCTGAACAAGGTGGCGGGCACCGTTTTTTTCGGCCTGGCCGTAAAGCTCGCCGCAGCCAAGCCGTAGGCGGTGCGTGAGGTGAAAGTCGTTCCAGGTCAGCTCTACCACGTCTTTGCATACCCGCTTGACAATCCATCCGCTTTTTTTTTGTTTTTCAACCTCAATTTTATCCGTTTCACCCATTTGGGGGATGTTTTTTCCCGTCGATTCCGGTAGTCAGTCCGATAGTCTGAATATTTGGTTTTTTTCGAAAAAAGTGGGCAGTATCCGGTTTTTGATCCCGATCCGTGATCAAGGCGGGACTGTCCGGCCGGTGGACGCTGTCATTTTATTGTTCGAACAAGGAGCTCGTAATGAATAAAAAGCATTTTATCATTCCCCTGTGCGTTCTGGTTCTTTTTCTTGCAGCCTGTGGCGGCGGATCGGGCGGCGGATCGGGCGGCGGCAACGGCGACGATTTTTCCGAAGTCGTCGTGGGCGGAGCGGTTGTTTTGCCGGCATCGTCGCCGGTGGAAATGGATGCGGTCGAAGTGGAGGTTTTAGACGAAACCGCATCGGCCGATAAAGAGGGCGGGTTTTCCGCCGTGGCGCCGGAAGAAAAGATCGTCGATGCCACGGTGATGCTGCCGCAAAGAGACGGCGACAGCCTGCCGACGGTTTATCTGTTTTCCACCCTGCTGCCGGGGGAAACCGAAATAACGATAGATGCCGAAGAAACCGCGGTCGGGCTGTTGGTGAATGCGATCGCCCATGAATATCTCACGCAGGCGGGTGATCCGCAAGCGGTCAAACGGGTGATCCGGCAAAACGGGGATGCCTTTATACAGCGTTTTGTCCGGCAGATCGAACAAAACCCCTATCTCTTGCGGGTAGAAAACCTGGATGATGTTTACGACCAGGCCTACATGGATGCCGCCAGTGCCTGCAAAACGGCGCTGCAGGAGATGATGCCGGAAAAGACCGCTTCGCTTCAGCGCCGTTCGGGCGGCGGCAGCCTTTCCGGACCGACGCAGCAGCCGTCTTTTTCATATTCCGATTCGTGGCGCGCCGCGTCAAATGCCGTATCGACCGGGAGCCGGCATTCTCTGCTGGGGGCATCCGACGCCCTGGTGGTCAAGCCGTCCAATGCCATCGATGATTTTGTCATCCATGCCGATACGGGCAACCTGGACACCATCAATATCGGCGGCAAAATGACCGGTTCGATTCAGATTGAAAACGACTCCATGCTTTTTGCCCATTACAAGGTCACGGATATGATCAGCGACAAGCTGCTCAAAGATGTTCCGGAAGGCGTCCTGGCCACGGCCTTTCATCCCGACCTGCTCGGGCCGCAGGGCGGCTGGAGCACGGGGTTTTGGGCCTCAACGGGGCTTTATAAGGCCGGATTCCAGAGTGTGATCGTTGACATTTATACCCCCGGGCTGCGCGACAGCACGTGGTCGGAATATGTGGACGGTCCGTCTTTTGTCCTGGGCTGCCGGACCATGTATTCCAATATTTTCATTCCGGTGATCGGGATGCTGCTGCCCGCCGAGGGCACCCGGATTGAAAACCTTTTTCAATTCATGTCCGAGCGCGGCCTTTTTGAGATACCGATGGACAAGTGGGCTGCCGGCGACTGGGGCGGCGGCGCCTGGGATTTTGTGAAAAAACTGACGGAAAAAAAGCTGATGATCGATATTGTCACAAAGTATCTGGAAGGCGTGGTGACGGATCACGAAGTGATCATCAAACACGCCAGCAAGATGCTGGTCAAAATCAGCGCCGGCGCCAAACACTTCGAGGCGGCCGGTCTGGCCGTGGATATGGGAAAACTGGCGGGCGATATCGCCGATACCCGCATGAAAATCGAATTCCATGTCATTTTTCCGGTTTCCATAACCAACCTGGAGCCTGCCACACTGACCAAGGTCTCCGATGAAGACGATAATCCGGTCTATACCCTGGCAGGCACGGGCCTCGATTCGTTTGCCTTCGGCGGCTATGACTACGAACCCGTGATTTACCTGGAAAGCGAGGACCTGGAAGGCGAAGATATTGTTCACAACATTGATGCGGCAGACATCACGGTCAACGATGACGGCACCGCCCTTGAATTCCAGGTGCCCTTTGAGTGGGCCCAGGTGGGCAGCAATGTGGGCGCTGCCATATATGTTAATCTGATTCACCATTTTGTCGATTACAGCGGCATCGATGAAGTCGTCCGGGTGGAACTGCCGGAAAAAGCGGCGGAGGAAAATTTTAAGATCGATCTCGTCTCCGATTTGGCCATTACCCGTTTATCGGAAGACAAGGTTTCCGAAAACGATGACCTCGTATTATACGGAAAAGGTTTTGCGGCCTTTTCCACGGATAACCGGGTCTTTTTCGTCGATCGCCGGGACAATCAAATCGAGGCGGAAGTCGAAGTCGGGGATGAAACCTATTTAAAGGTAATGGTGCCCGAAGGTTTGGCGACGGGCCGAATGCGGGTGTATGTCGAGCTCAGGGACAACAGCCGCAGCAATGAAAAAACGCTTGCCATGCGGCCCAAAATGGTCACCGCCGATCCGGAAAGCGGCACCGATTTTGAAGACGACCTGGATGTCTGGCTGTTCCAGGAGCAAAACCATGATATTTACTACGCCGTCGACGATGGCGACGTACGGCCATACAGCGGCGCGATCACGCTCAATGACGGCTCGCATATATACGCCTTTGCCCGGGCCACCATCGACGGCGTCAACTATGATTCCGTCACCGGGGATTTTTTTTATTATAAGTGCGCGGCCGATGAAGAGCTGATAGACGGCGAATGCGTCGGGGCCACCCAGTCCAATGTCTGGGTGCTGCAGGAAGCGGCTCCCTATAAAACTTCCTGCGACGCCAATCATGTCAACTGGGATTTTGTTACGGACTTCAGCGACGGCTCTTGGCAGCTTTTTTGCCAGGACAAAGGGGGCGGCGGCTCTGTCAGAGCAGGCTATGGCAGCTATACGGTCCCCCCGTCGATGCTGGCCCCGGGAAAAACGCCTTTGTTTGAGGTCTCCGCAACATTGACTGCTGAAGCGGCCACTACAAACCATTTTCCAGTCACTTTTGTGGACACCGATATGTGGGTGGTGGGCTTTCGGGAGTATCCTCTTGACGATGACAACAGGCTGGATTTTACCAAAAGCTGGACCCGCTTGACTTCCGGCGGAACCGGCCAGGAAAATCATGTTGAAGTGCGCAGCGACGTAGGCGGTGATACGAACACGTCAACCGGCACAGTGGCCCTTCCGCAAGAAGGCTGGGTCGGCTGGGCGGAATACCTTGTCATTAATGTTTCCGGCGGTGATGCCTCCCCCATCGGTGGCTGTGAAATGGGGCACAATTACATCTACCGGTGGACAGAGTAATGCTTTTGCCGGAAAATAACCGGCAGCGCGGGGCCAATTAACTGGTTCGATCATAATGCCTTGGCAATCCGGTCGAAGAGTTATGTTGACAGATGCCTTTTTACCCCCTATGATTATCCATACTGTAGTTTCCTGGACAACAAAAGCACATCATAAAAGCCCCGGAACATTTCCGGGGCTTTTTTTTATGCCCACTCACAAAAGAGGTTTTATGAATTTTCAAACATTTCAGTTCCAGCCCGCTGTAGCGGCGGGCGTAACCGCCGCCGGATTCACCGCGCCCACCCCCATCCAGACCAAGGCGATGCCGCCGGTCATGGCCGGAAAAGACGTCATGGGCCTGGCCCAGACGGGCACCGGAAAAACCGCCGCTTTCGCGCTGCCGATTTTAAACCGGCTGGTGGGCGGCAAGCGCGGCATCACCCGGGCCCTGATCGTGGCCCCCACCCGGGAACTGGCCGAACAGATCCACGAGGCGACTACGATGCTGGGCAAGAAAACCGGCCTGAAAAGCATCGCCATCTATGGGGGCGTGCCCATCGGCCCGCAGATCAAGTCCGCCCGCCGGGCCGATATTATCGTGGCCTGCCCGGGACGGCTTTTGGACCATATCAACCGGAAAACGGTCGACCTTTCGGCCCTGGAAGTGCTGGTTTTAGACGAGGCCGATCATATGTTTGACATGGGGTTTCTGCCCGATATCCGCCGCATTTTGAAACAGGTGCCTGCAAAGCGGCAGACCCTGCTTTTTTCGGCCACCATGCCGTCGGAAATCCGGCATCTGGCCGGGGAAAGCCTGACCGATCCGGTCACCGTAAAGGTCGGGACCACCGCGCCGGTCGAAACGGTTTCCCATGCGCTGTTTCCCGTGGCACAGCACCAGAAGACCCCGCTGCTGCTCAAGCTGCTCCAGCAGACAACTACCGATTCGGTCCTTGTTTTCACCCGTACCAAGCACCGGGCCAAGCGCCTCGGCGAGCAGCTCAGCCGGGCCGGCTACCGGGCGGCATCGCTTCAGGGCAATCTGTCCCAGAACCGGCGGCAGGATGCCATCAGCGGCTTCCGCGACGGGACCTACCAGATCATGGTGGCCACCGACATTGCCGCACGGGGCATCGATATCGCCAATGTTTCGCACGTGATCAATTACGATATTCCCAATACCGCGGATGCCTATATCCACCGGATCGGCCGGACCGGACGCGCCGCGCACACCGGCGAGGCCTATACGATGATCACCGAGCAAGACACGCAGATGGTCCGCGCCATCGATCGGGTCATGGGCGAAAAGGTGCAGCGCCAGACCCTGTCCGATTTTCATTATGAAACCGCCGGCGCCGGGGACGATCAAGCCTTGCGGTCCAAAGGACAGAAACCGGCCAAAGGCAAGCCCGCCGCGGATCGGCCGAAGGGGCGGCAGCCGGCACCGGCCAAAAAACCGGTGGTTTCCCATAAAAGCCGGCGGACCGGCAGGGGCGCAGGGCTGGATCGTTAGCATATGCGGCAATAATGCCTGTTTGCGTCTTGGCGCGAAAATTGGCTGTTACTGGAGTAAATCGGATAACCGGAAAGTATTTTTATCGGGAAAGAATAATATGTTATACTTGTAAATCATTGATTGAGGTATTGTTCTTCAAGGCACCCTTCATAGAAAAGGAGACCCTTATGGCTGAAGCCTCCATGTCCCCGGCCCGGAAGAAAAAGCTCAAAACCCTTTTCAGCCGTATGAACCGCCAGAACAACCGGTTTTTCATCAATGCCCCGCCGCTTCTGGAAGCAATGGACATGGTGCTTTCCGCAGACGAGCTCGACTATCTTCTGAAACTGGGCACCGGCGCCCACGATTACGAATCGGCCCGACAAAAGAGCCGGATGCCCGCGGTTACGTTCGAGCCGTTTTTCGAAACGCTCATAAAAAAGGGGTTTATCCACCCCCGCCCGGATGAAACGGGCCGGGATTGGTACCAGCTAAACGCCATTGCCGTGGGGTGGTTTGAAACCCAGGTGCATTATTTAAACGGCAAACCGGAAGAAGCCGCATTTTCCCGTAAGTTCAGTCAATACATGGCCTATTTCAGGCGATTTAATGTCGCCCCGCTGCGCGGGGTGCAGAATACGGTCCTGAGACCCCTTCTGCGTCCCACCCAGTCGGTCGGGTTCATGACTTCCGATACCGCCTCGAAGGACAAGCGGATAATACCGATCAACACCGAGGCCGCCGCGCCGGATTCTTTTGTCTATCCCACCTCTACGGTCAACGACCTGATCGAGGATTTTGACAGGCAGGAGGGCATTTATATGTTTCCCTGCGTCTGCCGGCACATGGCCGGGGTGATTGACCGGCCTTGCCGCCTTGACGTTGCCGAACAAGCCTGCATCGTTTTCGGGGATGTGGCCCGGCAATGGGCCAGTCACGGTTACGGCAGAAAAATTTCCAAAAGCGAGGCTTTCGAGATCCTGGAAAACGTGCGCAAAAAAGGCGCCATGCATACGGTGATCCACGAAAAAGACGATACCAGCCTTCCCGTGGTCGCCGTCTGCAACTGCTGCTGGGACTGCTGCGGCATATTGCGTCCCTATAACATGGGGGCTTTGGCCTTGAAATACCAGCGCCATTTTGTCGCCCGGATCATCGATTCGGCGGCATGTAAGGGATGCAGCCTCTGCCGGCATTTCTGCCCGACCACCGCGGCTTCGGTCCATGACAAAAAGGCGGCCATCAACCCGGACAAATGCATCGGGTGCGGTTTGTGCGCCTACCACTGCAAGCAAAACAACATTGAATTGACCCCCGACAGCCGGCAGGTGTTTCTGCCGCTGCTGAAAAAGTCCGAAATCCGCATCCAGCCGGAAACCGGGCACTTCCATTCCGAAAAAAATTGAGCGATGAAACCGTAAGGGGCCGGAAAACAGACCAACGCCGGCGACTATGCGCATACCATCCAGGGGGTAAGCCGCATGGGGTTTGATACCCCGGACGGCGAAATCGATGGGCTCAGGCCGGTCGCCGATCTGCGGAAGGGATCGTTTTGGCCGCACCGGCGTGTTTTTCCTTCAACCATTCCAGCGTGGGCCGCCAGACCTGCTCGGGCGCGTTTTTGCCCACGATCAGGTCGATGTGGCCGGCTGTGGAGACGCCGATCAGGTTTTCCGGGTCGTGGGGCGAAATCATTTCCCGTGCCAGAAATACGCTTTCCGGCGTGGCAATCAAGTCGCGGTTGCCGTAGAAGAACAGGAAGTGTTTCCGGCTGCGTTTCAGGCGGCGCAGGCGCGCCAGGTACCGGGTGTATTTTTCCTGGGAGGAATAGCCGCGCTGGACGAACTGGGTAAAGAACCTTTGAAGGCGTTTGGGCATGGGCTCGATGATCTGGCCCAGCATGGTCTTGAACGTGGAACTCCGGATGTTTAGCGGGTTGCACAGATAAGGCGTGATCAGGTTAAACCGGACAAACCAGTTGGGAAGGGCCCGGATGGAGCGGGTCAGCGGCACCATGTTATTGGATATGTTGCCGAGCAGGGCGTCTTCTTCAAAGCCGAGCATCTTCGATACCACGTTGACGAAAGGGATGAACCGGAACACGATCTGGTTCAACGCCATGGGGCTGCCGATGGTCACCAGGTGCTTGATGGGATTGCCCGGGTTTTTCGACAGGTAGGAATAGGCGATCATGCCCCCGAGGCTGTAGCCCACCCACGATATGTTTTTGGTGCGGCAGCGTTTGTGGACGAAGTCGATAACCGCGGGAACTTCGACGTTGATCAGGTCGCCGTAGCTGAAGCGCTCGGTCGCCCGGTAGCGCGTGTTGTAATAGATGCTGTCCGGGCAGTGGCGGCAGACGTAGCGGTTGCGGACGCGTTCGGCGTAGCCGGGGTGATAGAGGTATACGTCAAAACCTTCCGATGCCAGCAGGTTGGCAAAGGAGCGGTTGTGATCGAGCCGGAGATGCTCGCCCCGGTCGTCGAGCCGGAACAAATTGGCGTTGGTCGATATGCCGGGCGCCATGATCACCGGGCCGCAGGCCGGCAGATCGTCTGCCGTTGAAAAGATATGCTTGATGAAGATCTCGCGGTCGTCGGTTTTGACGAACAAATCCTCGCAGGTGAGATAATGCGGGGGCTCCGGCGGTTTTTCATTGTCAGGGGGTATGTGTTTTTTCCGATTCAGCAGCATGTTGCGTTCGTCGATCCGTCTGGTATTTTCATGAAAGAACCGGTTTAAATGGCAGCCATCACGTATTGATGCCCGGCATGCAGAGATACTTCATTTCCATTCCAGCTATTCGTCCGTCGGCAATTCAGACGACCACGATCTGCTCTTTGGCGGTGCCGAGTTGTTCAAGGCCGTTTTCCGTGACCAGGTGGGTGTTTTCCACCCCGACTACGCCTTTTTCCGGCATAATGACCTTCGGCTCCAGGGCGATGATCATGCCGGCTTTTAAGGCCAGGTCCTGCCCTTCGGCCAGGAAGGGAAATTCGTCGATTTCCAGGCCGATGCCGTGGCCCACAAAACGGATGCGCTGCTCACCGGCGCCCATGAAATACGGGCCCAGGCCGTGGGCTTCGGCCCTGGAAACGGCTATGTCATAGAGTTCGCCTGCGGCAATGCCCGGTTTGGCCGCCGTTTTGACGGCGCTTTGGATGTCGAGCATGGCGTTGTGTGCTGCCGTCAGGTCATCGGGCAGGTCGCCGATGGCAAAAATCCGGGTATGATCGGACATGTAGCCGTCTATGGCAAATACCAAATCCACCAGCACCGGTTCGTGGCGGCCGATGGGCCGCATGCTCGAGCCCTGGGCGATGGCCGGGTTGACGCCGACGCCCCCGGTAGGCGAGGCCAGATAGCTTGGCGCGGCTGCTGTCGCGCCGGCTATGACATGGCCGTAAAACAGCTCGCCGCCGAACATGCGCATCCGGGTAATGCCCTGGTGTCCCCATTTCCTTGCTTCGGCTTCGATGTGGCCCGCCAGTTCGATTTCCGTAATGCCTTCGGTCAGCACCGAGGGCACGAAATCGGCCAGGTGATCGGATAACCGGGCCGCCCTTCGAATAATTTCAATTTCGTGGGGCGATTTCACGGCCCGGATCATCCGGATGGCTGTGCTGATGTCGACGATTTCCGATCTGGCAAAAAGCCGCGAAAAGCTCAAATACTGGTTTGCCGGCAGCACGTCGAGCTCCATGCCGATTTTTCCGGGCGTGTCCATGCCGTGTTGTTCAAGGATGGCCGGGATCTGTTTGGGGCCCGAAAAAGCAACCACCCGGGATAAGGCCGATTCCGCCCGCGCCCGTTCGATATCCTTGCGGACCATGAGCACGGGTTCGCCCTCGGCAGGGACATAGAGCTGCGCCTGCTGGGCGGTGCCGCTGAAATAGAAAAGGTCGACCTTTTGCACGATCAAGGCGCCGTCAATGCCATTTTTTTGCAGATGCTGCTGCAGATTTTCACAGCGCGCCTGCAGTTCATCAAATGGAGTCTGGGTCTGCCCGGTTTCCATGGATTCATGCATCCTTTCCAGTAAAAATTTCATCGGCGCCTTGGCAGCCGGGTGTTTTTGAAAAACAGGAGCCGCCTGGCTGCGCAGGGACTGACCGATGATCGGGGGTATGCGTTTGATTTGAAATCCAAACAATGGCATGAATCGGCCGGGGTGTCAATGCCGGGGCGCCGCCGGCCCCGGTCTGCGGCAAGGCCGGGGAAATAACGGCGATTATGCCGCCATGGAGGTTATGATCTGATCTGCCGCGGTCTCGAATGCATTGCTTCGCATCTCCATTTCTTCGGCGTCTATGCCCATAAATGCAAGGGCGCCGTCTTCAATGGCAAAGTTTCTTTCCAGGTTTTGCCAATTGGCCATGGCGTCGGCCACGTGGAGGATATAGGAAAGTTTGTCGTCTCCTGACTGCAGCGGGTGATGGTGAAAGCAGATGGCATGGATCTGGCCGGCGGTCAGGTTCCATTTTTTCAGGTACTGGGCCGCGATATCGGCATGGCTGAAACCAAAGATATCGGTTTCCGCCTCCTGGATGGTATGCCCGCTGGCCATGTGTTGCTGGAATCGTTCCTTTTCGGAAAGCACATAGGGATCCAGCAGCAGCATGCCCGCGTCGTGGATCAAACCCGCCATGAATGCATCGGTGGCGATGTCTTGCTCCGGAAACTTGTCTTCGGCCAGCCCCTGGGCGGCCAGGGCCACAAAAAGCGAATGCTTCCAGACCTCTCGGGCGTCGATGCCGTAGCCGTCGATCCGTTTTCCCATCATTTTGGATGAGCTGACCACGGTAATCATTTCAAACAGGGTCTTAAATCCCAGGATCGCCGAAGCCTGGTGGACCGATGACACCGGAACGCTCAGGCTGTAATATGCCGAGTTGGCAAGCCGCAAAACGCGCGTGGCCATGGCCTGGTCGGTTTCAAGGACATCGCCGATTTCTTTGAAGCCGGCATCCTCGTTGGACAACACTTCCGAGGCCTTGACCAGGATCTGGGGCATGGGCGGAAGTGCCTTGGACTTTTGGATGATTTTCTGCATCAACGCATCGGCCTTGCTGGAGGCGTTTTCATCTGATGGCGCCGCAACGCTGTTTGCTTGAACCTTCATCGAGCTCACTTTAAAACCCCTTTATAGACATTTTAAATGTTTGAAAAAAGACCCACATCCATGCAACCTGCCGGAGGGGGGCCGCTTTTTCGGCCCGCAGGCCTTTATTAATGTATCGACTGTTTCCGGTATTTCTTTAGGGTTCGTCCCGAAATCCTGCGGCCAAACTGCACGAACTCCGACGGTGCAAAAAACGGGAGCCTGAATCGATCCATTGAAGTAGAAAAAAATTGACAACGAATTCGGCCGCCGACATATTTTAGTATGAAAAAGCCAAACCTTTCGGAAGAAAGGGACGGAAAGTCACGGGTCTTGCCAAAGACAGCCGGACTGCCATTTTCAATCAATGGGAGATCCGGCTGTTTTTATGTCTGCCCTTTTCGTTTACCGGAGGCGGCCGGATCGCATGGCGGAAAACACGCCATTTATCCACCTTGCATAAACGGGGAGGGAAACGGTATGAAATCGGTACGCAGAAGCTTTTTATTGGTTTCCATGACGGTCTTTTTACTGGCCGTCTCAATGCTGGCGGCACCGCTTGCCACGGCATCGGCCGATGGCGACGGGGCTGCCAAAATCAAAACCATGACCCGCAATTTATACTTGGGGGCCGATATTTTCAAGGTGGTCGAAGCCGCGCAAGACGCCCCGGACAATCCGCTGGCGGTGCCCATTGCGGTTTCCGAGGTCTATCATACCATGCTCTTTACCAACTTCTGGGCCCGGGCCGAAGCCATAGCCGATGAAATGGCCGAACACAATCCGGATGTGGTCGGCCTGCAGGAGGTGTCGACATTCTACAAGCAGACCCCCGGGGATTTTCTGGAGGGCAATCCTAAGCCGGCAGAATTTGTCATCATCGACTTCTGGGAGGTGTTACAGGCAGCGCTGGCGTCCCGCGGCCTGGAGTACGAGGTGTATAAGCAAGAAAATGCCGACGTGGAAATGCCCATGGTGGATTTCAAGTCGCCCACATGGCTGTCCGATGTCCGGATGGTGGATCATGACATGGTCCTGGTAAAAACCAAACATGACTCCGGCAAGGTGCTTTCCGGCAATTATCAAAAGAACCTCGCACTCGATCTCGGGGGCGCGGAATTTGAATTTACGCGGGGATTTTTGATCGTGGATGCTGTGGTGAAAGGGCAGGACTTCCGGTTTGTCAACACCCACCTCGAGGTCCGCGGGCAACCCGGCAGTGTGTTTCGGTTTTATCAGTCCGCCCAGATGGCGGAGTTGATCGGAACCATCAATTCGGTAGCGGGGGAGAAAGAAAAACCCATCATTATGGTCGGCGATTTCAACAGTTCGTCCACGGATGAGGCGGGGGTTTACGTAGACCCGGAATATGGGGCCCTTGCCTATACACCACCGTATCAGCAGGCACTGGCGGCCGGCTACCGGGATGCCTGGATGGAACAAAATGAGTATGATGCGGGCTATACCAGCGGTTTTGACGAATATGTCAGCAATCCCCGGGCGGAGTTGACCTCAAGGATCGATTTGATCTTCGTTGATCCCGGAACATCAGGTATTGACAAGGTCAATTGCAAAGTCGTCGGCGATGCGGTATCCGATATGGTCCCCAACCCGATTGCGCCCCGCATCCTTCGTCTCTGGCCGTCGGACCATGCCGGCGTGGTGGGCAGTATCCAGCTTTTCAGGCAGTAGAAGCCGAAAAATGCCTATGGCGGGCATCCGTGCGCTGCCGGCATTCGGATGCCGGCAGCGCCATGTGCTTTTTTTGCAATGCGTCCTGCCCGGATTGTCGGGGAGGCGGTATAAACAGATTTTTTCCGGTGAAAGCAAGATTTTGACAGTCAAAAAAGTGACTGTCAAAATCTTGACTTATTGTCTCTTCTTAACCATTATGTCGATGTCACGGTCTCATGCGTTTGCGGCCTGCAGCCGGCTGGCGGCGCCGGTCCGGTGGCCGTGGAACATGTTGGCATAGATAAGTTCCGGGTCAAATGCTTCATATCCGGCTTCTTCCAGGGCGCCGGCCAGATCGTGTATGGTCTTGGCGCCCACGCCCGGCCAGCAGATCAGCGCGCGGATATTGTCGGTTTCCGCCAGTTTTTCCGGTGTGGCCAGGATTTCGATCCCGAGGCATTTCCGGATCGCCGACAGGGTGCGGGTGCTGATATATTCTACAAAAGGATACGCTAGTGCCGTTTCCCGGAAGTTGCATTCCCGCTTATACAATTGATGCACATTCGGCAGACTGGTGCCCAGCGTTTCGGCAATTTCGGCCATTCCGTAGCCCTGGCTCCGCAAATCCATTATTTCTTTAATCCGGTTGTGATTCTTGCTGGTTGAACCCTTGTCTGTGTTAAACATGGTGGCTCCTTATGGGTTTACGTTAATAATGCCTGTAATTTCAGTTTTTTTGTTGCCCCGGCCGCAACGGATCCGGTCCGGTTTGTCGTCATGTCGTGTCGATAAATTCTATGCAATTTTTCTGCCAATTAATTAAAAAAGATTCGACTTTTTGGACATGAGCAAACGGGGTTATGCCAAATTGCAACAATACAGGCAAGGGTTTTCATACTTTCGGCGTATGAATTGGGTTTGATAAGCCTGTAAAAAGTCTTTTTTACAGGCAGTGTTACGTTTTGATTGATTGTTAATTAAAATCAATAAGTTGTTTTTTTATTATTTGTCGGTTACCGAAGTTTCCGGGCTTCTAAGTAACTCGAGGTTTACCGTTTTGGGTTTACGGTTTGAGGTTTAAGGTATAAGGTAAAAAAATTCAAAGCCTTAACTAATGAACCCGGCTTAAGAGTTACTGGTCGGAGCGGTCTCCCGGGTCAAACCCGGGAGGGGAATACTTCCAAAAAAGTTCGTTTTTTGCGCTGTAACGAAATTGTACGCTGTGTTTATCAGCGACAAAAATGGGGGAAATGCGGTTGCAGGTGGGCATTGTTTTTATAAACAAAACATCGGGCATGAGACGAGACCTGAGACACTTTCTTATTGTCTCAGGCTGTATATGAAACATCCCACGTGCCAGCGCCATTGCCGATCCTGGCCGTCAGCGTCGTCGCCGTCGGAATCGGCCCCGGCCGTTGTGAATGCCGTGGTGGCGATGCCGCTGGGGTCGACGATAACGCCGTTGGACACCCCGTCTGCGTCCCCGAATCCGCCGTCTTTGATTTCAATGGCAACGGATCGCCGGTTTTTTCGAAATGCGGCGTGGTCTGAAAAATCCTGCCATCCGTCAATGGTGTTGTAAGATATCCATCGGGGTGCTTCTGCGGCCGGGTTGGAAAAAAAGACCTCCAGTCGGGCGGTTTGCGCCGGGGCCGGCATGCGGATCCGGAAATTTAGGAGACCGGCCGGCAGGTGTTCGGGTTTGCCCTCTTCGGTATGGATCATGGCCGGGTCTATCATTTCCAGGTACTCGATGCGGCCTCCGGATGCCGGGCATTTGATACAGACCACAAGGGTTTTGTCCACCACCGGGACACCGCATGCCATATCGGCCTGATCCATGTCGGATATGCCGTTGTCGTCGAGATCCGAATATTGAAGCCATGCGTGCTCGTCGTGTATGCCGTCCCGGTTTTGATCCAAACGCTGGTATTCGGTGGTAAAAGCGACGGGCTCGGACCAGGGGGAGGTTGCATCCCGGTCATCGCGATGCCGGGTCCGCCAGAAATAGGTTGTCCCGGCCAGAAGGACCAATCGCGGTACGGGCAGTTCGGTCAAATGGGTCTGGCTTTCGGCGGATAAGACCCGGTCGGAAAAGGATGCGTCCCGGCTGATTTGCCATTGGCTTGCGGCATGGCCGTCTCCGTCGCGATCGAAAAAATCCCCGGCCCTCAACGCGGGGGCAAGCGATACGCCGGTGGCCCCGTCTGCGGGTGATACCGGTGTCGGCGAAGCCGGAGCCCGGTTGTCCGTGTAACCGGTGTTGTCATCGGTTTTTCCGGTCTCCTCGTCTTTTTCGTCCGGGTCTTTTTCGTCCGGGTCTCTTCCGTCCGGATTTTTCTCCTCGTCCGTCTGCCCGTCTTCTTTTTCGTCATCCGCACCGTCGTCATCAGTGCCATCGTCCTCATCTCCAGACCCGTCGGCATCATCGTCGTTTTCCGCCCGGTTTTCTTCCCTGGCTTCGTCCACAAAGACAAGGGCCCAGCGGCTGTTGTTGATAAACCGAAAATCGTTTTCGGCAGATGCCCGGAGGGAAACCAGATACCGGCCGGCGGCGTCAAAGGTGTGGGAGAAATTGACCCACCGCGATGTTTCCGGTTGCAGATGCACAATCGTGTGCCGGAATTGTTCGGTGCCGTTGACCGTCAAAATCACGGGGAAGGAATCGGTGCGCTCATCGCCCCGGTTTTCCACCTGGCCGCGGATATTGCAGGCTTGGCCCGCAACAGGGTTTTCCGGCCGGATTTCAACTTCTTGTACGGCAACATCTGCCGCCCGTGCAGTGCCGGCGGTCAGGCCGATTACCAACAGGGCCGCTATGCCGGCAAAGCCGATTCGACGTATGCAGCAGGGCATGGCCGGGCTCCTTTTTTTCAGGAAAAAAGCGGGAAAAATCTTTTCCGGTTATCCGGTTCGCCGGTAAGTGACGAGTGGTCGAGTTGTTTTTTTATTCTTTTATCGTACCCAAATTCTATATGTATAATCCGAAAACAGGCATTCCGGTAATGGGGGCAAGCGTGTATTTATGGAAAAACAGGGCCGTATATGGCAATGAATCGCCATGTGGCTCGGCGCAAAAAATGTATGATTTTGTAAACACCGGGGCCGGACCCGGACCAAGGGTGTGGAAAAAAATCCGGTTGACGGTTTGTGAAACCGGGGGGAACATGTATATTATGGGGGACGGTATCCGATAAACCTCCGGCGTCGGAGGGTGCCACCCATCATCAGGCCATCAGGGTTACGGGAAATGACCAAACAACTGAGCAGCCAGGACAGGGAGTTTTTCACCATTGTCGGCCGGGCCGGATTTATCAATCAATTCAGCGAGGAACGCACCGAGCTGGAACTGCAGGTTGCCGGCCTGCCTTCGACGGCGTCGCGCAAGCAGCGCATGGAAAAAGTCTTCCATGAAGTCCGCAAGCGGATCAGTCGGCTCGACGCCGAGGCAATGGCCGATATCAATGTCTTTGCCGGCGCCGACCGGCAGATCATGGAAAAGGTGTTTCTCTGGGAGCTGTTTTACCGTTTCAAGGACAAATTCGATCAACTGATTCACAGCCAGATCGAGGCCGGCAATGCCCCGGTGAAAGTGCCCTTTTACAATGAAGGCGTCGCCGAGATGGCGGCCCGGGGCTTTGGCGAGGAAAGCTGCCGGCATTACATTGCCCTGGGCTTCCAGATCCGGCGGGCATTTTACTTTATCGACCGCAACCTGCTGGGCACCAGTCCGTCCATGAAGACTTTGCGGCTAAACCTCTGGAACAACGTCTTTACCCATGACATTGAACTCTATGACCGGTATCTGCGGCACCGCATGGAAGATTTCTCCACGCTGCTGCTGGGCGAAACCGGCACGGGCAAGGGGTCTGCGGCCATGGCCATCGGCCGCTCCGGCTTTATCCCCCTGGATAAGCGGCGCAAAATCTTTATGGAAAGCTTTGCCCGCTCCTTTGTGTCTTTAAATTTGTCCCAGTATCCGGAAACGTTGATCGAATCGGCCCTGTTTGGCCATAAAAAAGGGGCCTTTACCGGTGCGGTTGAGGACTACCAGGGCGTATTTGAAAACTGCAGCCCCTATGGGGCGATTCTGCTCGACGAAATCGGGGAAATCTCCGAGCCGATCCAGATCAAGCTATTGCAGGTGCTTCAGGAGCGGATGTTTAGCCCGGTGGGCAGCCAGCGGCAGTCGCGTTTCCAGGGGCGCGTGATTGCCGCCACCAATCGGAGTTTTGATGAAATCCGGGGGGGCAAGCTGTTTCGGGATGACTTTTATTATCGTCTCTGCTCCGATATTATTACCGTGCCCTCCCTGCGGCAGCGTATTGCCGAAAATCCCAAGGAACTCGACATCCTGTTACACGTGACCATGGAGCGACTGCTCGGCAGCCCGTCCCCGGAACTGGTGGCAAGCGTAAAGGATGTGATCGATCGCCAGCTCGGCGACGCCTATCCATGGCCGGGCAACGTCCGGGAGCTTGAGCAGTGCGTGCGCCGGGTCCTGCTGCGGGGCGTGTATACCGGGGAGTTTGATTTCCGGGCCAAGGACCTGGACCGGCAATTGATCACCGGGGTGGAGCAGGGCACCATTGACGCGGCCTCGCTGGTGTCGGGCTACTGTTACCTGCTTTACCAACGACACCATACGTTTGAGGAAGTTGCGCGCCGAACGGCCCTGGATCGCCGGACCGTCAAGAAATATATCCAGGACTGGGAGGCAGCCGGTGAGACGGCCGACCGGCAGCCGAAACCCTGATGTTTCGATTTGGGATAAATTCCTCCGGCCGCCTTTTTTTACCCTTTTCGTTTTACGGCTGAAAGATTGCCGCGCCAACCGTTTTGTGGCAAATCCTTGGCATCGACCGTCATTGCATGTACATCTCCTGTGCATTCCGTGTCGGTATATAGCCGGTTTCGGGCCGGGTTGTAAATGACGGGTTTAATAATTTTTATAATTAAATCAAGTTAATATATTTTTGTATCCGGTGTGGCACAGACCTTGTAAGACTGCAAACAAAAGGTTTAAGGTTTATTCAATATTGCACCCTGTTTTCGGTAAACAGGCGCAGCCGCAAAACCATCAATGCCCGAACGGGTATGAAAAAGGAGGTTCTTATGATAGTCAAGGAAGTCGTCGTCAAGGATTTTGAGGAAATTATGGCCGAACTCCGGGAAGTGCTTGCGCAGTTTAGCATCTGGTGCCAGCGCAACGGGGAATACCTGCCGGTATAGGGGTTCGCCGCACACACCACAGACCGCCAACACCACGTAACGCCGATGGGGCAACGGGGAGCAATTTCCCTGTTGCCCCATTTTTTTGTTTTTCCGGTTAGCCGGTGTCTCCAGTAAGTGACGGGTCGTCGAGTTATTTTTTTTATTCTCGCGCAAAGCCGCCGGCAGCGCCAAGAATGGCTTGAAAACTTTGCGTCTTTGCGTCTTGGCGCGAAAATTGGCTGTTACTGGAGTAAACCGGATAACCGGATTTCCTTTTTTCGGGAGGTGTGATAGGTTATGCATCCACCAGTCACCTGAAATCAGGAGTCAGTAATCTGTCACACCCGGAAAAAGAAAGGGGCTGTATGGACAATTATGAAAAAATCGTCCGGCAAAACCTCGATCGCCTGTACGCCGATCTGCCCGCGGACCTGGCCGATAATCTGCCCGCCGAGCGGCAGGGCGATCGGTTCATTTTCGAGGCTTTCGGGCAAACCTGCCGGATCACGCCGGAGCAAATCGTTTTGGGAGACGGCGGGCAGCCGTCGGTAATGGGGATCATGATATCGTTGTATGCCTTGCATGCGCGGCCTGAAGAATGCGTGGTGCAGCCGTTGAAAGCGTTTAAGGAATTTCCCGACAGCATGCCCTACGTGGGGGCCTTTTCCACACACACCGAACAGGTGCTGGTGCCGTACGTGGAAGCGGTCGCATCGGCTGCCGACCGGATCAAAGACGCTTTACGGGGCAGCGAGGCCCCGGTGGATACGGCGGGCGATTTCGCCTTTATGGTCTACCCGCTGCCGAAAATCGCCCTGTGCTATATTTTCTATGAAGCCGATGAAGATTTCCCGGCCTCGGTGACCTGCCTGTTTTCAAACAATGCCCGTCGGTTTCTGCCCGTGGATGCCCTGGCCGATGTGGGGGAATACGCCTCCCGCCGAATCATTGAGCTGGTCGGAGGTGATTGACTCTGAAAATTCGATGGGTTATATTATGAAAAAAACAGGGAAAAGGATACAGGAGGTTTGGGTATGACAAAGAGTTATTATACCATTCTCGGTATCCCGTCCAATGCCGGCCTGGAGGAAATTAAATCGGCGTACCGCAAGCTTGCAAAAGCCTATCACCCGGATTGTGAATCCGGAGACAGCAGAAAGTTCAAAGAAATTCACGAAGCCTACTCGGTATTAAAGGATACGGAAAAACGCCGGCAATACGAGCGGCAGCGTACCGAGTGGCCGCAGCAGGTCCGGGTCAGCCGGGCCAGCCCGCGCGGCAATCGGCCAAACCCGTCGCCTTTTGGCGGCGCGGGGCCGGAACCGTTGATTCCGCAACAGCAATCGGTTTCCGGTCGCCGCCGGCGAAGGGGGGCCGGGGCGATGTCTTTTGAATCGAAATCCCCGGATGAATTTTTTGACTGGATTCTGCGCCATTTTTTTTGATATGTTTTCCTTTCATATCCAAATCGAGGCCGATACCATCCGATTCCAACATGATTTCTCGTTCAATTTGGGTTCTCGTCAGCGTGAGTGACAGACCGGAAAGAGGAAAAGGAATATGCAGCTCAAAGACATTGATCCGCTGGAAATGATCGATTTTGATCAATGGCAGCACATGGTGGACCTGCTGTGCAGTCTGGCCCAGGTGAAATCGGCGGCCATCACAAGAGTGGTCCGCCCCGAAATCGAGGCCTTCAAGGTAAGTCAAAACCCCGGAAACCCCTTTTATGAGGGGTTGCGGGTGGAACTGGCGCATCATTATTGTGAAGCGGTCATCGAGCACAGAGACCGGATGCAGGTATCCAATGCCCTGGAATCGAAGAGATGGAGACAGGCCCCGGAGATCGAGCATCACCTGATTTCCTATATGGGATATCCGCTGATGCTGCCGAATGGGGATGTTTTCGGCACGATTTGCGTCCATGACGACAAAAAGCACATCTATTCCGAAGAAATCATTTTGTTGATGTATCATTTCAAACAGCTTGTCGAATCGCATTTTAAAATGGCCCGGCAGACGTATGAATTAAAACGGGCGCTGGCAAATGTAAAACAGCTCGAAGGGCTGCTGCCGATGTGTGCGAAATGCAAAAAAATCCGGGATGACAATGGCTATTGGAGCGCCGTTGACTCCTATATTCAAAAGCATTCCGACGCCGAGTTCAGCCACAGCATCTGTCCGGACTGTGCCAAAGCGCTTTACCCGGAGTTTGAGATTTACGATGAAAACGGATGCTGCGGTGGTTCATGACCGGAAATCTTCGGCGCCTTATTTCGGTGCCTGACCCCCCCCTCCCTATGTGAGGCCATAGCCGCAGATACTTTTGAATTTTGGTATGTTGAATTGAAAATAGCCCCGATATTTGAACATGGCCGATGGTTTTGTTGTTTGTGCATGACATTGGCCGGGTTGTGTATGGTGTTTTGCGGTCAGGCAATAGCGACCGCACATGGCCAGACCGTTGCGGGTGTTGCCGATGTAAAGCCACAGCCCTTTCGCATCGTCTATTTTAATTCCTACCACCAGGGCTATAAATGGTCCGATGACCTCCGGAAAGGCATCCGGGACTCTTTTGAGACCGCCGATTTTGACCGTCCCATATCGTTTTTTGTGGAGTATATGGATACCAAGCGAGTCGCCGGCGAGGCCTACATGACGCAGCTTTATCGCACCTATAAGGAAAAATACAGCGATATTGATGTCGATTTGATTCTCTCTTCCGATGACAATGCCTTTGATTTTTTACAAAAATACCGGGCCGATCTTTTCGGGGCCACGCCGTATATATTCTGCGGGGTCAACTACCTTGCCCCGGATCGACTCGAAAATACCCGAAATATTGCCGGTGTCAATGAAACCGCCGGCATTCGTGAAACCCTGTCCCTGATTTTTGAGCTGCATCCGGCAACAGAGAAAATTCTGGTCATCAATGACGGGACAAAGACCGGGGTAAAGGTGCATGGCCGGATTGTAAAGGAAAGCCGTCTGTGGCAGGATCGGGCGGAGTTTGTGTTCACGGACGGTCTTGCATTGCCGGCCATACTGGACAAGGTCCGCGCCCTGGATGACAACAGCATCATATTGTACACCTTTTTTTTCCGCAATCCCGATGGCCGGTTTTTTGATAACAAGGAAGTCATTTCGCGGGTCGAGGCGGCCAGCCCGGTGCCCATTTACAGCACATGGGACTTTAACCTGGGTTTCGGTGTTGTCGGCGGCATGCTTGCCAGCGGCTATTACCAGGGGAAAAAGGCCGCTGAAATGGCCGGCCGGGTGATTGCCGGCAACGATATCAATGACATCGGCGTGATCATGAAAAGCCCGAATCGGTACTTTTTTGATTACGAGATGTTGCAAAAACACGATATCGCCCTTTCAAATCTGCCCCGAGACCGCATCGTGATCAACCGGCCGCCGACGCTGCTGAATTTGTATCAAGACAACCGGACCGTGGTGTTTGGCAGCCTTTTGGTGTTTCTGTCCACGGTAGTGATTCTGTTGCTTGCCGGGGGAGTCAAAATCCGGCGGGCCAACCGACGGGTCCGGTTTTCCGAGCAGAAGTACCGGACGATTTTCGAGTACACGGGCACGGCCATGATTACCATTGCCCCGGATACCACCATTACCATGGTCAATTCGCAGTTTGAAAAATTGTTCGGCTATGGCCGCGAAGAAGTCGAAAACCGCAAAAGCTGGCACGCATTTGTCCACGAAGCGGACACGGCCCAGATGCAGTCATTTCATCAACAGCGGCGGGCGGGGAAAAACGACGTGCCCAACCATTATGAATTCCGGTTTGTCAATCGGTACAACGAGCAGCGCCATATTTTTATCACCGTGGGCATGATCCCGGAAACCAGCGAAAGTGTCGCCTCTCTGATCGATGTCACCGACCGGATCGTAGCGGAAAAGGAACAAAAACGCCTGATCGCCGAACTCCAGGACGCCTTAAACAACCTGAAACTGTTGCGCGGCCTGCTGCCGATTTGTTCGCATTGCAAAAAAATCAGAGACGACACCGGGTACTGGAATCGGCTCGAGGCCTACATAGAAAAGCATTCCGACGCCGAGTTCAGCCACAGCATCTGTCCGGACTGTGCCAGGCGCCATTACCCGGATTTGGAGATTTACGATGAAAACGGATGCTGCGGTGGTTCATGACCGGAAATCTTCGGCGCGGATATCGTAGCGGCGCATGATCTGCTGCAAAGACTGGCGCTCCAGGCCGCATTGCCGGGCCGCACGGGTGACGTTGCCGTCGTTTTCCGCCAGCAGGCGGCCGATGTAATCGGCGTTGAATTGCTGCAAGACCGCTTCCTTGGCCTCCCGGTAGTCCATGTGCTGGATATCCAGGCGCTCGGTTGCAGCGGTGCGGCCGCTCTGGACGGCCATTTCGCCGAGGTCTTGGGGGCGGATGGTTTCGGTGGCGGAAAAAAGGATGGCCTGGGTGATAACGTTTTCCAGTTCCCGGATATTGCCGTCCCATTGGCGGGTTTGGAGGTGGCTGACGACTTCCGGGGAAAGGATCTTGTCCGGCTTGTTCAGGCGGTTCCGGTGCTTTTGCAGGAGGTGTTCGGCAATCAGCGGGATGTCTTCCGGCCGATGGCGAAGCGGCGGCAGTTCGATGGGCAGCACGTTGATCCGGTAAAAAAAATCCTCCCGAAAGGTGCCCTGCCGCATTTTTTCCTTTAAGTCCTGGTTGGTCGAGGCGATGATGCGCACATCCACCTGGATGGTCCGGGTGTCGCCCAGGGGTTTGATTTCGCGTTCCTGTAGCACGCGCAGCAGCTTGGTCTGGATCGGCGGGCTGACATCGCCGATTTCGTCGAGAAATATGGAGCCGCCGTCGGCTTCCTGGAACAGGCCCTGCTTGTTTTGCGTGGCATGGGTAAATGCGCCTTTCTTGTAACCAAACAATTCGCTTTCCAGGATCTGTTCGGGCACCGTGGGGCAATTGACGGAAACGCACGGGCCGTTTTTGCGGCCGCTCAAGGCATGCACCGCCCGGGCGGTCAGGTCCTTGCCGGTGCCCGATTCGCCGGTGATCAAAACGGTGAGTTCGGTGGCGGCAACGGTCCGGATGGTTTCAAAAACCCGCTGCATGGCGGCACTCTTGCCCACCAGGCCGCAGAACTCGTTTTCCCCGTCGCCGGTCGATTGCCGGAGCCGCCGGTTTTCCGCCAACAACGCACTGCGCTCCAGCGCCTTTTCCAGCCGCAGCACCAGGGTCTCATGGTCAAACGGTTTTGTGATAAAGTCATAGGCCCCTTGTTTCATGGCATCCACGGCCGTTTCAATGGTGCCGTAGGCCGTCATCATCACCACCGTTACATCCGGCCATTTCCGCCGGATCAGTTCCAGCAGCTCCAAACCGTCCATTTCGGGCATCTTGATATCGACAAGCACCAGGTCAAACCGCTGTTTTGCAAGCATTTGCAGCGCCGTTTTTCCCGAACCCGCCGTCTGTATCCGGCAGTTTAGGTCCGGGGCCAGGCTGCGTTGGAGCAGGTGGAGCATGTCTTGCTCGTCGTCTACGATCAGTATGGCCGGGGTATCAGTCATGGGTGATTTCCGTTGCCCCGGGCTGCGCCGTTTTCCGGTCCACCGGCAATACGATGCGAAAATCCGTGCCCTTGCCGGGTTGGCTTTTTACCCGGATATCGCCGTTGTGGCTTTTGATAATGCCGTAGCTGACCGCCAGGCCCAGTCCCGTACCCTCGCCGGTGGGCTTGGTGGTAAAAAACGGGTCAAAGATCCGGGACAGGTGTTTTTCCTCCACCCCGTAGCCGTTATCGGCCACGCCGATGACCAGTTGTCCGTCCGGGGCCTCGTAGCGGGTGGAAATGGTGATGCTGCCCTGGTTTTCCACGGCATGGCCGGCGTTCATCACCAGGTTGACCAGCACCTGTTTGATCTTTTTTTCATCCATGCGGATTTTGGGGATCTCGGTGCCGAAGTCTTTTTGAATGTCCACGTTTTCCATTTTCGACCGGTGTTGAATAAAGATCAGGGCCTCATCGATGACGTCGTGGATGTCGATGTCTTCCATATGGGGCTTGGAGCGCCGGGCGAAGTTCAGCAGGTCCTCCACGATGGTTTTGCAGGTTTTGGCATGCTTTAAAATCACGTGCAGGTCATTGTGCCGTTGCGTGTTTTCGGGTTCGTCGCGCAGCAGCAACTGGGTATAGCCCTGGATAATGCCCAGCGGGTTGTTGATTTCGTGGGCAATACCCGAAGAAAGCTGGCCGATGGAGGCCAGTCGGTCGGCAAGGGCCATTTGTTTTTCGTGTTGGATCAAGGCATCGGTGCGCTCCTGAACCCGCTTTTCAAGGCTTTCGTTCAAGGCCAGAAGATCCGTGTGGGCGGACTGCAATGCCTGCTTGTCGGCGGTGATCTGCTGATAGACGTGCCAGGCCCGGTTGAAAAACAGGGTGACGGCGGCCACGATAATGAGCAGGACGGTATTGATGCCCCCGGAAAACGGCTGAAGTCCGGCCCAGAGCTCGGGCTGGTCAAAAATAAAGCAAAACTGCTTGATGATGTGGCCGCCGGAGCGGGAAACCGCAAATCCGGCCAAACACCAGCTCAGCCACCACAGATAGGTCCAGACCAGGTTGTCCGGGTCGCTTCGCCGCAGCCGGATGACCTGCCGGATACACAGCACCGCAAACACGATCATCAGCATGGAGCCGAGCATGTCGACCGTCCGGATGGGCAAAGCCGAGAGGATCACGGTTTGTCTCCTTCGCCCCGGATGGCTGCGGGGTCTTGCTTTTCGGCGGTCAGGCGGCGAAGTCCCGCGTAGAGAAATACCAGAGCGGGGACACACAGGAGATGATCGAGCTTCATCAGGTAATACAGCTCGATCAGCCAGCCAAAACCGGCCGGGGTATGGAGTTGAATCCGCCACGGCCCCAATGGATCAATGCGGATCCACAGCATCTGTTCATCCATGAAATGGACAAAAAAGGCGTCAACGGACCAGGCGATAAAAAATACGGCGGCATACTGAATATGACGCCATCCCGTATCCCGTACCAGGCGTCGGGATCGGAGCCAGTATATTAAAATGGCCATGGCGAAAATGAAAAACAGGTGCGAAAACTGGTGGGCATACAGCCCTTCCGGGGCCCCGTGGACCTGGGTTGCCTGCGCCGGCATCGCCGTGGAGAGTAAAATAAGCCCGACGATGATGGTTTGGTTGCGTCTCATAAGAATAGATGTCATCGATTTTTTCGAATTCGGGTATAACGGGTGATTTCCGTTGGTCCCGATGCAATTGACATGCCAGAAAGGCGTTTTGTTGCTGTGATTCCGGGGCCTTTTGGGCCAGCGGGTAGGCATCTGCCGGATAAGGCTCAAAAAACGCCCCCTGCTAAGTTTTTTTTGCAGTAAAAATATTGCACCCGGTTTCGGGATGCCATTTTTGTCAGTGTATCAAGGTGATTTGAAAGATTGCATGAAAAATATTTCAGTGCAATAAAATTTATGCACTTTTTTGTGCAAAGTGCCTGCATTATGATTTCAGGCTCTGCCCGCCGTCGTTGTCGAGGCCCGCAGATCGTGAATCCGGCTTCCGTAGCGCCCTCGTCAGGTCAATTTTTCGGTGGCATATATATTGCTTTAATCCAGTAATGCCTCAGTGGTCGGCGGCATCGGAAAACAAGGTATGCGACATTTTATTGTGTAAAGATTATAATTATATTCATCAATTGGGACCTTTTGCTTTTAATCTAAACAGGGAGGGTTGTATGGCGTTTCTACAGTCGAAAAAAACGGTGGTGGCCTTGTTGGCGCTTGTGCTGCTACTCGTGGGAGGGGTGTCGTCTTTGACGGCCCAGCAGGCAATCGATGCCCAGGTGGCCCGGCAGCAGTACAAGGCGGGGGAGAAAATCACCATTAGCGGCCAGATCCAGCCGGGCGAAGACCTCTACATTGCCGTTTCATCGCAGCGCGAATTTGAGCCGCAAGATGCCGGCGGTGTCAACGAGCTCAAAACCTTGAAAGATGCCGTGGCCGACAACAGTTTCGAGATGGATACCTCGGCGCCGGTGTTTTACTACATGCTCACCAATAAACCGGATGAATTCGGCAAGGTTGTTGAAAAACGCTTTGGCGGACCATCCTTTGCCAAGGGAATCTACAGCACCGAGATGTTTGAACTTGCCGATTGGCAGCAGCTTTCCCCCGAAGTCAGGCAAATGCTCGGCCCGATCAACAGTCAGCCCCAGTGGGATTTTTTCCGCTACAATCACGAAACCGACTATGGGATCAATACGATCACCAAGGAACGGACCCAGGTGGGCAAGGTAACCATCTTTGCCCGAAGTGTTCTCACCGATTACGAAAAAAACGGCAACTACTGGGATGAGGGCACTACTATCGATTTAAACAAGCAAACCGGCGAGTTTACCGCCACGTTTGACTCCTTCCGCCATACTCCGCCGGACACGGATTTTGATGTATTGGTCAACGGCGAAAAAATCGGTTCCTATAACCTGGCCGGAGACGGTTTCTGGCTGTCAATGGGCGGCCGGTACATGAATCCGATCTGGATCATTCTCGGCGCCATTGTCGTCGGCGCCTTCTTTTCCTTAATCGGCGCGGCCGGCGGTATGCTCATGGCCGCCTACCAGGTCATGGTGGTCAATACCATGGGGCCGGTGGGGCTGAATGCCGCCAACGTGCTGCGGCCCTCCAACGTGGCGCTGACGCTGTTTTCCCCGCTGGGTTCTTTTTACCGGTATGCCATCAAGGAACACCGGGTGGCCTGGCCCGTGGGGCTGTCCTTCGGTGTAGGCATTCTGATCGGCTCCATCTGGCTCGGCGCCTATGTCACCCAGTTTCTGCCGATGGCCTCCTACAAGGAATGGCTGGCCGTGCTGGTGGTGCTCATGGGCATCCGCACTGTCTATGAACTCACCCCGCGTGTCATGGAAAAACGCAAAAACATCAAGGCCATGACCGAAAAGTTCAACCAGGAGGTCCAGCGCGCCAAGGAAGAAGGGCGGGCCGCGGAGATGGGCCGGATTGAGCCGATATCGACCGGTGCCAGCAAATTGACCAATTACCGGTTCAAGTTCTGGGGCGAGGAATTTAAGATCAATCCCCTGCTTTTCGGCATCATTGGCCTGGGCATCGGCATTGTCTCGCGCTGTTTCGGCATCGGCGGCGGTTTTTTACTCACCCCGATTATGACCATGGTCGGGGCCCTGCCCATGTACGTGGCCGTGCCCATTGCCCTGGTGGGGACCTGTTTCAGCAGTATCGGCTCCTTTATCGGGTATCTGATCAGCGGCTATCTGCCGGATCTGTGGATCGCCCTGGCCATTATCATCGGCGGTTTTGCCGGCGGGGTGATCGGCAGCCGGGCCCAGAAGTTGTTCTCAGAGGTCCAGCTCAAGGTCATTTTGGCCGTGGTGCTGTTTTTCCTCTTTTTCCGGTTTTTCAAGATTGAAATCTGGATATAGGGCCCGAAACAGAGGAGGAACGGGTATATGGATACATTGTGGATGCTGATTTTTTCCGCAATTCAATATATACAGGCCGGGATTTATGCCGCAACCAGCCCGCTGCATGTTTTCGGGCCTGCGGCAACCATTGCCGCCATCGCGGTGGCGACCGCGATGGCGGCCCGGACCCTGACCCGCCGGTTTAAGACGAAGCGCTACCGGGAGTTAAAACGCGAGTTTGAGTACTGGTTTGCCATCAAGCAGGAGGTGACCCGGCTCGAAGACGCCGATTTCGAAACGGCCAGGCAAATGGGCAAAACCATCGATTCCGGCCAGTTGAACAAGGCCTATTACGACTTTTTTTTCGAGGGCCTTTTAAACAATCTGCTGACGTTGTACATGCCGGTGTTTTCCCTGCTGGTTTACGTCAATTACACCTATCGCCCGGAAGTGCTGGAGCGGCTGTTTGGTCAGGCGTATCTGTTTGAACTGGCATGGGTCAATGGGCAGCAGTATCAGATCGGCGCCGTGTTCTGGTTTGTCGCCTGTGTTTTTGTGACCTATCTTACGGCAGTGATTGTCTCCGGTGTTGTCAGTCACCGGAAAAACGGCCGGAAAAAAAGCGAGGAGACCGCATGTTTTCAACAGACACCTTCCTGAATTGGCTCGATCTCTATGTGCCGGAATGGTTTGCGGTTGTTTCGGGGGCTGCACTGGGCATTTTCGGCACGATGGCCATTGGTTTCATGGTGGTGGTTTTTTCCCCGGTTGCGCTTGCGGCCTGGATGCCATGGATTTCCGGTTTTTGCGGCATCAGCGGCGGATACAAATTCATGGAAAAGCGTCAATCGCTACATAGGGGCCTTTTGTTGCTGTTGTCCCTGTGCGTCGGCGCAATCATTGCATTGGCCGCCGGAACCATCCAGGTTGCCGTAAATCAGCATTTTTTTGCAGCCGACACCCCGGCAACCGTATTGGCGATAGTGGCTGGCAGCGCCCTGCTCGGCGCCGTCATCGGCAGATGGCTTCGGGTGCGGTATGAGGCGGCGCTTCCAAAAGGGGTATAACCGAAATTTAGGTATAAAGTTCAAGCCTTTTCATATCAGGAGTTCTACGTTATGCAGGAGATATACAGTTTGTGTTTCATGTGTTCGGTCCGCTGCCCCATCAAGGTGGCCGTGGAAAGCGGGCAGGTTCAATATATCGAAGGCAATCCCCACGTGGCCGGCATCGAGGGAAGCCTGTGCCCCAAGGGGGCGGCCGGAAAGGCCCTGGTCAATGACGACCAGCGCGTCCAGGGCCCCATGATCCGGAGCGGCCCCCGGGGATCGGGACAATGGCGGCAGGCTTCCTGGGAAGAGGCCCTCGGCTATGTGGCGGAAAAGCTAAAAGACGTCATCGAGGTCTACGGCGGGCGCAGCGTCGTGCTCGGCGAACGCACCCAGCTCAGCACACATATCAGCAAGACCTTTATGCGGGCCATCGGGTCGCCCAATCACTTCACCCATGATTCGCTCTGCAAGGGGTCGCTCAACACCGCCTGCCGTTCAATGTTTGGCTACACGGACGGGCAGATCGGTTTTGATTACGCCAACACGCGGCACCTGGTCCTCTACGGCCGAAACATATTCGAGTCTTTGCAGGTCAAGCCGGTCCGACAGATCACCCGGGCCCGGGACAAGGGGGCGAAACTGACCTATATCGACCCCCGGGTCACGGTGACCGCCAGCAAGGCCGACCGGTACTGGATGATCAAGCCCGGCACGGATCTGGCCTTAAATTATGCCCTGATGCAGGTCATTATTTCCGAAGGCCTCTACGATGAAAAATTCGTGTCCAAATGGGTCGAGGGCTTTGAGGAATTAAAGCACTTTGTGGCGGCCTACACCCCGCAGTGGGCCGAAACCGAAACCGGCATCCCGGCCGGGCAGATCGTGGCGTTTGCCCGGGAAATCAGCGCGGACAAGCCGAACGTGATTTTCCATACCGGCTATCGCTCGGCCAGTCATACCAACGAGATCCATTTCCGCCGCTCCATTTTGATCTTAAATGCCCTGATGGGCAGCATCGAATCCGAAGGCGGCCTGTTTTTCAAAAAGGGGCCGGGGGAAGTCGGCAAAAAGCCGGTTCGCAAACTCACCGACCAGGAGTTGCCCAAGGTCGACGATATTCGTTTTGACAAGGCGGGCACGCAGCAATGGCCCATCGCCGACGCCAACCACGGCCTCGGGCAGATGCTGCCGACGGCAGTGTTACGCGAGGACCCCTATCCGCTCAAGGCCATGATCGCCTACCGGTTTGACCCGCTTATGTCGATACCCGATACCAATCAGACCCGCAAGGCTTTGGACAAGCTGGATCTGATCGTGGCCATCGATATCAATTACAGCGATATCGCGTGGTATTCGGACGTGATTTTACCGGAATCGACATACCTGGAGCGCATGGATAGCCCCCAGCCGGCAAATGGTCCGAAGCCGCAGATTTTTCTGCGCCGGCAGGCGGTCAGCCCCCGTTATGATACGCGGCCCGGCCCGGAGATTTTGCAGCAGCTTGCCCGGCGTTTAGACATCGGTCAGTACTTTCCCTATGAAACCGTGGAGCAACTCGTCGGCTGGCAGTTGGAGCCCACCGGCTTTACCATGGAGGATTTCCGGAAAAAGGGCTTTGTGGCCTATACGGACAAGAAAATCATGTGGGACCGCGACAATGGCCTGAAGTTTAAAACCCCGTCGGAAAAGATCGAACTGGTGTCTTCGTTGCTTGAAAATGCCGGTTATCCCTCTTTTCCGGCCTATTCTTCGCCCAAATCCGCGGAAAAGAAAGATCGGTTCCGGCTGGTGGTGGGCAGATGCGCGGCGCATACGCACGTGTCGACCCAGAACAACCTGTATTTAAATGAACTCGTCGACCAAAACCCCCTCTGGATCAACGCGGCGGCCGCCGAAAAACTCGGCATCCGCGACAATGACACGGTTGAGGTCGTCTCCGGGCAGGCCTCCGGGATCATTCCGGTAAAAGTCACCGACGGCATCCGCCCGGAGTGCGTGTTTCTGCTCCACGGCTTCGGCCATCAGGTGCCGCAGGCCGCCCGCTGCTATAACCGGGGGATATCGGATTCCGCATTGATGGAAAACATCAGCGATACCGTCGGCGGCAGCCCGGGATTGCATGAAACCTTTGTCGAAGTCCGGCCGTTGGCCCGTACGGATGAATAAGACACGGTTTATACAGTTTCTCCTTGAAAAAGGGGAATATACGGTGAAGACGACATGCTTCATCTCCTCTGTCGCATGGGCGGAAGACGGGGTCTCCGCCCATGCGATTCCTCTTTAAAAACGCGTCAGGAGTGGTTGAAATGAGTAAATATTTTCTTTTCCAGGATCAGCAAAAGTGTATCGGCTGTCAGGCCTGCGTGGTGGCCTGCAAGAGCCGGCAGGATCTGCCCCGGGGGCCGTTTCCCGGCATGGTCGTCACCATCGGGCCCAGGTGGGTGGGGTCGCTGCCGAAGATGGCCTTTACGTTTATGCCTTGTTTTCATTGTGAAAATCCTTGGTGCGTGGCGGCATGTCCTACCGGGGCGATGCTGCAGAGTCCCGATGACGGCATTGTCACAGTCGATAAGGACAAATGCGTCGGCTGCAAGGCCTGCATGTCTGCCTGCCCGTGGGGGGCGCCCCAGTGGGAGCCCCAAAACCGGAAGGCCGTTAAATGCGATTTTTGTCATGACCGGGTTGAAGCGGGGCTGAAGCCGGCTTGCGTGACGGTTTGTCCCACGCAGTGCCTTTATTTCGGCACGCCGGATGAAATTCCGGAGGTACGCCGCGAGCGTCATGCCCGGGCCCAGGCCGGGGACTTGTTTAATTAAAGGCAGGCATTTATTATGAGCATACAAATCTGCAGTGTGAAATCGATTCACCAGTGGCTGCGCGATAACCTGCAATCCGCGGCCCTGACCCATCCGCGCTGCCGGCAGAAGGTTTCTGAAATTTTTGACCTGGTCCACGACGTGGCCCAGGGGCGCGCCGGCGAGGCCCATTACGACAGCATCCTGGAACTGGCCGATATCTTAATTTCAGAAGCGCTGACCCCGGAATGCCGCCAGGTGGGCGAACAGGTCCGCGACCATGTCGAAAAAAACCGGGAGGTCTTTTTCAGCCACATCCGCACCCACAACTGCCCCACGGGGCATTGCCCGATGTTGACCCCGGCACCGTGCCAGATGGCCTGTCCGGCCGGCATCGATATTCCGACCTATATTACCCTGATCGGCGAGGGCCGGTACGCCGAGGCCGTTGAAATCATCCGGCGCGACAACCCGTTTCCCTGGATTTGCGGGCTGATCTGCACCCACCCCTGCGAGTTCATGTGTGTGCGGGGCCGCATGGACCATTCAATCGCCATCATGGATTTAAAGGGGGTTGCCGCAGAAAAGGCCATGTCGGCGGGCCGGTATGTCAATCCGCCCCAGTTGCCGGACAACGGCCGAAAGGTCTGTGTGATCGGGGCCGGTCCCGGCGGGCTTACCGCTGCCTATTACCTGGCACTCCGGGGGTACCGGGTCACGGTCATTGATTCGTTGCCGGTGGCCGGCGGCATGATGATGGTGGGTATTCCCCGATACCGGCTGCCGCGTGAGGTCATTGACCGCGAAGTGGCCATGATCGAAGATCTGGGCGTAAAGATCCGCTTAAACACACGCGTTGGAAAGGATGTCACCATTTCCGAGCTTGATGCCGAAGGCTACCAGGCCTATCTTTTGGCCATCGGGGCCCACGGTTCTTACAAACTGATGATTCCGGGGGAAGACGACTTTCCGGAAGTGATTCCGGCCGTGGATTTTCTGCGGCGGGTCAGCCTGGGCGATCACCGTGTACCCGGCCGCCGGGTCGCCGTGGTCGGCGGCGGCAACGTGGCCTTAGATGCCGCCCGGACGTCGCTGCGCCTGGGCGCACGCGAAGTTACCATCCTGTACCGACGCTCCCATGCCGAAATGCCGGCCCATCAGGAAGAGGTGGTCGAAGCCGAGGAAGAGGGCATCGACTTTTCCTTTCTGACCATCCCCAAGGCGGTCCGGGGCGAAGACGGCCGGGTCACGGCGATGGTCTGCATGCGGGCGGAATTGAGCGAACCCGATGAATCCGGCCGGCAGCGGCCCGTGCCCGTGGAGGGCAGTGACTATGAACTGCCCGTGGATGCCATTATCCCGGCCATCGGGCAGGAAGTGCAGGCCGACGGCGTCGATGATTTCAAGACGGTCAACTGGACCCGGCGCAACACCATCCGGGTCGATACGGTGAGCATGCAGACCGGTCAGGCCGGCGTGTTTGCCGTGGGCGATGCCGTCACCGGCCCGGCCACGGTTGTGGAGGCCATATCCGGCGGAAAGAAGGCTGCAACGGCCATCCACCGGCACCTGGAAGGCATTGCCCAGCCCACGCTGCCGCCGGCGCCGGTTCGCCGCGGCCGCATGGAATCGACTACGGTGCCGGCCACGCTGAAAATGGATTTAAAGCGGCCGGAAATGCCGCTGCTCGGAAATGAACGCCGCCGGATTACCTTTCAGCAGGTGCGGCTCGGCTATGACGACACCCAGGCGCAGAATGAAACCAAGCGCTGCCTGCGCTGTGACGTCTGCATCCGTTGCGGCCGCTGCGTGGAAATCTGCCGGGACCAGATGGGCATTGAGGCCCTGGTGCTCGGTTATATGGACTTTGACCATCCGGGGCCCACGGATTTAAAAATAACGGCCGAACGTTGCATCGCCTGCGGGGCGTGTGCTGCCAACTGCCCGACCAATGCGATGCAGATGGAGGATAAAGACGGCGAGCGCATCCTGTCGCTGTGCGGCACGGTGTTAAACCGGCTTAAACTCGAATACTGCCAGTATTGCAGCGCCGTGCTCGGCCCGGCCCGCTACCACGACTATATCATGCGCCGGGTGGAAAAAATCAGCCCGGCTTTCGAGGGCCAGCGGATTTGCCTGGATTGCGCCCGGCAGCAGACCGGGCAGCAGCACGCGGAAATCCGGCCGCCGTGGTAGAGAGCTTTTTAGGCAACACAAACCGGCCGGCCGATGAGGCTATCCTCGCGAACTGGAATCTGTTTTGATGCTTCTATGATTCGCGTCGCCGCATCGCCGAAACTCGCTTCGCTCAAACAATCGGCGATGCTATGGCGCCGCTTCATCATGAAGCATTTCAAAACAGATTCCAATGTTCGCTCGGACAGCCCCATCGGCCGGCCTCCCTGTGCCATGATGCTGTACTTTTAAACAAATTTGATAATGCGGGAGGGCGTAAATGGTATTTCGCCAGGGCCAGAAAGTCGAGATTTTTCAGCGATCCAATGATGAAAGCTGGGAAGCCTACATGAATGAATTTATCGGCATGCACGGGATTATCGTCGATCCGGACACCAGCAAGAACGATCCCGATGCCTTAATCGAGGTCAGCCTGGATGAAAAGGGGACCTTTCGGTTTCCCCAGGACTGTATCCGGGTGTTAGACCAATAGAGACATAACGAGGACGGGAGGGATTGCCATGGCCAACACGCAGTGCCGTTCCATTGCGGATGCGGTAAAATTTGCCATTGATCGGGAGGAAAAAGCCCGGGAATTTTATTTGCAGTGCATGGGGCGCGCAAAAAATCCGGGGGTGAAGGAATTTTTCCGGGAAATGGCCGACGAGGAAGCCTATCACCGGCAGTTGCTCGCAGACCTCGATATCAGTGATGCGGCCGTGATTGCGCCGGAAGGGGCAACGGACCTGCATGTAGGCGACTACCTGGTGGATGTGGCCTTTTCCCCGGAGATGGGCTATCAGGAGGCGCTGGCCATGGCCATGAAAAAAGAGGAAAAGGCGTATGCTTTTTATGCCGCCTGGCAGAATCGGTGCGGTGATGCCCGCATTTCCGATGTGTTTGCGTTTCTTGCCGGCGAGGAAAAAAAGCACAAACACAAGATTGAACACATGTATGAAAATGAGATCCTGCAATGGGATTAATTAATGTGATTTTTTACCCTTGCATACCGTTTCAGGATGTTTATTTTGAAATTGAAAGGTAAGGATAAGGAAAAATAACAAATAATTAAAAAGGAGGTGTTGTTATGGCACTGATAAGAACCAATCCGTGGACAACACTGCCTACCTTGCAGGATCGGATCAATCGGTTGTTTGATGATATGCTGCCCAGCACGGAAAGACAGGATTTGGGCATCATGAACTGGCAGCCCTCTGTGGATACCTTTGAAAAGGACAATGCCATTGAAATCCGGGCGGAACTGCCGGGCGTGAAAAAAGACGATATTTCCATTGATGTCCGCAACAATATTTTGACGTTAAGCGGAGAACGCAACTACGACGAGGACGTCAATGAGGAGAACTATTATCGTCGGGAGCGGTTTTACGGCAAGTTCCAGCGGGCATTTACGCTGCCCGACAACGTGGATCCGGACAAAATTGACGCCCATTTTGAAGACGGCGTCTTGAAGGTCACGGTTCCCAAAACCGAGGAAAGCCAGACCAAAAAAATCGAAGTCAAGTAACAGCACTTTCACCCTGCTGTGAAAACCAAAAAAACCCGGACGCGCCCACACGCGTCCGGGTTTTTTTTATGCCCTTCATTCAGCCAGAAAGCTTACACGCACCCTCATACCCCCAACCTCATACCCCCAACCTCAAACCTCAGTCCTCAAACCTCGAACCTCAAACCTCAAACCTCGAACCTTAAACCTCAAGTTACTTCGAACTTTCCCGCGCCAGCGTATCATCGGTAGGCTTTTTATTC
>JBNJEA010000082.1:0-14227 GCA_051745395.1 Thermodesulfobacteriota bacterium | reverse complement strand
GGGGCCCCGGTGCCGGTTTTACCCGACGTGCTCGGCATATGCCCATGAGTCTATTTCGCGTCATGGTATCCTGTACGGCGGCAAACTGGCGATAAAACGGATTTTAAAATGTCACCCGTTTCACCCGGGCGGCGTGGATCCGGTCCCATAGAAGGCGGCAGGAAAAACAGTTCAGCGCAGACAGCAATTATATTGTGATCCGCTCCGGTGCCCGGAGAAAAAACCATAGACGGCAAGGGGTTGCGTTTGCAACCGCGTTGAATCAATTGCTTAAGTGCCGAAGGTGCCGAGCGAAGATACCGAAATGGATTAGATAAATTTCCCGGCAGTTGCAGAATTGATTGCGGGCAAGCCATAGAAGGCTGTAAATCCCCAACTATGTTTCTCCGCCCGTGCCGGCACAGCCTTTTGAGAGCCTTTTTCGCGTGATGCCCGACGTTGTAGTTCCATTGGAGTCGATGCCGCCGGGCGTTTTTGAACTGCTACCATACCGTCTTTTCATATATGCCCTTTTATCGCGAGGGGCCCTGCCTAGGCGAACCAATGCGGCTTTTCTTTCGGCAAGTGTTTGGCACGGCACAGGTGTGTAGCAGCCGCCTGGCTGTGCCCCTTTTTTTGCCTTTTTATTACCTGAATCGTTCAATGTAGGGGTTACAAAGGGTTTTTTTGATCCTGCCGCCGATGACGATTATGATGCGGTACCATTCCAGGAGTTGTCAATGGAACAAGTTCGACTGATCATCGCTATTCTTCTTTCGCTGCTCGTGTTTTTGCTCTGGGACCTTTTGTTTGTAGACAAACAGCCCGTCAAATCGCCGAAGCAGCCGGGCAAAACCGCCGAGCAACCACAGGCACCCGACTCACCGGGTCAAACCGATTCCCGCCGGGACCGGCAATCGGAAAAAATGGCCGCAGAAAAAGCGCCGGCGGAAAAACCGTCGGTGCCGGCCCAGACGTTTAACACCATTACGGTGGACACGGATCTGTATACTGCCGAAATCTCGGAAAAAGGCGCGGCGGTCAAGCGGTTTGCCCTGAAAGAGTACCGGACCGGTCCTCAATCCGATGCGCCCCGCCAGACCCTTGTGGATGCCGACAACCCGGTCGGCTCCGCCGTGGTCGAACTGCCCGGCCTTTCCGACTCGCTTGCCGATGCGGTTTTTACAACCGATTTTGAGCGGCAGCGGGTGCAGGTGAACCGGTCGCCGCAAGCCCTTTCCTTCTACTGGGAATCCGAAGAAGGCGTGGTCCTGGAAAAACGCTACGTTTTTTATCCGGACCGCTACCAAATCGATTTGTCGGTCAACCTGGTCAATCACTCGCCGCAAACGCTCGACACCCCGCTGGCAGTGGAAATCATCAATCCGCCACCCGGCGAAAGCCGCACTTTTTCCTTCCAGGGACCGTTTGTATTCATTGACGGCCAATTGGAGGAAATCGATGTCGGCGACGTCGCCGAAAAGCCTCGGTACGAAGGCAGCGTGAAGTGGGCCGGCATTGAAGATCGCTATTTCATGACCGCTCTGGTACCGGAAAAACCGGAAAACACCCGGATCAACCTTTCGCTGGACTCCGACCGCAATCTGCTGCACGTGAAATACCGGCAGCCCACCGAGCCTTTGTCGCCCGGCGTTGAGCAGGAGTATGCGTATTCGCTGTTTTTCGGGCCCAAGCAGATGTCGATTCTGAAGGATTTCGGTCACGGCCTGGAAGATGCTGTGGATTTCGGGTTTTTCGATATCATTGCCAAGCCCTGCCTGTGGCTGATGAACGCGATCCGCAACAACGTGGTCGCCAACTACGGTATCGCCATTATCCTGCTGACCCTGATTTTCAAGATCATCTTCTGGCCGCTGGGCAACAAGAGCTATCGGTCCATGGCGGAGATGAAGAAACTTCAGCCCTTGATGGCCGATATCCGCAAGAAGTACAAAGACGACAAGAAAAAGATGAACGAAGAGGTCATGCAGCTGTACCGGACCTACAAGGTCAATCCCTTGAGCGGATGTCTGCCGATGGTGGTCCAGATTCCGGTTTTTATCGCTTTTTACCGGATGCTCTATGAAGCCATCGAGCTTCGCCATGCCCCCTTTATGCTGTGGATCAACGATCTGTCTTCCCCGGACCGGCTGTTTCGTTTCGATGTGACCATCCCGTTTATGGCCCCGCCCTATGGGATCCCGGTGCTGACCATCGTCATGGGGGCGACCATGTTTTTGCAGCAAAAACTTTCACCGCCGCCCGGCGATCCTTCCCAGGCGAAATTCATGATGATGATGCCGCTTATTTTTACGGTGATTTTTATTAATTTTCCTTCCGGGTTAGTACTGTACTGGCTGGTCAACAACGTGGTCTCGATTGGGCAGCAGTACTACATCACCCGTAAAGTGGTTGGAGGCGTTTGATGAGTGCATACATTGATTTTGAAGATAAAAGTGTCGACAAAGCCATTGAAAAAGCCTGTGCCCAATTACAGGTTTCCAAGCCGGAACTGCGATATGACATTATTTCCTACGGATCCAGCGGTATTTTCGGATTGGTCGGGACCAAAAAGGCGCTAATCCGGGTCTCAGTACCGGAAGACAACACCACGGGATCGGAAATCGCAACATCTGCCGATTCATCCGATCCCCGGGCCAAAGACCCGGAAGTCTCCGATGTGTCGGCGTTGGTCGATGAAGCTTTCGGTCCCGGTGGTGAGGAAAGTGAGGCCGCCGATGAGCAGAGCCCGCCGGCCGATGAAACACTGGGGCTGGCGGAGGATTTTTCAAACGGCCGGGCCGATGTCGAAGTCGCGGGCGCCGAAACTGAAGCTGCCGAAGCCGAAATCGCAGACGTCGAAGCCGCTGTCACCGAAGAGACGGAAAGCGAAGAACCCGAAGCAGAACCTTCGGCTGCGGCCGGACCGGTGGACGAGGAAAAACGCCGGGCCGTTGTGGAGTGGGTGACCGGTTTTTTAGACCAGATCGTTGCTCTGGTTTCCCCGGATGCAAAGGTCTCGGTTACCACCGCTGACGGCGCCCAACGCTTTCAGGTTCAGGGGGGGGATTCCGCCCGGCTGATCGGCAAACGCGGCCAGACCTTGGACGCCGTGCAGTACCTGGTGGACAAGGCCGTGCACAAACAATTCGGCAACGGCGTTCAGGTAGAAATCGACGTGGAAGGTTATCTGGACAAGCGCCGTTCGGATTTGACCGATTTGGCCACGCGCCTGGCCGATAAGGCGCAGCAGACCGGAAAGCCGATGGTCATCAACCGGATCAATTCCCAGGACCGCCGGGTGGTGCACCTGGCGCTAAAGGAAAACCGCAATGTCCGGACCCAGAGCGTGGGCAACGGGGATTTCCGGAAATTGTTGATTCTGCCGAAAAAAAAGGCCGGTGCCAAAAAACAGAAAAATAAGTCATAGGCTTTTGCGGTGCCGGTGAATATTTTGGAAAAATCCAGTAACAGCCAATACCTTTTCGCGCGCTGAGAAACAAAGACGCGAAGTTACCAAGTCTTTCCTGGCGTTCTTGGCGGCTTTGCGCGGGAATAGAAAACAGGTCGACGACTTTTCTCTTACCGGAGCAAACCGGATAACCGGAAAATCCGTTTTTCATTGAACTTTGATATGGATGATACCACCATTGCCGCCGTTGCCACCCCTTCGGGTTACGGGGGGATCGGCATTATCAAGATTTCCGGCCCCCGGGCCCTGCCGGCAATGGCCTCCCTGTTTTGCAGCGGCCCGCCGGCGCCCTCGAATGCCGGTGCGGCCGCTGCTTCTCCCGAGATGTTTCAGTCCTGGCGGATGTATTACGGCCATATCCGGGATCCCCGGACGGGGCGGTTTTATGATGAGGTCGTGGTCGCGGTGATGCGGGCCCCGCATTCCTACACCCGCGAGGATGTGGCTGAAATCCAGGCCCATGCCGGACCGGTCGTTTTAAACGCCATCCTCGAGCTGCTCACCTCCCGGGGCATACGGCTGGCCGAGCCGGGAGAATTTACCCGCCGGGCCTTTGTAAACGGCCGGATCGATCTGACCCGGGCCGAGGCCGTGATGGACGTGATCAATGCCCAGTCCGAAGCCGGCCTAGACATTGCCCTTCAGCAGCTCGGGGGCGGCCTTGTGTCTGTGATTTCCGATATTCAGGCCGCTTTGGTAAACGTCTTGTCGGAAATCGATGCCTGCATCGACTTTCCCGAAACGCTCGAAGATCAAGCCGTTGATGGTCCCCGGCTTGCTGCCGACATTGACCGTTTTGTCTGCCGGCCCGTTGCCGATTTAATCGCCCGCCACGATACGGAAAACTTTCTCCGCGAGGGCCTCCGGGTGGCGATTGTCGGGCAACCGAACGTGGGCAAGTCGAGTTTAATGAACTGCCTGCTCCAGGCCGACCGCGCCATTGTCACCGATGTTCCCGGCACCACCCGGGATTTGATTGAAGCGGCTTTCTATGCGGAAGGCATCCCGGTGATCCTTGCCGATACCGCCGGTCTGCGCAGCGATCCGGACCGCGTGGAACAGCTTGGCATCGACAAGGCCTGGCAATATATAGACACCGCCGACCTGGTTTTGTTTGTGGTGGATGCCGGTCAGCCGGTGCAGGCCGAAAATATCGGCTTGTTTGAAAAAATGGCCGCCAAACCCAAAATCCTGGTGATTAACAAATCCGACCTGCCGCCGGAGCAACAAGTCTTTCAAATGCCGCAAGACTGGAAAGGGATTCATTGGCTCAAGGTTTCCGCTCTTTACGCCACCGGTATGGATGAAGTAAAATCGACCATCAAAGAGGTGGCCGATCGGATGTCGGGGCAATCCTTTGATCGCCTGGTGCCCAACCTGCGGCATAAGACCCTTTTGGAACGCTGCCGGCGCGCCGTCGCTGCGGCGATGGAAAATCTTTGGGACAACAGCGCACCGGAAATCGTTTCCATTGACTTGCGCGAGGCCTTCGAAGCACTTGGCGAAATCACCGGCGAGCGGGTCGCCCCCGACGTGCTGGATCAAATTTTTAACCGCTACTGCGTCGGCAAATAGATAGCTTGGGGGCTGTCTGGCGCAAAGATGTTCGCTTGGACAACCCCATCTGCCGGTCTTTTCGCCTCCGGGTTGCTTTCTGGAAAAACTCTGCACAAACGGATTGAAACCTCTTTATTCCGGAAATAGGAGTTCTTTAACGTTTGGGATTGCACACGGCTGCCCTGAAGGGGTTGGGGGAGAAGGGGTTTAGCGAGAGAGATTGCGACATTTGCCGGGCGTGGCATTTGACCCGCGTTAAGAATTTCTCACTGTTTGAGGGCGTCCAGCCCGAGTTTGAGAAATTTAGCGGGTCAAATGCCACGCCCGGCAAAGGGAGCACGAACGAGCAAACCTCTTCTCCCCCAACCCCTTCAGCCAATGAGAAGACGCTTTGGGGGTTATTTCAGGTCTAAGGCCGTGGTTACTGTTTTTCAGGTGTCGGGCCTTCGATTAGGCCCCGTTTATTTCCGGTCAAAGGCTGTGGTTCTATGAGCATCGTTTTTACTAAGCCTTTGATTGTTTCACGTGAAACAATTCCGATCCTGTTTCATTGCCAGGCGGAAACATTGTTTCGTGATACCGATCAACCCGCCAATCGCCTGAAAGAAGGGATGGAACGCAAAAGCGGTTTTTTAAAGAGGCGTTGGCGGCAAATTATGGCTGCGCCCTTTGGGGGCAGCAAATAAATATTGAATGCAAAGGGAAGTGGAGGCAAGTTCTTATGGATATCGATTTTACACCCTATTTTGAAAAATATGAAGCCCTCGCCAACAAGGCGGATGCGGTTTTCCAGCGGATTCAGGCGGCGCACCCGGACCTGGTGTTATGCGAGCCCAAGTGTACGGACTGCTGCTATGCGCTGTTTGATCTTACCCTTGTCGAGGCCCTGTATCTGAATTATCATTTTAAAAACCATTTCAGCGGGCAAGCCATGGAAGCCATGCTGGAAAAGGCCAACCGGGCCGATCGGAAAATCTATAAACTGAAAAAGCAAGCTTACGATGCCACCAAGGAGGGCCGGGACGAAGGCGAGGTCGTGGAAGAGATGGCGAAGGAACGGGTACGGTGCCCGCTATTGAATGACAACAATCTCTGTGACCTCTATCCCCATCGGCCCATTGCCTGCCGGGTCTACGGCGTGCCACTTTCCATCGGCGGTCAGGGGCGTACCTGCGGGCATTCCGGTTTTGCGCCGGGCGAAAGTTATCCCACTGTGAACATGGACACCATCCATGACCAGTTGTTGTCGATTTCGGCCGAATTTGTCCGGTCCATCGGTTCAAAGCACGTCAAGATGGGCGATGTTCTGGTTCCGGTCTCCATGGCCCTGTTGACCACCTATGATGAGGAGTATCTGGGTATCTCGGCCGGCACGAAAGACGCCGAGGCCGATGCCGAAGGAGCGGCCAATGAATGATTCGCAGCAGAAAGATACACAGAAAAAGGCGATTTTTGACAGCATGTCGCCCCGGCGGCAAAAGCATATTCTAAAAAGGGGCTATGAAAAGTGGGATCCTTTTGCCGAGCCGAAGGACCCCGTCGATATGCGGATGGACAAGACCCGGCGAACGTCGCAGATGCTGATTCGGGATTTTTTTCAACGGCCGGAAATAAGCGAACGCGGCAAAGATTACCGAAGAGGGGCATTTGAGCTTTGTCTGGGCATTATTAACGAAGATGAACGATACCAGGGCATGTTTGATTTTGCCTGCTGGTACCGGGACTTGCTGGAAAAGGAAGGAAAACTCGGCGGAAAAGAATAATCGGGGGGCGGGGCGGAAAAAGCCCCCCACGACCTTTCGGCCGCACAGAAAGCGGTTTTTCGTTGGTTTTTCTTTTCGCGCAAAGCCGCCAGTAGCGCAAGGGGTGGTTTGGAAACCTTGCGTCCTGGCGGCTTTGTGCGAATATGCAATGGCTATTACTGTATTACTCTGGATTGCCGGATCCTGGTTTTCGTTCGGCCCCGTCTATTGAAACCACCCCGTCTATTGAAACCACCAGGATAAAATCGGCAGCAAAATAACGATAAGGACAATGAGGATGCCCGGCGGGGAAAGGTAGGGCTGGTACCAGGGGGCCCGCTGGACCTTGGCTTTCTTTGTTTCCGAGAGAAACCAGTTGCCGAGGATGATCGCTGCAGTAAACAGGGCCAGTAACTGGATTATTTCAACTAAACCCAATTCGTTTTCTCCTTTCCTTTTTTAACCGGCGGAAAATATAGCCGATGCCCCCTGCTCTTCCCCGCCCATCCGAAAAAAGCCTTTTGCTTTGTGCCTCAGGGGCTTACAATTGGCTTTTCTTTGCTATATCGCAAAAAAAAGGCTTTCGATCAAGAGTAAACACCTTCGCAAGCGGTAAATGGATGGTCTTGAAGCTATTCATAAATCTTTTCATCCGGTGCATCGGCTTCAGCGGCGTCGTTTTCATACTCCCGGAAAGCGCCGGTTGATTTCTGTTTGAAGTGTTCCCGGTACCATTCGTGGGCGATGATCATGGACATGACTTCATTGCTGCCCGTCCATATGGAGGCCAGGCGCAGATCGCGCACTATGCGTTCAATGGGGTAAATGGTGGTGTAGCCGATTCCCCCCATGACCTGCATGGCATTGTGGGCCGCTTTTTGACAGGATTCGGTGACAAATTTTTTCGATTCCGAAACCATCCGGCGGATGCGGTGTTCGTCTTCGTTTTCATCCACGGCCCGGGCGGTGGTATAGATCATGGAACGGCTGGCATCGAGCAGCATGGCGGCTTCCGCAACCTGGAAACTGACGCCTTCGAAATTGTTGATTGTGGTGCCGAAGGCTTTGCGGCGGGTGGTATAGCCGGTGGCCACGTCCACGGCCGGGCGCGCGCTGCCGATGGTCATGGCCGCGGTGCCCAGGCGTTCCGGGATCATCATGGTTTTAAACACTTCGTAGGCCCCGTTGATTTCGCCGACCACATTTTCCTTTGGCACCCGGACATCATTGAAGACCAATCTTCCGGCACCGCCGCCCCGGCAGCCCATAAGTCCATAGAGGTACTTGCTTTCCACGCCCGGTCCACGGTCCACAAGCAGGCAGGTCAATCCCTTGTGCGGCTTGGCATCCGGATCGGTCCGGGCATAAACCAGAAAATAATCCGCCCCTTCCGCACCGACGATAAATCGTTTTTCCCCGTTGATCATATAATAATCGCCCTTGTCCTCGGCAACGGTATTGGTGCCGAAAAAGTCAGAACCGCCCCGGGGCTCGGTCAAGCACTCCGCGGCAAACGTCTCTCCCCGCAAAAGCGGTTTGACATATTTTTCCTTCTGTGCGTCCGTGCCGTGTAAAATGATAGCATCGCAGACCAGTTCGGCCCCGACGCCGAAGGTGCAGGCAAAAATGTAGCCGAGGGTGCCGATTTCCTCCATGACCGTACACGTGGTGACCCAGTCCAGGCCCCGTCCGCCCCATTTCCGGGGATACCGGCAGCCCATCAAATTGCGGCGTCCGGCTTCGGAGAGAAATTCTTTCGGAAATTGAATCCGGTCGTTGTCCATATCAAGGATCATTTGACGGGGGATCGATTTGACAAGATCCCGGGCTTCTTCGCGGATTTGTTTTGCCGGATCGGATAAGAGATGGTCAAACATGGTTGGCTCCTGTTGGTTATAGTTAAAATGAACATGCTAACTATTACGTCAACGTAAATGTATAGCCTTTCGGAAACGCCCTGTCAATGCATCATTGCAGAAAAAATTAGGACCGGGCGGGAGGCAGAAAGCGCTTACCGGATAATACAGTGGTCTACAAATTTGGAAAGCCGGTGCTGAAAGCACTGGAGTTCATCGTCGCTGATCTGCCATTCATGGTTTTCGAAAAAGGAAGGATCCAGCGGGTTGGCGGCGTGGGGTTTTTGTAAGGCATACGATTGGGCCCCGCGGACAAGACCGGCGATAGCGTCAATGGCCTCGGCGTCCACAATGGGCCGGACGCAGGTGGTGCGAAATTCATGGGCCAGTCCGGATTGCAAAATTGTCCGGACGGCGGTTGAAATGGCGGCGGGATCCGCATCAGCGGCGATATAGTCGCGGTACTTCGCCGGTGCGGTCTTGAGGTCCATGGCCACATAATCGACTAGGCCGTCGGCGATCAACTGGGCTATCGCCTCGGGAAAACTGCCGTTGGTATCGAGTTTGACCGCATAGCCCATCTGTTTGACCCGCCGGCAAAAATCCGGCAGGTCGGCATGCAACGTCGGCTCCCCCCCGGATATGACCACGCCGTCGAGAAGCTGTTTCCGTCGGTCCAAAAAGGAAAAAATATCGGCTTCCGAGTACAGACAGGCATCATCGGCACCCGGGGCGACGAGCCCCGGGTTGTGGCAATACGGGCAGGCAAAGTTGCAGCCGGTGGTAAAGATGACACAGCTGATGCCGGGGGGGAAATCAATCAGGGAGTTTTTTTCAAGGCCGCCGATGCGCATGGTCATTGCCTTGCCGGCTACGAGGCGATTTTAAAGGTTTTTCGAATATGGAACTCGCTTTGCTTGCCGTTGTTCCATTGATGGACCGGGCGGAGATAGCCGACAATACGGGAATAGACCTCGGTATATTCGCTGCATTTGGGGCACTGTTCGTAGTGACCGCTTAGATACCCGTGGCTGGGACAAATGCTGAAAGTCGGCGAAATCGTAAAATACGGCAGATGAAAATTTTTGGTGATTTTGCGGACCAGGTTCTTGGCGGCTTCATAGTGATGGATCTGCTCGCCGAGAAAGGCATGAAATACCGTGCCCCCGGTGTATTTGGTCTGCAGATCATCCTGGAGCTCCAGGGCTTCGAAAATGTCATCGGTATAATGGACCGGCAACTGGCTGGAATTGGTGTAGAACGGATCGGCGCCGTTTTGGAAGTCGTCTTCGTTGGCACAGGAAACGGCCGATGCAAAGGCGTTTTTGTCGAGCTTGGCCAGCCGGTAGGCGGTGCCTTCGCCCGGGGTGGCCTCCAGGTTGAAAATATCGCCGGTTTCTTCCTGGATGGTTTCCATAAAGCCCCGCAAACGGTCAAGGACTTCCACGGCGAAGCCATGGCCGTCTGCGGAGCCCACATCCGCGTTTAAAAAATTCAAGCAGGCTTCGTTCATGCCGATAATGCCGATGGTGGAAAAGTGATTGGTCCAGTAGGCGCCGGTGCGTTCCTTGATATCGCGCAGGTAAAACTTGGAATACGGATACAGGCTTTGTTCGGTAAAGCGTTCCAGGACCTTTCGCTTGATGATCAGGCTGTCCTTGGCGATCCGGGCCTGGGTTTCCAGGCGTTCAAAGAAGTCCTGGCGGTTTTCGGCCAAATGGCCGATCCGGGGCAGATTGATGGTGACCACGCCGATGGAGCCGGTGAGCGGATTGGCACCAAACAGGCCGCCGCCGCGTTTTTTGAGCTCCCGGTTGTCAAGCCGGAGCCGGCAGCACATGGAGCGGGCGTCTTCGGGCGACATATCCGAGTTGACGAAGTTGGAAAAATACGGAATGCCGTATTTGCCGGTCATTTTCCAGATATAATCCAGATTCGGGTTGTCCCAGTCAAAATCTTCGGTGATGTTGTAGGTGGGAATGGGAAACGTAAAGACCCGGCCCTTGGCATCGCCTTCCATCATGACTTCGGCAAACGCCTGGTTTAACATGTCCATTTCTTCCTGAAAGTCGCCGTAGGTGGCCGACTGGTATTGCCCGCCGAGGACCACGGGCGAGTCCTTGAACGTGGACGGGATGTTTAGGTCCATGGTGATGTTGGTAAACGGGGTCTGGAAGCCGACGCGTGTGGGGATGTTGATGTTGAAGATAAATTCCTGCAGTGCCTGCTTGACGTCCTTGTAGGTCAGGTTGTCGTAGCGGATAAAGGGGGCGAGCAGCGTGTCGAAATTCGATACCGCCTGGGCGCCGGCGGCTTCGCCCTGCAGGGTATAGAAAAAATTAACAATCTGGCCCAGGGCCGAGCGCAGGTGCTTGGGGGGGGCGCTTTCGACTTTGCCCGAAACGCCCATGAAGCCGACTTTCAAAAGATCCAGCAGGTCCCAGCCCACGCAGTAAACCGACAGAAGGCTCAAATCATGGATATGCAGGTCCCCGTTTTTGTGGGCGTTTCGCACCTCCGGCGGATAAATGCGGTGTAACCAGTATTCGGCGGTAATGTCGGAAGAGATGTAATTGTTCAATCCCTGCAGGGAAAAACTCATGTTGCTGTTTTCCCGGATTTTCCAGTCCAGTTTTTGTACATAGTTTTCCACGAGCTCCACGTGGGCCTTGGTGGCGATGTTGCGCAGTTGAGCGTGCTGTTCCCGGTAGAGGATATAGGCCTTGGCGGTTTTGTGATACGGTGATTCCACCAGAACGCGTTCGACGATATCCTGGACTTCTTCGACTTCCGGGGGATCTGCGAGCTGCATTTCATGGGCGAGTGTCAATACCCGCAAAGTAAGTTTCTTTGCCACCGATTCATCGAATTCTTCGCTGGCGCTGCCCGCTTTTGCAATCGCGGCGGTAATTTTTGATGCGTCAAAACTGACGACGCTTCCGTTGCGCTTTTTGATGTGCGTGAACATGAGCGGCCCCCTCTGTATAGCGTCTTTTTTCGTATATGTTTAGGTTAAAATATTACAATATATTGATTTCTGTCAACAGAAAAATCAATATATTGTATTGTGTGCGGAAAAGATGGACGGATTTTTTGCTTACATCGCAGTCAATGGGGCATGGGATGGCTTTTCTGCGGCGTCACCCATATGTAGTCGGCCGCGGAAAGCTCCACCGAGCTGCCGGCGGCCTTGGGCATTACGGTTTGATAGGGCAGTTGGTTTCGGGTGCGGGCCCGTTCGGGGATACCGAATTTATGCGTAATGTGGCCATTGCCCGCAAAAACGACCATAACGTTGTCGTCAATGTGGTGGCTGACGGCTTCTGCCATGGCGTCTTCCCATACGCACTGGGCCGCGTAAAAATTTTCGAAACGGTATCGCTTCCGGCCATGGTCGTGTTGTTGGAAGATTTCTTTCACGTACTGCCGGTGTTTTTCGTTGGACATGTCGATTTGATCCGGCAAATGCGATTTTTCGTGCGGGTGTAAGGTTTCAATGCCGCCGGCTGCGATTTTTCCGGGGATGTGGAAGGGGACATTCAATGCCGCCAAAAAAACCCCCTTGTCTTTGATAAACCTCATCAAGTCGCGGTAGAGCGAAAAGTCGTATTGCCAGTTGGCATACCAGTGCGTTTGCTGCAAAAAGAGCTCTTCGCTCATTTGACCCGACGACCAGCGAAGCAGTTTGTCCTGGTATGGCCTGGCAAACATTTCCATGCCCACGATCAGGTCGTCGCCGTGGTGCCGGTAGAGATGTTTCAAAATTTCGAGCTGAATTTCATGGTGGGCCGCATTGGTATGGCTTTCGCCCACGTAGACAATCCGGGCGGTTTTGAGTTTTGCCATCATGGTGTCAAAAGACACCGCCTCTTTCCGGCTGGCCGAAAGAATCGTATCCGGCCGGTATTGGGCGTCCATGGACTTTACCTCCAGATGCGTTTGGGGGCCGGACACACAGCCGCTTACGGTTAAAACGGCCAGAAAAATCAGTACCGCCGGATAAAAAAAGGGATGTGGTTTCCGGCTTGCGGATCGACACGTCAAAGCCATTACCGTATTTTTCCATCATTTTTGTGTTGATTTGAAAGCCGGGAAACACTACATACCAGGCATGCAACTTGAACAATCCCCCATATTCCGAAAATCGGCCGCCCCCTGGTACGATTCCAATACGGCCTGCGGCATTGTCGCAACGGTCATGGCCGTTTTGATCTTTTTCGGCATTGTCGGCATCCGCGTGGCTGCGCGATATCCCTCCGGCATATGGATGATCTGGCTGCCGGCCCTGCTGCTGGTGTTAAGTGCTACGGTGTTAGTCTCGCTTTTGATCCGTTTGATCCGGCGGAAAACGGCCCGCGAGTAAGGCGGTTACGCCTGAAGTTTGACCCATTCCGGGACGGTTTGTCGGAGGTGCTCGATGAAAAAATGGACAATCCGCGCCGTGACCCCCCAGATGACCACGTTGTCGTCGCCGAAGGGGTAAATCAATTCGGCCATGCCGGGGATGCGGTTGCAGAAATTGCGACTTACATGGTTTTGAACCAGCGTTTGGATTGGAATTTCCAGCACCCGGGCGATTTCCTGCCGGTCAAAATCGAGCCGGCCGGCATTGCCTTTCCAGAAAACGACAAACGCCTCAATCTCGGTTTGCCGAATGGTCTGAAAGTGCCCGATGGAGCCGATAACATCAAGGTTGGCCGGCAAAAGCCCGAGTTCTTCTTTTATTTCACGGTATGCTGCCGCCAGGCTGTCGGGGTCCTCGGCATCGACATGGCCGCCGGGCAGTGCCACCTGGTTTCGCCAGGGGTAGCCTTCGGTGTCGGCCTTTAACACCGCTAGCAGGTGGGGGTGTCCTTTTTTGTCGAAAAGCGGCAGAAAAACGCTGGCCGATAAAAAGCTGCCCGCAGAAGGCGCCTGCGGCAGGGCGGCTTTTGTTAACCGGCGTCGCAGTTCGTCCATATCCAATTCATCGGCCATGCGGGCATGTCAATCCTGTCAAAAACCATTTCGAAACAAATCTTCGGGCGTCGTCGTTATTGCTGCTCCATGTATTGCTCAAACTTCATGTCCTTGTAGCTGTCACTGTGGATGTATTTCAGCATGCTCAGCATTAGATCCGGCGGAATAAAACCCGGACGATTGCCGATGTTTTCGGCCTCTTCACTGAGAAACCAGGTGGATGGAAACCGGCTTACGCCGTATTGCTCGGCCACCTCCTTTTCTTTTTCGGCATTGACCCGCATGGGGACGAAATGGTTATTTAAGTAGCGACGGACTTTCGCATCGGAAAAGGTCTTTTCGACCATGAGCTTGCAGTAGGTGCACCAATCCGTATAAAAGTGAAGAAAACCTTTTTTGCCGTTTGCCTCCACCTTTTCCATGCCGGTTTCATAGCTTTGCCAGGCAATGTCTTCCTCTGCGGTGCCGCTGTCGGGGCAGCCCCAGAAAAAGATGGCGAAAATAAAAAAGGCGGTGAGTAACTTGTATTTGTGTGGCATAAAAAACGCTCCGGATAAGGTTAAAGTTTGCTTAAAAAGGCAAAAGTGTCGGTCAGCAAAAGGCCGCCCACAATAATGAGCAGGATGCCGGCCACGGCGTTGATATATTTTAACGCCCATTTT
>JBNJEA010000229.1:0-3767 GCA_051745395.1 Thermodesulfobacteriota bacterium | reverse complement strand
ATTTCTCCCGAAATAAAACCGAAGATTTTGTATCATTTTCGTTGATGACCGTCAGGTTTTTATCCCAGAACTTTAATAATTTTACCAAAATAAAATGAACTGTAAATAAAAATGGGTGTATACGTCTTAAAAAGCAATGATTTTGTTGTTAATATAAACATGGGAAGAGAAATAATCGAGTGTCATTAAATGCCGGCATCCTGAATTGCCGGAGACTTGCCGCCAATCATGTAAACCGCGACCACCGTGCAGAAAAACAGCAACACGGCCACGATATAAAACGCCCAGGCCAGGCCGATGATGTCGACCAGGCTGCCCACGCCCATGGCGCCGACGAAAAGCCCGGCGCTCATGGACATGTTAAATACCCCCATCATGGACCCCTGGCCGTAGTGACGGCCCTCTTCGGTAGCAAGCGCCCCCAGCGCCGGCCATACCACGGATTCGCCCAGCCCGATGATGGCAAATAAAACCACCAGTTGCAAAAAATTCACGGCGAACGGCACCAGAAAAATGCCGACGCTGATGATGGTGCTGCCGATAAAAATGATCCGGTTTTTGTGCCAGTAGTCCGCCCATTTGCCGAACGGTGTTTGCAGCCCGGCGTTGACCAGCGTGCGGCTGGCCACCACCAGGCCGATTTCGGTGCCGGTCGCATCCATGAAGTTTGTCATGAGAAGCGGAAGAAAGGCAATGGAGGGAATCATGATGATCATGGTGGCCATGCGCGAAAGCAGCATTCCCATGACCCGCCTGCTGTGAAGCATCCGGCGGAAAACGGTGAGCATGGGGCTCTGGTCGGCCATGATTTCGGATTTTGTCGACTCCGGTAAAAGGCCGGCCACGAGCAGCATGGACACCAGGCTGAGGGCGGACATGGCGTAAAAGGCGGAGGCCTGGCCCCAGATGTCGAGGAAAACGCCGCCCAGGATGGGACCGCCGCCGATGCCGGAAAAAAGGGCGATATTGAGCATGCCCATGTATTTGCCCTCCTCGCCTTCCGGGGACATATCCCCGACATAGGCCATGGCCATGGGGATGATCATCGCGGAGCCGACACCGTGCATGATCCGGATCACCACCAGGTGAGATACTGCAGTGGCCAGTGTATAGGTGTATCCGGCGATGGCATAGATGATCAGGCCCGAGATCAAAAAGCGCCTTCTGCCGTGCTTGTCCGCCATGCCGCCCACGAAGGGCTGCAGCAGGCCACGGCTCAAGGAAAAACCGGCGATGATCAAACCGAGGGTAAACCCGGTGGCCCCCAGCTCGGTGGCGTAGATCGGCATCACCGGCGCGATGATGCCGATGCCCACCAGCGCGATAAAAACGGCGGAAAGAAGGGTAAACAGTATTGATCTCTGCATAAGTCCGGGGTGTCATCCTCAGCCGGTTCGAATCATTGATTTCTTTGCCGCAAATTTAGGCCCTTAGGACCGGGTAGCGGCCTTGTACCCGGCAGTCTGCACACCGATTCGCTCTGCCAGATCGGGTTGGTTCAGGTTTTCTTCGATGGTGCGCTCAAAGGCGCTGCCGATGACCACGCCGTCGGCGACTTTGGCCACGGCGGCCACGTCCTCGGGCGTGGAGATGCCGAAGCCCACGCAGACGGGAAGGTCGGTGACGGCTTTTAAGGCCCGGGTATGGTCCCCGATTTCCGGGGCATCGAAACCGGCGCTGCCGGTCACCCCGGTCTTGGAAACCATGTAGATAAAGCCCTGGGCATCCCCGGCGATGGTTTTCATCCGCTCGGGTGGCGTGGTCGGCGCCACCAGCCGGATCAGGCAGAAGGCGTCGTCTTTCCATTTGCCGGTCAATTCTTCGGATTCCTCGGGCGGCAAATCCACCACCAGCACCCCGTCGGCCCCGGCGGATACGGCATCGGCGTAAAACCGGTCAATGCCGTAGGCCAGGATCGGGTTGTAGTAGGAAAACACAATGATCGGGATATCGGTGGTTTCTCGGGCCGTTTGGATCATTTCCAGCACGGTGGACAGGCTTGTGCCGTTTTTCAGCGACCGGGCCGAAGAGCGCTGGATGACCGGGCCGTCTGCCGTGGGATCGGAAAACGGCACGCCGAGTTCCAAAATATCCATGCCGTTTTCGCACATGGCCGCAATGGTTTTTTGTGATGTGGCAATATCGGGATCACCGGCGGTGACAAAGCCGACCAGCGCTTTTTCGTTTTTTTGCCTCAACTGCCGGAATGTATTTTCAATACGTGTCATCGGTAGGTTTCCTTATTCAGCCTGCAGTCCAAAATTTTTTGTAATACCCTGTTTCTATATACAACTTTACAGACTCTCGAGGTCATTCCCGCGAAGGCGGGAATCCAGTAAAATTGGATGGTAATAATAGATTCCTGCCTTCGCAGGAATGACAAAACTTTGGACTGTCGAGTTATTCAGTCGGTTTCCGAGATTTCGGTTACAATCCCTAAGTCCTTGTCGCCCCGTCCGGACAGATTGACCACGATGATGTCATCGGCGGGGCGGCCGGCGGCTTCCTTCATGGCCGCTGCCAGGGCGTGGGCGCTTTCCAGGGCCGGGATAATGCCTTCGACCTGGCAAAGGGTTTCAAAGGCATCCATGGCCCGTTCGTCGTCGACGGCGACGTATTTCACCCGTTCCAGGTCTTTTAGCAGGGCATGTTCGGGGCCGACGCCCGGATAGGCCAGGCCGGCGGATACCGAGTGGGCCGCGCTGATCTGGCCGTGTTCGTCCTGGAGCAGGTAGGATTTGGAACCGTGCAGCACGCCCAGGGAACCGGCGCCGAGCGTTGCCGCATGCCGGCCCGTTTCAATGCCCTTGCCGGCGGCTTCCGTGCCGAGCATGGCCACGGGATCGTTCATGAACGGGTAAAACAGGCCCATGGCGTTGCTTCCGCCGCCAACGCAGGCCACGAGCAGGTCCGGCAGCCGGCCGGCAGCATCGCGGATCTGCCGGCGGGTTTCTTCGCCGATGACGATCTGGAAGTCGCGCACCATGGCGGGATAGGGGTGCGGGCCGGCCACGGAGCCGATGACGTAGAACGTGTCCCGGATGGCGGAAACCCAGTAACGCATGGCTTCGTTCATGGCATCCTTGAGCGTGCCCGTGCCGGATTCCACCGGCACGACTTCTGCGCCGAGCAATTCCATCCGTTTGACGTTGGGCGCCTGGCGGCGGATGTCCTCGGTGCCCATGAAGACCTTGCACTCCATGCCGAAAAAGGCCGCGGCCGTTGCCGTGGCCACGCCGTGCTGTCCGGCGCCGGTTTCGGCGATGATCTTGGTCTTGCCCATGCGGCTGGCGAGAAGCGTCTGGCCGAGCGTGTTGTTGATCTTGTGGGCGCCGGTGTGCACGAGGTCCTCGCGCTTGAGATAAATGGCCGCCCCGTTTATTTTTTTTGTCAGGCGCTGTGCGAAAAACAGCGGGGTGGGCCGGCCGGCATAGGTGTTGAGCAGCCCGCGCAGCTCGGTTTGAAAATCCGGATCCAGCACGTATTGATGATAGGCGGATTCGAGTTCCAGCAGGGCGGGCATCAGCGTTTCGGCGACGTATCGGCCTCCGTAGGGGCCGTAATGGCCTTTTGCATCCGGATAGGCGTCGGGGGTGACGCCTTTGCCGGAGGGGGTGTTTGCATCTGCCATCAGAAGATCCTCCTTGGTGATCGATTGGGGGTGTGCGTCCGAACGGTATGAACAAACGTTTGGACCTTGTTGTAGTCTTTTTGGCCCGGGCTGGCCTCCACGCCCGAGCTGATATCCACGGCGTCGGGGCAGGCCG
>JBNJEA010000228.1:0-3768 GCA_051745395.1 Thermodesulfobacteriota bacterium | reverse complement strand
ACCGGCGGGGCAGCGGATTGATTATGTCCGTCGGATTCCGGATTGGCAGTGGGTTGTCGGGGCAGGGATGTATCTCGATGACGTGGATGCCGCCATTGCGGAAAAGGCGGCGGATCTGCATAACACGATGCTCGATCGCCTGAAACTGATCGCCGTTGAATTTGCCCTGCTGTTGTTTGTCCTGCTGGGGATGCTCTGGTTTTTCCAGAAACGCTTGCGGAAGGGGTTTGACAGCTTTCTGCAGTTTTTCCAGTATGCGGCCCATCGATCCGAGCCGATGGATCCGGATCAACTCCATTTCCAGGAGTTTCAGGAAATGGCGCGTGCCGCCAACCAGATGATGGATCAGCGCAGCCGGGCGGAAGCGGCCCTGCGGCGAAGTGAAATCCGCTACCGATCATTGATCGAAAACATTTCGGACGCCGTGCTGCTCATCGATGATCAGTGGCAGAGCATCATTGCCAACAAGGCGGCGCAACAGATGCTGCGTCATCCGGACCGCGGCGTTGAGCAGATTGCCTATGCCGCGTTCTGGCCCGATACGGAAAACGAAGACCCCCCGTTTTCCCAAATGATCGCCCGCGTGATCGATCGTCAACAGCCGGAATCCGCGGAAGCCGAAGTCGCCGACCGGGCCGGGGGGAAGCGATGGTATGCCATGACCGCCTATCCCGTGCCGGAAGGCGTTCTTTTGATCATCACGGATGTCACCACCCGGAAGTTGATGGAAAACCGGCGGGGACACGAGCAGAAAATGGCCGCCATCGGCACGCTGACGGGCGGCATTGCGCACAACTTCAATAACTTGCTCGCCATTATCAGCGGATATACCGAGCTGCTCATGGATGAATGCGAAGAATCCGGTACCATGCGCCAAAACCTGGCGGAAATCCAGGAGGCCAGCCGGCGGGGAAGCCAAATGATCCGCCAGTTGACGCAGTTCCGGAAAGAAATGTCAGCCGACATCGCCCCTATTGATCCGGCCGAGGCCCTGCGCCAGTCCCTTGGCCTGATCGATTCCGCCAGGCCGGGCAATATCGGTCTGGTGCAGGATATTCACCCCCTCGCCGAAAGGGTCATGGCCAGCCGGGACGAGCTGCACCAGATGGTCATCAACCTGCTGCTAAACGCCTTTGCCGCCATCGGGGAGCAAAACGGCACTGTGGAAATCCGCCTGGACCGACTGGCGGTAGGGGATGCCGACGCGGCCGAACGCTATCCCGGCGTTTTGCCGGGTGCCTATGCCCGCATCCGGGTGCAGGATGACGGCCCGGGAATGGCCCCGGCCGAACTGGATCGGATCTTTGAGCCCTATTATTCCACCCAGCCCGTAAACAAGGGAGCCGGGCTCGGCCTGTCCGTGGTCTACGGCATCGTTGAACGTTACAACGGTCACATTTTCGTTGAAAGCGAACCGGACAACGGAACCCGGTTTACGATCCTGCTGCCGCTGGCCGGGGCGGAAGACGATACCGCGCAGACGCCGGAGACCTGATTTTACGACAAAACGGAAAGCGCGCCGGATGCTGCGGTTCGGATACAGGCGGGCTCGGTTGATCCCATATTATTCGGATGACTTGGGCATACGCCCGGTTTCCTGGATAAATTCCTGGATCAGCTCGGCGGCCCGGCCGAAATCCACTGCCGGCTGTTTTTCCAGCACCAAGTCCTCATTGGCATGCCGGAGTTTTTCCAACAGGCTTAAAACGATCAGCATCAAGAGTTTGTTGCCGGCATGGGGATGGGTTTTGAAAAAGTAGATCAGATCCTGCCGGCTGATTTGGATCACCGTGGTTTTCTCAACTCAATCTCATGCAGCCAATGAAAGATCTTGATGCTTTTAAGGTTGGGCAAAAATTTGTCAATTTGCGTCTCTTCCTTCATGATGGCACCTGCCCGGGAATTTGGGGTTGGGGTAAGATCCTGCTTTCTTCAACGGCGACAATAACGGTCTTGCGAATCAAAGCAGGGGCTGTGGGCCATTTCAAATATCGGCGTCAACCGGGATTCTGGCCGGCCTTGAGGGCCATATCTTACACATTGCTTTTTTTATTGTTTTTTTTCAATGCGTTTTATAGTCTTTTTCGACAGGCCGCGGAGGTGATATAGCTCACTGTTTTTCCGAGAATAACATAACCAAAACGTTTTGCAAATTTGCAAAATCCCTTTCCACTTTACGTACTGACATTATAACGAGGAAACATCTTTTCCGGATACTTCTGATCTGCCTGTTGATCCCCGTTGGCTGCGAAGAAACCGATTTGAGACTTGCAATCGAAGTATTCTGAGGATTAAAATTTGAGCCTGTCGAAGCGCAGCGAAGATCCCGCTTCGGGGACACAGATATTGGCGAAAAAGACGGTTTTCGTTCAGGCACTATGTAAGGATATGGCGGGCGATCACATCTTGTCCGGCAAGGCGTCGCGCGATTTCATTTTTGCGGTGGCACTGGTCCGGGTCGGCCTCCATGCACATGAGGCAGACGGTTTTGTCCGATGCAAAGGCGGCCAGGCTGCGGATGGCTGTTTCATGGATTGTCGAAAATCCGCCCAGTTTGTCGCCCCACCAGCGGTAGGCAATGCCGGCGTCGGACAGCCGCTTTTCCAGGGCGCGCTTGTTGAAGGCTTTTTTCCGGCTAAACGGCTTGGAGCGCACGTCGATTAAGACGTCGACGGCGTTTTGCCGCAGGTGATCGATTAATTGGTCTGCGGTAATGTTTTGGTAACCGATGGTGTAGATCATGAATATTTCCTTCAGGCATTTCTTACGGGGTCTTTCATGAAATGGTTCGCCCGGCTTGTTGCCCCTGAAGCCCATGATAACTGGCAAATTCCGCCGGTCACGCGTTGCCTGATCCGCATGGTCGACGCATGCGCCCCGGCTTTTATCCGGGCCGGCGAGGTCGAAAGCCGCATGCTGGCCGCCCGGCTGAAAAAGGTCCGCATCGACCGGCCGATTTACATTTGCGGCATCGCCCGGGCGGGAACCACCATCACGCTCGAGCTTATCAGCCGACACCCGGATGTGGGAACCCATTTCTACACCCACATGCCGGTTCCTTACCTGCCGTACTGGTGGCCGAAAGCAGAAGCCGCCCTGCCGCTTCCGCCCATGCCGGCGGTCGAACGGGTCCACAGGGACGGGGTGATGGTCACAAAAGACAGCCCCGAAGCGGTTGAAGAGGCGTTATGGCAGAAATTTTTTCCCCGCACACATAACGAGTCGCAGTTTAACCCGCTGACGGGAAACACGCATCACCGCCGATTTGAACAGTTCTACTCCGATCATATCCGAAAGCTGCTCCTGTACCAGAACCGCAGCCGATACGCGGTGAAAAACAACTACAACTTCACCCGCCTGGCCTATCTCCGCAAACGGTTTCCCGATGCCCGGTTCATCCTGATAGTGCGTCACCCGGTCCATCACATCGCTTCTTTGATGAAGCAGCATCGCCTGTTTAAAGACATGGCCGCAAACGATCCCGGGGCCGCCCGAATCATGAAGACCGTCGGCCATCATGAATTCGGAAAGGATGTGGCGCTGATCAACACCGGTGACAGGGACCGGATCGGGCGGATCCGAAAACTTTGGGCCGGGGGCCGGGAGGCGAAGGGATGGGCGCTTTACTGGGCATCGGTTTCATCCAGCTCTACATCTTCCCGGGTGGTATGTTGCCCTCGATCGAACGCTTCGAGGCCGGGGCGACGGATGCCGGGCTGACCGTGCGCGAGACCGCCCTGTTCGGTCACGACTACGCCCGCACGCTGG
>JBNJEA010000008.1:0-41172 GCA_051745395.1 Thermodesulfobacteriota bacterium | reverse complement strand
GTCGCCTTCGGAGCCCTGTGCCGACTTCTTGGATACCCGGCTGCTGTACTGGAACAAATTCGGCACGCCGCCGACCGTTTTGTCCAAATACGGCAATGAAAGCAGCGCCCTGTGGTACTGGTGGTCGGATCCGGATGCCAAAGCCGCACTCTCCGATGCCAGAGAAAAAAACCTGCCCCTGGCGCCGAAACCGACCACGGTGAAATTTGACAAGCGTTTTACGCCGGGATCCGAAGAAAAGGCAAAGGAGTAAGGCACGGCCCCCACCCCATCCCTCCCCGGTTCCCGGGGCAAGGGTGCAGGGACAGAGAGGTTCTTTGGGGGGGAATAGAGCAATGTGGTTATCCGGTTTGCTCCAGTAAATGACGAATCGTCGAGTTCTTTTTTTCTAGTCTCGCGCAAAGCCGCCAAGAGCGCCAAGAATGGCTTGAAAACTTTGCGTCTTTGCGTCTTGGCGCGAAAATTTGCTGTTAAGGGATTGAAAGGGGGTCACCCGGCCGCAGCCTGGCGGACCACCTCGTAGACCTTTTCCATGGCCCGGTCCAGGTTTTCGGGCCGGGAGCCGCCGGCCTGGGCCATGTCCGGACGGCCGCCGCCGCCGCCGCCGACTTCCGCGGCGACTTCCTTGACAATGTTGCCGGCATGAAACCGATCCATTAAGTCCTTGGTCACGATGGCCACGAGCATGGCTTTTTCGCCGCTGGGGGCGCCGAGGACCACGATGCCCGATTTCATCTTTTCCCTGAACTGATCGGCCAGGCTGCGAAGCGCCCCCGGATTGTCGGCCTGAACGGTCTTGGCCAGCACCTGGACCCCGTCGACGGATTGGACCTCGTCGGTCATCCGGTCGGCCGACTTGGCCGCCGCCTTGAGTTTCAACTGCTCAACGGTTTTTTCCAGCTGTTTCTGATTGGCCAGCAGGGCCTCCACCCGTTGGGGCAGGGCTTCGGGGCGCTCCTTGACCATGCGGGCGGCCTCGTTTAGTTGCCGTTCGACTTCCTGGACATGGGCGACGGCCGCCGCGCCGGTCATGGCCTCGATCCGGCGCACGCCGGCGGCGACACTGGCTTCGGAAATGATTTTAAACAGCCCGATATTGCCGGTCTGCCCCGTATGGGTGCCGCCGCACAGTTCCCGGCTGAACGGATCCAAGGACACCACCCGGACCCGGTCGCCGTATTTTTCCTCGAACAGGGCCACCGCCCCGCTCTGGAAGGCTTCCTCAAAATCCATTTCATTGGTTTCCACGGGCACGTTTTCCCGGATCCGGTCATTGACCAGGGTTTCGATCTGTTCGAGTTCTTCTTTGGAAACTTGCGAAAAATGGGTAAAGTCGAACCGCAGCCGGTCCGGGGCCACATAGGAGCCGGACTGGCGCACATGATCGCCTATCACCTGCCGCAGCGATGCATGCAGGATATGGGTGGCCGTGTGGTTTAAGGCCGTGGCCCGCCGTTTTTGGCCATCTACGGCGAGATGGCCGTTTTGTCCCGTGGCAACCGTGCCCGAAACCACTTCGCTCTGGTGGATGATCAGGCCGGTGGGGTCCTTGACGGTGTCGTTGACCGCGATCTCAAAACCGTCACCGGAAATGGTGCCGGCATCGCCGACCTGACCGCCGGCAGCGGCATAAAACGGGGTTTTTTCGGCCACCACCTCGACGGCCTGTCCGGCTTCGGCCCGATCCACCGCCTCGCCGTCGACGACCAGCAACAAAAGCTCCGCATCGGTTTCCAGGCGGTCATAGCCCACAAACTCCGGCCGACGGTCCGTGGTGGCGGAAAATTTTTTGTAGGCCTCGCTGATATTGGAAAACGCCGATACCGATCGCGAATTTTCCCGGCGCTCGGCCATGGCCCGGTCAAACCCGTCCATGTCCAAGTCCAGGCCCTGGTCGCGGACCACGTCGCGCACGATATCGACCGGAAAGCCGAACGTGTCATAGAGCTTGAAAATCAGGTCCCCGGAGACCACTTTTTCACCGGTCTTGTCCATGTCGGCAAGGGTTTCATGTAAAAGCTTCAGCCCCTTGTCCAGGGTTTCCAGAAAGCGCTCTTCTTCATTTTTTAACACGTTGGTGATAAAGGCCCGCTCTTCGGAAAGTTCCGGGTAGCCGTCGCGCATGACTTCAAAGACCGGTTCCACCGTCTTGTGCAAAAACGGCTCGGTCAGCGAGATGTTTCTGCCGTAGCGAATGGCCCGGCGCAAAATCCGGCGCAAGACATAGCCCCGGCCGTCGTTGGAGGGCAGCACCCCATCGCCGATCAAAAACGCAGCCGCCCGGCTGTGATCGGCAATGACCTTCATGGCCACGTCGGTCTGGTGATCCTGCCCCATTTTGCAGCCGGAAAGCGATTCAATGGTTTCCATGATCGGGGTAAACAGGTCCGTGTCGAAATTGGTGGACACGTCCTGGAGCACAGAGGTGATGCGTTCCAGGCCCATGCCGGTGTCGATGCTCGGCTTGGGCAGCGGCGTCATGTGGCCGTTTTCATCGCGGTTGTACTGCATGAAAACGAGATTCCAGATCTCTAGGTACCGGTCGCACTCGCAGCCCGGCATGCAATCGGGCCGGCCGCAGCCCAACTCGGCGCCGCGGTCGATTAAAATCTCCGAACACGGCCCGCACGGGCCGGTATCGCCCATGGACCAGTAATTTTCCGATTCACCGAGCCGGACGATGCGCGCTTCAGGCACGCCGATCTGCTTTGCCCAGATGTCATAGGCCTCGTCATCGTCCAAATACACGGAAATCCATAACTTTTCCGCCGGCAGGCCCAATACGTCGACCAACATCTCCCAGGCATAGGCAATGGCGCGGTCCTTAAAATAATCGCCGAAGGAAAAATTGCCCAGCATTTCGAAGAAGGTGTGATGCCGGGCCGTGTAGCCCACGTTTTCCAGGTCGTTGTGCTTGCCGCCGGCGCGCAGGCATTTCTGGGACGTGGCCGCCCGGGTGTAGTCGCGCTTTTCCTCGCCGAGAAACACGCGTTTGAACTGCACCATTCCGGCATTGGTAAACAGCAGCGTCGGGTCCTCGTGGGGGATTAACCCCGAACTGCGGACAACCTGGTGGCCCTGGGCCCTGAAATAATCAAAAAACTTCTGCCGAATCTCGTTTCCCGTCATGTAAACCCCATCTGCCGATTCGCTATTTTTGCGCAGCCGCCTTGCCTTCTTCCGCCGGTGGTTGTTCGGTGTTTTCCGCAGCCCCCAGACCGATGGCCGCTTTAACCTTTTCGCGCAATTGCTGATAAAAATCCGGGTGGTCGCCGAAATACTTCTTCACGTTCTCCCGGCCCTGGCCCATCCGTTCGCCTTCATAGGAATACCAGGAGCCGCTTTTGTCGATGACCCCGGCCTTGACGCCGATGTCGAGCAAATCGGCCGTGGACGAAATGCCCGTGCCGTACATAACGTCGAATTCGGCTTCCTTAAACGGCGGGGCGACCTTGTTTTTCACCACCTTGGCCTTGGTCCGGCTGCCCACGATGTCCTGGCCCTCCTTGATGGAACCGGTGCGGCGAACCTCGATGCGGACCGTGGAATAAAACTTCAGGGCGTTTCCGCCGGTGGTGGTTTCCGGGTTGCCGAAGACCACGCCGATTTTCATCCGGATCTGGTTGATAAACACCAAGGAGGTCATGGTCTTGCTGATGGTCCCGGTCAATTTCCGAAGCGCCTGGGACATCAGCCGGGCCTGCAGGCCCATGTGGGAATCGCCCATCTCGCCCTCGATTTCCGCGCGCGGCACAAGGGCGGCCACCGAGTCGACGACCAGAATATCAATGGCGCCGCTTCTAACCAGCATCTCCGCGATTTCCAGCGCCTGCTCGCCGGTGTCCGGCTGGGAGACCAGCAATTCATCGCAATTGACGCCCAACTTCTGGGCATAGGCGGTATCCAGGGCGTGCTCGGCGTCGACAAAGGCGGCAATCCCGCCCTGCTTCTGTGCTTCGGCCACGGCGTGCAGGGCCAGCGTGGTTTTGCCCGACGATTCGGGGCCGTATATTTCCGTGACCCGGCCCCGCGGCAGGCCGCCGACGCCCAGGGCCTGGTCCAGGGCCAGCGCGCCGGTGGGAATGGCCGGGACATCGATGACATGATTGCTGCCCAGTTTCATGATCGCCCCTTTGCCGAACTGGCGCTCAATCTGGCCCATGGCTGTCTGGACGGCTTTTTCTTTATCCGTGGATTTCTCCGTGGATGGCTCCTGTGTTTTCGCTGACATATCCGTTTCCCCCCTGAAATCGAGATGGCATGTTCGGGCCGTCTGTGGCGGCCCGCAACCCGTTTGCAAGCTTTGGTTCTGATGTATCAGAATGAAGGCAAAACATAAATCTTTTTCACCGGCAGCCGTTTACCCATCACCCCCTGCAAGGGCACAGGTTTTCAACTTTGAATACACCGGCCCTTTGGGCGTCAACCGGCTTTCAAACAGATGAATGGCATCCACGACAAAGGCTTGCGTGACAAAATCGCCGAACTGCCGGGTTACCGAAATCACGGTTTCCGGGTCCACCCGGTCTTTAAACCGTGCCAGGGTGAAATGTCCCGCAAACCGCCGCTTTTCCTTTTCAAATCCAATCTGCGAAAGCCGGTCCGCCAGATCCTGCTGCAGCCGGCCGAGTACCTCGGTGTCGCCGCCCACCCCGGTCCACAGCACCCGGGCCCGCTTTACACCGGGAAAAACGCCCACGCTTTGCCCATAAAGTTCCATGGGGAAAAACCCGGCCGCCGTGGCCGCCATGGATTCGCCGATTTGTGCAATGGCCGCCGGTGAGACATCGCCGAGAAACTGCAGGGTCAGGTGAATGTTTTCCGGCACGGACCACTTGGCCGAAAGACCGGTCTCCCGGATCTGCGCCTGCAGCTGCCCCAGGGCCTGCTGAATGGGGGCCGGCAGTTCTATGGCCACAAACGACCGGATGGTTTTGCCCTTCTCCCCGGCTTTTTGCGTCACAGGTATCGCTCCTTTTTCCATATCCTATATCAGGTAACAACCAATACCGAGCACCACGCGCGTAATCAAACCGGCGGCCACATCATCGATGACCACCCCCAGGCCGCCGGAATACTTTTTTTCCAGCCAGCCGATGGGATAGGGTTTTACAATATCAAAAAAGCGAAACACGATAAAGCCGGCCGCGGCCACGGGCCAGGAAAACGGCAGACCCGCAAAGGCCACGCCCATGCCGGCGATCTCATCGATGACCACGCTTTTCGGGTCCTTGCAGCCCATGACGTGCTCAGCCCGGTCCGCGGCCCAGACCGCTGCGGCGATGATCGCGGCCAGAACCAGCAGCCCGATGCCGAGCGGAAAAGGCGCGACCAGCCAGAACAACAAAATGCCCGGCAGGGAGCCGAACGTGCCCGGCGCAAAGGGAATTTTGCCGATATAGCCTGCCGTGGCCGTACCGATAATTAAGTGTTTTCTGAGATGTACGAAAATTTTCAAGCCCTTGCTGCCACCAATCGATAAGTTATGACGGATTCTCCGCCTGCCGCATCACCGCGGCATACACATCTCCGATCGGCACCCCTTTTTCCTGTGCAACCGCCTTGCAGGCCTCGTATTCGGGGGCCAGCCGGGTCCGGCCGTTCGGCAGGCGGACCCGCTTGGCCGCCACCGTCCCGTATTCGGTGGAAACGTTTTCCTGCCACCGGGAAAGGACCTGCCGGTTGACTGCGTAATGGCGGATGCCGATGGCCGTGGTTTCGTTTAATATACGCGAAACGGCCGCCTGGCGGTTTGACCGGTGACAAAGCACCTGCAAAAACGTGCCGGGCCGGCCCTTTTTCATGTACACGGGCATCAGGGAGACATCTACGGCCCCGTCTTCTATCAACCGCTCGGTCAAATACCCGAACATTTCCGGATTCATGTCGTCAATGGCGGTTTCGACCACTTCCACGGCTTCGGTTTGCCCGCCCGCCGCCGTGCCCACCATGACCCGAAGCAGGTTCGCGCGCGGATACAGATCCCGCTGTCCGGCGCCATAGCCAGTTTTTTCGATCACCATGTCCGGCAGGACGTCAAAGGTGTCGGCCAGAGAAGTTATGATGGCCGCGCCGGTGGGCGTGACCAGTTCGCACCCGGCATCCGTGCCGTATACCGGCACGTTGTCCAAAACGGCCAGGGTGGCCGGCGCCGGCACCGGCAGCCGTCCGTGGCGGCAGGTCACCGTGCCGGAGCCCAGTGCGATTTTTGACGCCACCACGGTATCGATGTCCAGGTAGTAGATCCCCAGCGCCGCGCCCACGATATCGACGATGGCATCCACGCCGCCGAGTTCATGGAAATGCACCGCATCGACGGCACAGCCGTGGATGCCCGATTCCGCAACCGCCAGGCGCTCGAACATGGCCAGGCTGTTTTGCATCACCGGCGCCGGAAGTTGGCTTTGCGCAATCATCTGCCGGATCTGCCCATAATCGCGCTCCGTGTTGTCGTCGACATGCACGTCGACTTTTTTGCCGGCAATGCCGGCGCGCCACTCGGTGGAAACGGAAAGATCGAACCCGGTCAGGCCCAGTTTTGTCCGGATCATTTCCTGGATCCACTGGGCAGAGACCCCGAGATCGACCAGCGCCCCCAAAGTCATATCGCCGCTGATGCCGGAAAAACAATCAAAATAGGCGATCATGACGCATCCGTTTCACTGGCGTGGCAGCCGATGATTTCCAGCAACAGCTCCACGGTCCCGACCATGTCGGCCAGCCGGATCCATTCCCGCACGGTATGGATATCGCGCATGCCGGTCCCGATCACGCCGGTGACAATGCCTTTTGAAAAAAAGATATTGGCATCCGATCCGCCGCCGGTTTTTTTGACACTCATTTCCCGTCCCAGGTTCCGGGCGGCCTGATGGGCCAGACGGACCACGGGATGGGTTTCCGCGATCTCGGTCTTTGGAAATTCGTTTTCAATATCAACGGAAATACTGGGCAGACCGGTTACATCGTCTCTTTCCGGGCAGGTTTCGACCACCCGTTCGAACGTGCCGACGATATTTTCGGTCACCTGCGCCAGTTTTTCGGTGTCATGGCTGCGGACCTCGCCCTTGACCCGCACCCGGTCGGGGACCACGTTGGTGGCACCCGGACAGTCGATAAAACCGATATTGCACGTGGTCTCTTCATCGATTCGCCCGAGTTCGACGCTTGCAATGGCCTGACTGGCCAGGGCGATGGCGTTGATGCCCTTTTCAGGGTCCGCACCCGCGTGGGCGGACTTGCCGTGTACGGTCAAATCGAAACGGTTGGCCGCCGGGGCCCGGGTAATGACGGTTTCCGTATCGGCGGTATCCAGTGCGTATCCGTAGGGGGCGCTCAGCAGCCGGTAATCCAGGTGCTTGGCCCCCAGCAGCCCGATTTCCTCGCAGATGGTAAAGACCACCTCCAGGGGCCCGTGGGAAACGGCGTTTTCCCGAAGCACCCGCAGGGTTTCAATGATAATGGCGACAGCGCTTTTATCATCAGCGCCCAGCACGGTGTTGCCGCCGCTTTTAAACACGCCGTCCTTGAATTCGGCCACCACGCCTTTACCGGGTGCCACCGTATCCATGTGGGCATTGAGCAATAAAGGCGGCACGGCTTTGTCGCCTTCAAACTTGGCGATAAGATTTCCCGTATCACTGCCGGTCTGACGGCCGCTGTCGTCAATGAAGACTTCGGCTCCCAGCGATTCGACAATTTTTCGGATCTCGTGCGAAACCGCTCCTTCCTCCCGGGAAATGCTGTCGATGCCGACCAGTGTTTTAAATGTTTCCGCGAGTCGCTCCCTGTTGACCATTGCGTTGACCATTGCGCCATCACCTTTAAAAAACTTGACAAAAAAAATGTAAGCGGTATTTTTTCCCTGACCATCAACGCGGAAGTGCGCAGCTCACTGGTGGGGCTCCCGGACTTCAAATCCGGTGTGGGGCGTTAACACCGTCCCGGGTGGGTTCGATTCCCATGCACTTCCGCCACTTCCCTATAAAAATCAACACATTATACGCAACAAATTTTACGCGGATCCCTACGCCCTAATCGGCGATGCCCGCTGCGTCCGGCAACGTCGACAGCCGAATCCAAAACAATTTCTCCAAAAACCGCAATCCGTTGAATGGCCCGAATCTTTTGGATTCTTTCTGGCTGCATGGACAGCACCATTTATACCACAGCAAGCCGGACAAACCAAAGAGATATTTTTCCGGCCCGGTGCATCGCTACCCCAGTATTGGCGGGTCTTGATGGTAACAAAAAAACCCGTTTCCACCAGACGATAAAGCGACTGCCCGCACACCGAACAGACCCAACAGGTTATTTTGGAATTCACATGAACATTGCACGGTTTTCAAGGCCCGGCATTCATGCTATAAGGACCGGACAATCAAACAGCAGCGCAAATGATCCAAGTTTGATGGCTTTTTACGAAGCCATCAACTTTTCAGCAAAAAGCAAAGGCGCCCATGCCGGAAGAATTGAAAAACCGCGTATTGATTACCGACAACACCCGTTTCAAGCGGGTGGTGAATTTGGAAACCACCGATAGCGTGCACCTTCCCAACGGCAAAATCACCGGTGACGACATCCGCCGCATCGGTTGCGGCGGCCATTTCACGGTGAAAGGCAAAAACTACTTCATCCTGAAATGCGACGCCAACGACTTTCTCATGCACGGCATCAAACGCGACACCCAGATCATCTATCCAAAAGATGCCGGCTATATCCTGCTGCAGCTCAATATTTTCCCCGGAAAACGCGTGGGGGAGGCGGGAACGGGTTCGGGAGGGCTGACCCTGCTGCTGGCCAGCGCGGTCGGCGACAGCGGCCACGTCTATACGTATGAAAAAAACGCAAACCTGACCACGGTCATCCAAAAAAACCTGGGGTATGAAAACGCCGGAGCCCGTGTAACATGCTATCCGCAGTCTCTGGATCAGGGCGTTTATGAAACGGGGCTGGATGCATTTTTCCTGGATGTCCGTGAACCGGGCGATGCGTTGGGCATCGTCCACAAGGCCTTAAAACCCTCGGGTCATCTCGGCATCCTCGTGCCCACTGTGAACCAGGTCATGAAGGTTTTGCGGCTCATCCGGTCTTATTCCTTTCTGATCACCGAAGTCTCGGAAATCATGCTGCGCACTTATAAAACCAACGCATCGCGGTTACGACCCCAGGATCGAATGGTGGGCCATACCGGCTACCTCCTGTTTGCCCGGGCGCTGCAACCGGAAGCCGCTTGTCTTGAGCCGTGACCGGCGGTTCCGAAAGCAATCGATTCCGCTTTATGAAGGAGTGGCCGCTTTTGAACTGACGGTTGCCTGCTTGCCCAGCACATTGTAGCAGACGACGGGGTCGAGCTTGTTTTTCACGTAGACCTCCCCCCGGCTTTCGAAATGAAACAGGCCGGTGTTGTCCACATAGGTTTGCTCGCCGATAATAATTTCCCCGCCCTTGGCCATCTGCTCCAGCCGGGCGGCCACGTTGACGCAGTCGCCGATGACCGTATAGTCCATACGGTTGCTGGAGCCGATATTGCCGATAATGGCATTGCCCGTATTGATCCCGATGCCGACTTCAAAGGACGGAAAACCATTGCGCTTTCTTTGCTGCATCATTTCGGCCGTGGCCGCCTGCATCTCAATGGCGGTGTTGATGGCGTTTTCCGGGGGATTGGTGTCCGTATCAACCAGTCCGAAAACGGCAATGAGCTGATCGCCCACGAATTTGTCCAGCAGGCCGTTGTTTTTAAACACCATGTCGACCATGACACTGAAGTATTGATTGAGCATCAAGACCACGTCCTCGGCCGCCATGTGCTCGGCGATGGCCGTAAAGGAGCGGATATCGGCAAAAAGCACCGTCACCTGCCGGCGCTCGGTTTCCAGAAAGACCCCGTCTTTGAGATTGATCAGCTTTTCCACCAGATTGTTGCCCACATACCGGCTGATCCGGTTGCGCAGTTCTTCTTCCTGCTTGGTTCGCTGATACGAAAGAGACAGATCCCGGGCATAAACCATCAACTGGGTGGCCTGGTCCTGGTTTTTCCGATTCATCTCCTCGAGTCTCTGGAACAGGGAGTTGAAGTTCCGGGCAATGTCGTTTAACTCCCGGTCGGCCTGGATATCGATCAAATCACGCTTCTCTCCGGACTCCAGCAGGCCGGTTTCCCGGCTTAAGTAACTGATATACCGGGCGCTGCGGCGAAGCAGTAAAAAACCGGCGAAAATGGAAAACAGGGCCAGCGGGGAAAACAGGTAAATCGTGGCGGTGGGATTGATATTTTCGTATATGAACACATAAATGACAATCAGATAGGGCAGAAGCGCCATCAAGCCCAAGGCGATGAGAATCTTGCCGGAAAAGGTGCTATAGGTGCTGCGGTAACCCGATTTCATCCATTTGCCCTGTAATCATGATTGTCAATACGCTCGAATTCAAAGGAGCGATCAAACTGGACGGCAATGCCGATGGAAGGCGCATCCGTGCCCCGGTGGTCCTCCTGGTTCTGGTTGATCCGGATGACGGTGGCTTCCGTGCGAATCCGGGCACGGACTTCATTGGTCCCATCGAGCATGATGGAGATTTTCAATACCTGGCCGGGATAGTATTTTTCCGGAAACCGGGAGACAAACATGGCCCCGCTGCCGGAAATATCATGCAACACCGTTTTTTCCTGGTTGTCGGCCCCCTTGGTATCCCGGCCGGAGACAATCACGGGAAAGGATACGGCATACCGATCAAAACCCCGCTGATCGGACGGAGCGCTTTTTCCCGCGCCCGGGGCGGTATCAGAAACAAAAAAACGCTTCAAAAAACGCAACATCTTCATCGTCTCCATCCTGCCGGTGAAAAGGGGGTACGACGTGTCGATCCCTCGCAAGGCCAAACAAAAAAACGTTTATGAAATGCAAACCCGGCGCACTTCCCCCATATCCGTCAACCCGTCAAAGACCTTTACGATGGCATCCTGGATCAGGGTCGTCATCCCCTCGCTGGCGGCCTGCTCGAACAATTCCTCGGCACTGGCCTGCTTTTTGATCATCCGCTTGATCGCTTTGGTGCCCTCCATGAGTTCATGAATCCCCATTCGTCCTTTGTAACCCGTGCCGTTGCACTGATCGCAGCCCACGGGGGCAAAGAGCTTTAAATCCTCGGAATACTCAATACCGGTCTTTTCAAAATCCCCGGCGCCGTAGTCGGCCACGATGTCATCGAACTCCTCCCGGCTGGGGTGATATTCCTTCCGGCAGTGCTTGCACAACCGGCGCAGCAACCGCTGGGCCAATACCGCGATAAAGGCATCAGAGAAATTCAAGGGGTTTAACCCCATATCCAGCAGCCGGGTAACGGTTTCCGGCGCAGAGTTGGTATGCAGGGTGGAAAAAACGAGATGGCCGGTCAGGGATGCCTCGACCCCAATGGAGGCGGTTTCGAAGTCCCGCATTTCCCCGACCATGATCACGTCCGGGTCCGCACGGAGAAAAGACCGCATGATCCGGGCAAAATCCAGGCCGATCTTTTTGTGGACCTCCACCTGGCGCAGGCCCTGCTGGGTGATTTCCACCGGATCTTCGGCCGTCCAGATTTTGCGCTCCGGCGTGTTGATATGACCCAGGGCCGAATGCAGGGTGGTGGTTTTACCGGAACCGGTGGGCCCCACGCACAATACCAGGCCATAGGGCTTGGAAATGGAGCGCTTTAACACCTCCAGGTTCCGGGGGGCAATGCCCATCTCGTCGATTTTCATCGCCCCGGCACTGGCCAGGATCCGCAGCACCGCATCTTCGTATCCGCCGGCAGTCGGCAAAGTGGCCAACCGCAATTCAAACTGGGGAATGCCCCTGCGCTTGAATTTGATTTTGCCGTCCTGGGGCATGCGCCGTTCGGCAATATCTAACCCCGACATGATTTTCAACCGCGACATCAGGGCATTGGAAAAAGTGTGGGGCACTTCGAGGAAATTCTGGCAAACCCCGTCGATGCGGAACCGGACCGCGGTGCGCTTGGTAATCGGCGACGGCTCGATGTGAATGTCAGACACATCCCGGCGGTAGGCGGAAATCAATACCTGGTCCACCAGGCGCACCACCTTGCTCGAGGCTTCGTCATAGACATCTGCGACTTCCTCGTCTTCCTCGTCTTCTTCTTCTTCAAACTCAATATCCGGCATTTCCGCCATTTCCGCGGGGGCCTCACCGGTATCGGCCTGCTTTTTCTTGCTCTTTTTCTCGGAAAAGAAGTGGTTGATAATCGCTTCGATATCTTCTTTCGTGCCCACGGAAAAGGTGAATTTATTGGTATTGAAAAGGGCCTTGGCATGGTCGAGCTTGCGAAGATCCTTTGGATCATCGAGCAGGATTTCGATATGATCGATTTCCCAGTGCAGCGGCACCCACAGGTCCTGGAGCAAAAACGGCTTTTTCAGATTGGCCAGCAGCTCATAGGGCACTTCCATGTCCGGCCGAAACTCCTTGAACGGACAGTTGTAATAGGCCGACAAAGATTTACCGATTTGCTCCTTGGCCACTTTGAACTGATCCATGAGAACAAATTCGACGCTCTTTTTCAGCTTCTTGGACGTGGCCAGGGCCTTTTGCAGTTGATCGGTGGTGACGATTTCATTTTGCAGCAAATAATCGTATCGGGAGGCATAGCGATGCGCCGGTTCGACGGCCTCGATTTTTTCCTTGATCTTGGGATAAATCGGATTGGTCTTCTGGACCGATTTGTAGCACTCCACCGCCAATGCCTTTTCATCCCGGTGCTCGAGTTCCATGCCGAGCTGGTAATGAATCGATGCGGCCGTTTTTTCATCCGGCTGGTGATCGGCAATGATCTGCTTGACCTTTTCCACGACCTCGGCGGACGCAAATACCGCAAACATGGATTCCACCATGTCCGGGAAAAAATCATCCACCGGATAATCCGTGCCCATCAGCTTTTGATACTCGGCAACGGCTTCCTTGTACAGGCCAAGCTCCTTGAAGGCCGTGGCACTGTCATAGATTTCAGGGGCACTTTCCCCGATCGACAGCCCGGATTTAATGTGGGTGACCTCCTCGGAGGAAATCGCCTGGGCCGGCTGATCGCCGGTGTCATCATCGAGTTGCAGACTCAGGGAATTGATTTTTTCCTCAATTTTGGCCCGGCTGTCGGGGTCGATATCCTCGTAATCCGCCAGAATGGTCTGGTAAAGCGATACGGCCTCGTCATATAACCCATGGGATTCATAGGCCTCTGCCGTTCTCATTTTTGCATGCATATCGGAATTTTCAGATACAGTGGCCATCGTGGTATTCATCCTTCTTTAAAAAAATGCCCGTGCTTTTTTCAATCGCTCGGCCAAAGCCGAAAGCTCGGTTGCCATTGCGAATGAATCCGGCGGGCAGAAGAAAATATTCTTGCTTGGCAAAGACGGGCGGAGAGCGAGTAAAACGCCGGCATTGACCAATCGGTTGCCGGGCATCGGGGATGGCATCAAGCGGGAGTACACATTTTCATTTTCAGTCAAATTGACCAATGGCTTCGGGTCCTACTTCAGAATTTCAGCGCAAAATTAATATTTTTTGCCCGAAAATGCAACCCGCCTGACTTAAAATATCCGCTTCTTTAAAATTTGACCGATCCGGCTGCTGCCGGGTTTCATCTTGTCCAACGCGGGCAGCAGGATTTCGCAGTTTAACCGCACCATGGAGATGGGGGCAATATCGTCTAAGACGACGAGTAAAAACCCGGCTTGACTTCTCCGGACATAAATCCGCCGCTGGTCGAAGACGAATTCCGCTTCGGCTACATCGCCGAGTTCGGAGAGAAAATGCGGCCAGTCGGCCTGGTCGACCGCCGATTCCTCGTCTTGAAATGCAGGGACAAACCGGGTCATCAGCAAGGCTCCTTCGGCACTCAACACGATGACCCCGTGTACGCCTTCAACGCCTAATACATCCTTAAAAATATCTTTCATTGCGCATTCCGTTTAACCATTGGTTTGCCATTGCCTGATAAAAACGCCAAAACGCGGCAGCAAGTCGCTATGCCAGCAAATCGATCACCCGATCCCGCGGTGTATCGGGCTCCATTGCAACGATGGCGGTCTGTTCGCCGGGGGCAATGACAAATTGCGTATCGCGTCCCTGGCTTATGTATATCACATTCAACCGCCCGGCATCAAATATATCCCCCACAGTAGCGGACTGATCCAGCAAGCCCTTATACTGCGAATCCTCATAGACATCGCGGATTCCGCCCCGCTGTCCCAAAGCGTCGACGAGTCTTTTGCGCAAACCGTCCACACCCTCGGCAGCTTCAACAGGTGCGGCCGAGGCCCCCGTTGCCGCTGCGGCATCGGCCGGGTTTGCGTTTGCCGGCATTGTTGCATCGCCGGGTTCGGTTTCGACTGCCGCCGCTGTCGCCTGCAGGCCCTGCCCGGTAGAATTTTCGGTTTCCGGCGCGGACTGGAACGGATCATTTAGCAGGATTTCGCTGTCTTCGGACGCCTTTTCGGCTTGAAGCTCGTTGTCGTCGTCTTCGCTTTCATCCTTGGAACGCATGGCATCGAGCAGAAGGGCCTGCAATTCGCCTTCCACCTGTTTTTCTTCAATGACACACGAGGTTTCAATCATCAGTGAAACCCCGGACCAGGACAGGATTTCATAGGCGGCCGGCCGGCCTTTCTGATCACCGTAGCGGGCGTCCATGAGGTCGCCGTCGCGAAAAAACAGCACCCCCATTTTCCCGGAGGATTTGTCGATAACCCGCAGGGTACAGGTCTGCTGCTCCATTTCGACGAGCTGGAGATATGTCTCCAGAGAAACATTGTGCAGGCTGCCGCCTTCGGATTTTTGCTTTAAAATCTTTTTGATCCGCCGGGCCAGATCGGCGGATTCCACGGGCTTGGTCAAATATTCGGCCGCCCCGCTTTTAAGCACCACGTCCCGGGTTTTCGGACGATCATAGCCGGTAATGATCATCACGGCTACATCCGGATAATGATTTTGGATACGGGAAAGCAGTTCAAATCCATCGATGCCCGGCATACGCAAGTCCGTCACCACCATGGTGACATGATCGTTTTGTAAGGTATTTAAGGCACTCTGGCCGTCCTGGGCCGTGACCACGGAAAACACATCATCATGCTGGCGCAATTCCTGTTGCTTTAACCGAAGCCATGCCGGATCGTCATCGACGAGTAATACCCTGGGTTCCATTATTTCAATCCTGTCTGCTTGATTTGATTCGCTCTGCCGAAACAGGCGATGTGCTTTTGTTACAATATCCGGGGCGATTTATAACCGGATATCGAATTCAAAAATTTCATCGGCAAATTTTCTGCGCCAGGCGTCGAGTTGTTTCCGGAGTTGACTGGTCAGGCCGATATCATTGGCGATTTCCGTTACACAGCCCACAATCGCTTTGACAAGAACCGCCGGCTCAGTATGGCCGCGAAAGGTGATTTTTCCGTCGGCATATTTAAATTCCGCGGCAAACGGATCCAGAAATTCATATTGATCGACTTTTTCAACAAACTTCTTGTTCAACAGGGTCTCAAAATCGAACCGGATTTTTTTGTTGTTATGCACCAGCTTGTCCATGGTGGCCAGCAGTTCCTGAAGCATCTCCAGCACCCGCTCCTGGCCGGCACGCGACGGTTGCGGCGGGGACTTTTTCTGGGCTTTGCCAGACGGCCCGGCCCGGTCCGGCTGTTGCCTGCCTGCTGCACCCCCTTGTTCTTTTGCGGGCCGGGGCTTGGCCCTGGCGGCCGATTGCGGGGCTTTGGGCCGCGAGTCGAGAAATATTTTCGAAACGTTGAATTTGCCCCCCGACTGCCGGGATCGTTGAATCAGATCGTCGCGATACTGCTTTGACCGGTCCAGATTGCCTGCACCTTCCGAGGAGGAACCGCCGATAACCTCGCCGTTGTGGAAAAACAATAAACCGCCCTCGGTATCGCCGTTTAACTCAACATCCACATAACCGGTAAGCTTTTCGGATTCCATTTTCTTGATCAACCCTTCCAGGTCCGTAAAATCCGTGGTCAGGTCGCTATAGAGGGTCTGTGAATTCGACAGGTTGGCCCAGAAGTAAATGCGCTCGGGCAGAATACGGAAGACGGATACGGAAAAATTGTTGCGCTCGGAGAGTTCAAGGATCCGGTCAATGGCTTTCTGACCGTCGCGCTGTCGTTTGCGATCTTCATAACACCCGTTGACCAGACTGTCTTCATCGAAAAAAATGGCCCCCTCGGCCACCGGGGATTTAAAATAAACCGCCCCGGCGCCCACGTCGCCCTGGTAATGCTCAATGAGTTTTTCGATATTCAGGTAATAACTATTGAGATGTTCTATGGCCGGTTTTTCCCTTGGGATGATGATCATCGCACGTTATGCCTCCCGATGAAACGAATGGATGGTAAAGACAAAACAGGCAATGCGTTCAATGGATCCGAACGCATTGCCTGATTTTCCAGACTTTTGTCCAAAATCCCGCGCTAACGGCGACGCCGCAGCCGCTCAATGGAAAAGCGCAAACTGTCCTGCATCCGGGAAATCGCATCGGCAAGACTGCCGATTTCGTCCCTGGACTTGACCTCGATTTCCGCTTCCAGATCTCCGACACTGATCCGGTCGGCCGCTTCGGTCAGGTACTGGATATTGCGGGTCAACCGGTAGCCGTAGATGGTGATGCACAACCCAATAATCACAATGGCGGCCAGCAGGATGCCCAGGTTGATGTTGCGGGTCCGGGCGGCCATGGCCGAGGCATTTTCCTTGAGGCTTTCGGTCTTCTGGGTAAATTCATCCATATAGGCCGTGCTCATCAACAGAAACGGCTTGCCCTCCACTTCAATGGGGGAAATGGCCATATGTTTCCGCCGGATTTTGCCGTCCGGGTCTTTCCACATATAGGGCCCGGAGGATTCCTTGCGGCCCTCGGACCGGGTCAGGACGTCAAAGAATTCGTCAAAATAGGGCCCCAGCGCTTTTCGAATCATATCGATATCGTCGATACCGATGATATTGGGATTGGGATGGGCCCAGATGGTCCAGTTCTGCCCCCGTTCGGGCTCCGGTTCCTGAATTAAACAGGTATAGCCGGATTCGCCGACATTCTGGACGGCAATCTGGTTGAACTCGGGATCATAACTGAAATCCTCGCGATCCAGATCTGGGTGGGCCTCCAGATAAATCTCGCACTGCTGGGCCACGTCCCGGGCTTTCTGCATCAATTTTTCCTGACCGGCCTGGCTGACCAAGTCGGTACTTTCGCTGGTGATGCTGTCGACGAGATTGTTGAGCTGAAACTGGGAAAACACGCCCGATATGCCCATCAATACAATGGGGATGACCAGAAAGAGGAGAAACATTTTGCCCCGCAGCCCGATCCAACCCGTGGCGGTTTCACCGGCCGACCTTTCCGGCGCCGGCCGGCGGGTTTGGGCGGCATACGATGCTTGCTGCGCGTCTGCCCCTGCAGAGTCTTGTTCTTCTGCACGGCCGGCATCGGGTTCCGAAAAGTCTTGTGCGGGTTGTTCCTGGGTTTCCATCAAGTTTGACAACTGGGTGACATGGCCGCATTCCCCGCACCGGACCTTGAGTGTTTTGCCTTTGTATTTTTCAAGTTTATCCGGGTCGATATGATAAACCTTCCCGCATTCCTCACAAATAACCGTCATGATTGAATCCTCCTTCTCGAATGTTGGCTGCAGAAAAAAGGGCCGCCCTTTTTGCCCCCTTATTTACCATATGCTTTCCACGCCCTTGCGGCGCCGGTATCATGCGTTAATTTCTCTTAACTTTTTTACCATGGCCTGCTGAAAGGCGACCTTGCGCTCTTCCCTGAGAATCTGCCGGGCTAAGACATCGACGAGTTCGGCGGCGCGATGAGCGGGAAACCGGTCGGGGTTTTCCCCCATTTCATTGATTTCATCTTCAATGACCACATCGGCAATTGGTCCCATGGCACGGGACAGTTCCCCGGAAAGTTGATTGAAAAAATCTCGGTCCAGGGTGGGCATCGACTCCTGTGCCGTTTCACACAACCCCATCTGGTAAAGCTTATTGGCCATCTCCCGCAGGTTTTTCATGTTCAGGTTCAACGTCTGCGCGATCTGGCCGAGCGATTTTTTCCCGTCGAGTTCCATTAAAACCTGCAGCATCCGGCTGTCCAATGAAACTTCACCCATGTCGGCCCGAACGGTCCGCTTGAGCACGAGCTTGGAGATATCGCCCGCAAAAATATTCGCCATGTCCATGCCTCCGATCAATCAATACTGGTCAGAATTGTATAGCCAGCCCACATGGCCCCGTTTCCGTGGCCCGGAAACGGAAACATCATCCGTTTCGGGGGCGTTATAAACCATATGGCCGGCACCAAACCTAGGCCCCGAGATTTTTGATAATCTGGCGCATGGTTTGAAATTCGGCTTTGATTGTTTTTTTGAGTTCTTCGACAATATAATCGAGTGCTTCCTGAGATTCCAAGGATACTGCGGGCGTTGCTTTCTCTGCGGCCGGTGCTTTGGGTTTTTCCGGTTCGGCGGTTTCGGCCGGTGCGGGTCCGGCAGTCTTTCCCTGGTTGATGACCCGTTGCTTGAAATCCTTGAATTTTTTGACTTCACCAGAAAGCAACCGTTTTTGCTGGGATTCCGGCATATCCGGGGTAAGCAGCACTTCTTCGAAATTTTTAAAAACCGAGGTCACAAACTTGATGGCATCCGGATGGGCCCGGGCCTTTTTTGCCTTGATGTATTTGCCGATGGACTCGTGGAGCTTTAGAAACATCGACAGGATCTTGTCATTCTGGTACTGTTGCTGCAGCCGCTTGACCTCTTTAAGATAACTCACCATGCTCGCATCGGTGATCTCCCATTCGATGCCGAACACCAGAGCCTTTAAATCCTTTACCGGCGAATCTTCGGCCGCTTCGTCCGCACCGGCGGATTTTTCAATACTTTTTTTGCCACTTCCGGCACTTTCCGCCTGCTTGCCGCTATTGGCCGCCCCCTGGGATTCCGGGCTGTCTTCTTCGCCAAACAATTCATCCAAGCGACTTGTTACTTCGGCACCGATGCCCCCATCATCATCCGTCGTAGCCAATGGCATTTCCTCCTATTCCAGTTTTTTTCGTAATGAACTCACCGTCAGGGCGATGATTTTTTTCATGGTTGCGGCCACGTTGTCGCCGCGCACGGCGCTGGCGGTAAAATAAGGAGCCTTCAATCGGCTGTTTAAGTCCTTTTCAAGCGTATCGACCGAAAGGATGGGAATGCCTTCTTCCGACAGATCCCGTTTGTTGTATTGCAGGACCAAGGGAATGTTGGCAATATTTTTATTGAAGGATTCCAGGTTTTCTTTGAGGTTTTGCAGGGAGCGGATATTCATTTCCCGCCGGAGGTCCATGGAATCGGCGACAAAAACGATACCGTCAACGCCCCGGAGCACCAGGCGCCGGGTGGCATTGTATTTGACCTGACCGGGAACGGTATACAACTGGATTTTGATGCTGTGCCCCTTGATTTCGCCGATATCAAACGGCAGAAAATCAAAAAAAAGCGTACGGTCCCCGTAGGTTTTGACCGTGACCATTTCATTGAGGATACGTTTTTTGAATTTGCTGTTGATAAATTCCAAGTTTGTCGTTTTACCGCCGCGCCCCGGGCCGTAATAGACAATTTTGACCTGAACCTCCCGCTTCTTCGGATTTATTAATGCCAAATCGCTATCCTCCGGAACATTGAATGTTAATTCCGCTGGTGATGCAAGACTGCCATCGATAAACAGCTCCAGTATGCCGCTTTGCCGCGTGTGCAGATATCGATCTTTCGCGGGTCACCCGTGGTACGAAGCCGGAAAAACGCTTAAATCATCATTTGAATCCGCTTAATCGCCTCGGCCACCTTCAATCGCAAAAACCCCAGGGATACATTCTTGTTAAAAATAGTCAAAAGCAGCAAATCCTCCACGACTTTGCTGAAATGGATGCTTTCTTCCTCGCCCTTGTGAAACAGCAGGGAAAACTCCTGTTCGCCGATGATATTGGCCATGGCGCTGACCGCGCCGTAGTTTCCGGCGGCCAGGGCAGCCAGGGAAAACACATCATGATTGGCTTCGCCGCTGTCGAGATTGACGATGACATTGCCGGCCAGGTCCATCAGGATGACGCTTTGCACCCCTAGATCAATGAGCTCTTCCTCAAGGACGTTTTCGATCGATTCAATTTGTTCTTTCGTAAAATCAATTGTAAAATCCATTCACCTTCACCCCTTTTATGATCCCGATTCATACGCGCCCCCGCTTTTCGGCCATTTATCCTCCAAAAAACGCCGATCGACGCTGAAAAATCGTTGTTTTGTCCTGCTATCGCCATTATTAGTTAACGTATTCAATGGATTTTATCAATTAAAAAATCTTTTGAAAATACAGCTTGCAGTTGCAACGACATAGAGAATAAAAATCCGGAAAGCGAAAAATTTCTACCACATTCTCACTATTTGATTCAAGGCATAAAGTCAACACCCAAACCATTTCCCCGAAAAATCATTTCATTAAAAAACCCGGCCGTTTGTATCACGGCTTCAATTCGGCAAAATAGCGATCAACCAAATTCTCAGCCAACCCGGTATAATCGGCGGTAGTCATCTGCGCCAGCCGGTTTCTCACCGCATCGGGCACCGCCGGCAAACTGTCGATGAATTGCACCAGCACATCCCGGTCAATTTTGTGCCCCCGGGTCAGTGTCTTTAATTTCTCATAGGGTCGGCTTTCTTTATACATCCGCATGGCCGTCTGCACCGGCTCGGCAAGCAGTTCCGGATTATTGGCCAGATCGCGGGCCATGACGCTTTCATCCACGGCGATTTTACTCAGCCCCTTCGATGTACTTGCCAGTCCGACGACCACGTAGCCGAAAAGCACCCCGAGATTCCGCAAAACGGTGCTGTCGCTTAAATCGCGCTGGAACCGGGAAATGAGCAACTTGACCGCCATGTGCTCCATCATGGAAATGGCCAGGCCCATGTTGCCTTCACTGTTTTCAAAATCAATGGGGTTGACCTTGTGCGGCATGGTGGAGGAGCCGACTTCCCCTTCCTTGAGCTTTTGCCGGAAATAGCCGAACGAGATATAGCCCCACATGTCGCGGTCAATGTCGATTACCACCGCGGAGATGCGGACCATGGCGTGCAGTATTTGCGACAAGTAATTGCAGGGATTGATCTGGGTGGTATACAAAAGAGGAAAAACCCCGAGGTAATGCTGCAAGAATCGCCGACTGGCCGAAATCCAATCGATATCGGGCAGCACGAAATCATGGGCATTGAAATTGCCGGTGGCGCCGTTGAACTTGGCGGCGACTTCAACGGTGGCAAACGCCTCGGTCTCGGTCCTTAGCCGCCAGGCAAAATTGACCATCTCCTTTCCCACCGTGGTCGGGGTGGCGGGCTGGCCATGGGTTCGGCCCATCATGGGCACCTGCTTGTAGGTTTTCGCCAGGGCCTCGATTTTTTCCTGCACCCCCTGCAGGCAATCGAGCACACCCTGCCTTCCGGCCTTGACCATCAGGGCATAGGCCGCATTGTTAATATCATCGGAGGTGCAGGCAAAGTGTACCCATTCTTTTATCGGCTCAAGGCCGTTGTCGATCAATTGCTGCTTGATGTAGTATTCTACGGCTTTGACATCGTGGTTGGTTTCTTTTTCAATGGCCTTGACCGCCTCGGCCTGTTCGGCGTCAAAATTTTCGTAAACGCCGTCGAGTATGGGCAATGCACCGGCATCGATTTCATCGAGCTCTAGTTCAAAAAGCAGAAATTTCAACCACTGAATTTCGACATACACCCGGTATTTCATCAGGCCATACTCGGAAAACACGTCTTTGATGACATCCGTATAGCGCTGATACCGGCCGTCCAATACGGAAATGGATTCAATGCTCATATAGATTTCCTGTCCTGTTTCAAAAAATGATTACCAATTTTGATCCATACTTATCTGTTGGCGCCCTTTGACTGCTCCTCGGACAAAAACGCCGTGGGGCGTGTGGTTTCGATGTAGCGTTTGATGCCGTCGAGAATGCCACGACACAGGGTTTTCTGGTATTGCGGGTCCAACAGGCGCCGGCATTCGCGTTTGTTGCTGATAAATGCGGTCTCGATTAAAATCGACGGCATCTGGGCCCCCAGCAGGACATAAAACGGCGCCTGTTTAACGCCCTTGTTGTTGATCCGGTTGTAGCGATCCGACAGGTTTTGGTAAAGTGCCCCCTGCACATAGGTGGCCAGCCGGCTCGATTCATTAATTTTGGCGTTTTGCATCAAATCGTTTAAAATATTCTGCAATTCCCCGATGTTTTTCTTCGATGTCGCATTTTCGCGGGCCGCCACCGCAATGGATTCATCGTCGGTGGTCAGGTTCAAAAAATAGGTTTCCAGGCCGTGGGCCTGGCCGTTTTTCGATGCATTGGCATGCAGGGAAATAAACAGGTCCGCCTGCTTGGTATTGGCAATGGCGGTGCGTTCTTCCAGGGTCAGGTATTTGTCTTTGCGGCGGGTAAACAAGACCTCGCACCCCAGCTCCCGGCGGATTTCCTTTCCGAGGGTCTCGGCAAGATCCATGACGATCTGTTTTTCATACACGCCGTCAACAGCCCCCGGCGCCCCGGGGTCTTTGCCGCCGTGTCCCGGATCAATGACAATCCGGCCAACACCGAGGGCCAATTGCCGGGCAATGGAGGAGCTTTTTCCCGAATCCTCCCGGTCTGTATCAGTAGTGCCCGCCGTTTCGGATGGCGAAGCCGATTCACCGCGGACATCGATGACCACCCGAAACGGATTTTTCAACGAAAAGACATTATAATTCTCAAACGATTTGATATCGACGACCACCCGGACCGTATCTGTGGCATGCTGGCCGGCGCGCACGTCTTTTAAAAGCGTGTCATCAATGGCGATCTGGCGCTTGATGTCTTCGCCCAGCCGGCTTTTTTTTAAATCGACATACAGGCGCTTGTGGGGCTTATTAATCGACGGATCCTTGTCCAACAGGTTGTTTTTAAAATCGGTTTCCCGGTTGGCATCGATGACCACCCGTGTGTACTCCGGATTGGACCAGTAGCGGATACCGGTGACCTCGGTCACATGATCGCCGGTGCTTTGCCCACTGTCTTTTTCTTTTTTTTCCCCCTTTGCCTCTTTTTCCCCTTTTCCCCGGGCAGCCGTCACTTCGCCGGACGTCGTTTGACCGCCCGTCAAGGCCCGCACAGTATCACTATCGGCGTTTTTTGGGCTGCCTTGAAGACGCGCCCTGGCTTTTTCTTGATACTTACTGTCCGGATAATCGGCGATAACTTGCTGCAGCCGCTGCCTTGCCTCCCTGCGATCAGCCGGCTTATAGGAATGCCGGTAAAGCTCCTGATAAAGCCGCGCGGTCATAAAAAGGCCCGCCGCCGCCCAGGGTCCGTCCGGATCAATGGCGTGGACAGTTTCAAATTTTCGGATGCAGTCTAACCAGTACACCCGGTATTTCTGTTTTTCCGGGGCCTTTTGCAGATCCGAAAATGCCGATTCGGCCTTGAAATACTGCTTTTTGGCCTGCGCGGCCAGATCTGGCTGATCGTCTCGCTCGGCGATTTTTTTCAATCCCTTTCGGGCCTTGGCACAATAAGCGCTGGACGGATACTTCTTGACAATTTTCCGGAAAATGCGTTTCGCCCGGCTCAAATCCGATGGCTTGTAGGAATGTTGATGCAATTGCCGATACAGATGCCCGGTCATGTACAGGCCCGCCGCCGCCCAGGGCCCGTCCGGGTCGCTTTCATACACGGATTTGAATTGGTGGATACAATCCATCCAGTAGGTTCTGTATTGCTGCTTATCGGGCTGCTCCTGCAGGTCGTTATAACTGGCCTCGGCTTTGAAATAACGGTTATTGGGCTCAGCGCCCGTGGTGGCACAGGACCAGAATACCGCCAGACCGCAGATCAGTAAGACGGATATGAGGCTGCGCTTGGTCATGGCTTTGCGGATATCAGGCTTTGGGTTCAATCGTATCGATCGGGCCGCAGGGTTTTAAAGATCAGCAACGGCGGGATTATCCGTGCCCCGCCTGCTTGTTTCGGGTCGAATCGCCCGCCAGAACCGTTTCCTTTAACGTGTTTAAACAGTTAATCGCTTCGATCGGCGTCATGTTCGACACATCCATGGCCATCAACTTGTCGTACACGACTTGCTCGGGGCTGCGAAACAGCGGCAGCTGCTGACAGTCGCTCTTTTTTTGCCGGCGGCCGCCTTTTACGGGATGCGCTGCTATGTCCTGGCCTTCCTTTTCCACCTCAGCCAGCACGTTTTTTGCCTTTTCAACCACTTTTTCCGGCATACCGGCCAGGCGGGCCACCTCGATTCCGTAACTCCGGTTGGTGGCGCCTTCAACGAGCTGATGCAGAAAAATGATTTCGCCACTTTTCTCCCTGACCGCGATGCTGTAGTTTTTCACCCGGTCCTTGATGCCTTGCAGCTCCGTGAGTTCATGGTAGTGAGTGGCAAACAGGGACTTCACCCCCACGCCGCCGATGTCGTGGAGAAATTCCGCCACCGCCCAGGCGATGCTCAATCCGTCGTAGGTACTCGTTCCCCGGCCGATCTCGTCCATGATCACCAGGCTGTCCGGCCCGGCATTGTTGACGATGTTGGCGGTTTCCTCCATTTCCACCATGAATGTGCTCTGGCCCCTCGACAGGTTGTCTAAGGCACCGACGCGGGTAAATATCCGGTCGGTCACGCAGATATCGGCACTTTTCGCCGGCACAAAGCCCCCGATCTGGGCCATTAAAACCATCAGTGCCACCTGGCGCAGCACCGTGGATTTTCCGGCCATGTTCGGCCCGGTAATGATTAATATCTGGCTTTCCGTGTTGTCGAGCCGGACCGTGTTGGGCACAAACCGTTCGCCGGCAATTAATTTTTCCACCACCGGGTGCCGCCCGTCGCGGATATCGATGACCCCTCCGGTGTTGATGGTCGGGCGGGTATAGTCCTGTTTTTCGGCCACTTCGGCGAGGCTGAGCAGACCGTCGACGGTGGCGGCGACGCCGGCGGCGGCCTGAATCGATGCATTCTGCTCCACCACGGCGCTGCGCAGTTTACAAAACAGGTCGTATTCCATGCCGGCCTGCTGCTCCTGGGCCCCTAAGACCCGGGTTTCAAAGGACTTGAGTTCATCGGTGATATAGCGCTCCGCATTGACCAGCGTCTGCTTTCGCACATAATGCTCGGGCACGGCGGCGGTGTTGGCCTTTGACACCTCGATGTAATAGCCAAATACCCGGTTGTACCGGACCTTTAAAGTGTTGATGCCGGTTTTTTCACGTTCCCCGGCTTCCAGTTCCGCAAGGAAACTTTTGCCGTCGTGGGCAATGGCGATCAATTCGTCGAGTTCGGCGTCATAGCCCCGCCGGATCATGTTGCCCTCGTGGATGGTCGGCGGCGGATCATCGACAATCGCGCTGTCGATCTCTTCGGCCAGCTCATAGAGCCCGGCAAATTCCGATGCATCCACCCGGAATAGCGGAGTGTCGAATGCGGCCATGGCAGTGAAAATTTCCGGCAGGGCCTGGATCGAACGCTTGAGTGCCACCAGATCCCGGGCATTGGCCTGCCCCATGGCGGCCTTGCCGCCCAGACGTTCCAGGTCGGCAACGGACTTTAAGGTTTCCCGGATGGTTTTTCGGGCCGACGAATGGACCAGTGCGGCGGCAACGGCATCCTGCCGGGCCCGGATGTCTTGTTCGCAAAGCAGCGGATAGCGGATCCAGCGCTTGAGCATCCGGCCGCCCATGGCCGTTACCGTCAAGTCAAGCACCCCGAGCAGCGTGCCCTGCCGTGTGCCGTTTTGCAGATTGGCCAGCAGTTCCAGGTTCCGGCAACTGACATCGTCGATGAGCAGGTAGTTTTCCAGGCCGTAGGTTTCCACGGCGGCGATATGGACCAACTGCTGCTTCTGGGTTTCCCGTACATGGTGCAGCAGGGCCCCGGCGGCGGAAACCCCCGAATACAGCCCTTCGCACCCGAATCCTTCAAGGCTTCGGGTTTTAAAATGCTGGAGAAGGCGCTGACGTGCAGCATCATGGTCAAAAATGTCATCGGCCGCGTAAGTGATGGCCGTTTCCGGAAAGCCCTCCCGGAGCCGCGCGTAATCCGGGTCATGGGCCGCGGATTCGGGCAGCAGGACTTCGCTGGGGGCAATGCGCCGTGCTTCATCGACCACGAGGCTGATATCAGCGCTCTGGGCCACCCGGAAGGTGCCCGTGGACAGATCCAGACAGGAAAGGCCGAATTGCCGGCTGTTTTTGGCAACGGCCAGGATAAAATTGTTCGACTTGGCGTCGAGCAACTCGTTGTTGACCACCATGCCGGGTGTCACCACCCGCACCACCTCGCGTTTGACCAGCCCCCTGGCGGCGGCCGGATCTTCGGTCTGCTCGCAAATGGCGACCTTGTGCCCCTTTTCAATGAGCCGGCCGATATAGGATTCGGCCGCCTTGACGGGCACACCGCACATGGGCACGGGTTCGGCCTCGTTTTTGTTGCGGGCCGTTAAGGTGATCTCAAGATCCCGGGAGGCGGTTTCGGCATCCGAATAAAACATTTCATAGAAATCGCCCATCCGGTAAAATAAAATATAGCCCGGATAGGCCGCCTTGATCTCGAGATACTGCCGGATCATCGGGGTGGTTTTGGGGGTTGCTTCGCCTTGGGCCATACGATTATGAGCGCCTAATCGATAAAACTGAAAGAAAACATCATCTATGCCGAGGGACTTTTCCCGGACTGTTCGGGTTGCACCGGCTCGGCAGGGGCCTGGCCGGCATCCGGCGCTGGTTCCGACCCCGACCGGGTTTTAAGGTCGTTGATCTGCCGCTCGTTGGCTTTGATTTGCTCATTTTGTTTCCGGATGATCTTTTTGTTGCGGAATTTTTCCGTGAGGCTGAAAAAATAGGAAATCAGCAGCCCGATGACAAACACCGCCACATAATAAATCCCCACCGGCAGTTTCGGCGTTTCATAGTCGAAAAAATACAAATCAATCTGCAGCAGTTTCTGGTCAAGGAAAAACTTCTGATTCTGGGCAACAAAAACGATTAAAACGGCGGCAATAATAAACCAAAACAAATACTTGATCTTTCGCATGACCGCTCCTTACAGCTCGATATTTTCAATTGACCGCAGATGCCATCCATTCGAAATGATTGTAGCCTCACATATTGAGGCTTTTGTTTTAAAAACTCAACCGTTTTTTAAGCCGCCGGAGCCGGGCCGGTTCGGATCGGCGGGCGCATGGCAGCCGGCACCTGGTGTAGGAAGTATTGATCCGTCATGCCGGCGATAAAGTCCCGAACGATCTGTGCCGGGGCATGCGATTGCCGGTAGGCCGAAGACATGCCGTTGATAAAATTTTCATAGACCGGTGATGCCGGATTTTGTTCATGGATATCGGTTAAATACCGGTCAAAAAGATAGCCAAACATTTTCTCGATGGTACCGATATCCTGCTTGATCGCCGGGTTGGTATAAATATGCCCGTAATTAAACCGCTTGAGTTGCTCCAGGGCCTGCGATACCGGAGAGCTGAACGACACATGACCCGTACCGTAGCTGTTTTGAATCACATCGGTGACCAGGGTATAGACAATGGTGCCGTTGGTATCACCGAGCACCTCCACACAGTCGCGGGGCAGATCGCTTCTTTGAATCAGGTTCAGCCGGATGGCATCTTCGATGTCTCGGCCGACATAGCTGATCGAATCGGCAAACCGGACCACGCATCCTTCCAGGCTCGCAGGCACCAGGGCGGGGTCTTTTCCCGACCTTTTTGCCGCCATTTCGGCTTCATGGTCGGCAAAGCCCTTGGCCGGTACCGGTTCCAATACCCGGTTGTGGACCTCGCCGTCGTGGCACAAAATCCCGTCTAAGGTCTGCAGGCACAGATTCCACCCGCGCCCCTTTTTCTCCACGTGGCGTAAAAACTGAATGCTCTGGACATTGTGGTGAAAAGCACCGATGCCGTGGCGCTGACACAATGCCGAAAGAAACCGTTCGCCGTCGTGGCCAAACGGCGGATGGCCGATATCGTGGCCGATGGCAATGGCTTCGATCAAGTCCTCGTTTAAGCCCAGAAAGCGGCCGATGGTCCGGGCCACCTTGGAAACAAGCTGGACATGGATCATGCGATGGGTGATGTGATCGTTTTGAATCAGGTAAAACACCTGGGTCTTGTCAATATAGCGGCTGTAGGCCAAAGAGTGCAGGATCCGGTCGACGTCGACGGCAAAATGCTGGCGGTAATCCACGGCGAGCCGATCCTCGGCCTGGCGGCGCAGGCCGGCGGCACTGGGGGTGGCAAACTCCGACAGCGTCTTTGCCTCCCGCTCTTCGAGAATCTGTTGCAGGCCCGCAAAGGGCGGATGCAAATCATATCTGCCCATGGGCGATCATTTCCTCCATCATCTGGTAATAATCCACGCCCGCCCGGCGAAATCCCGCCCGGCCGTATTTCATGTTGCCCTCCAGCACGTAATACTGCCCCTCATAAACGCACAGGTCAAGGCCGACGTCGTTCCAGCCGCATTTCCGCGCGATTTCTAGGGCCAGGCCCCGGGCTTGTTCGCTGACCGGATCCAGACAAATCTCGGCTCCCCGGCCCACGTTGCTCCGAAATTCCCCGGGTGGGGCAATCCGCCAGTAGGCACAGGCCACTTTTGTCCCGATCACCACAATGCGCATGTCGCGGTCAATGGGGAGATATTGCTGAATATAGGCGGGCTTTGTCAAGGAAAGGTAATGCTCGAGATCCCCAACGGTTTGCAGCAGGTACACGCCGCGGCCCAGCGCCGATCCCCTCGGGATTTTGCCCACGCAGGGAAAATCAAAACAAGACAGGATCTTTTCTTTGCGATGATTGCCGTAAAAGGCTCGGGTGCGGGGGTGCGGGATGCCGCACATGGCAAACAGCGCCGACTGCTTGATTTTGTCCTGCACAAACCGGTAGGTATGGATGCTCGGAAAAATCGGCTTGCCCATGGCCGCAAACATATCCGCATAAAACGTGGACGGGTAGTAAATTTTGTCAGCCGCGGCAATGGCCTCCGCCTCTGCCGGCGTGTAATCGGAAAAATTGGGGCGGACCCCGATCGTGGAGACATTTTGACAATGTTTCAAATGCGCTTCAAGGGCAACGGCCTGGCGGGGCTTTGTCGTCATTTTGCCGTTTGCCGGCGGATTTAAATCCACGATGCGTTGCTGTCGTTTGAATCGGTTAGTTTTCCGGCAACCCGGGGTCAAAGACATCCTCGGGCAAATCGATATCCGCCCAGCATCGCTGCACCGATATGGCCATAAAATTGCCGTCTTTGTCCCGGATTTGCACCGCATAGGGCATGCGGCGGCCGTCTGTCATTTGCAGCCTGCTGATTTCTGCGCTGTATCGCAGGCCGGTCACTCCGAAGCGTTTGATTTGCCGGATACCCGAACCATCGGCCGTCAAATAAATTTTCTGCACCACCCCCCGCCAGCGGTCCCGCAGCACCACCACATCGCCGTTATCCCCTTCGCCGGCTTGCATCCAGGCCGCATCGTGGTCGGCAATGGGCACCCCGCCGCCCAGCATCAGCACCAGGGCATCGACATCCACGGAAATGCCTGTCAGCGGCTCCACGGTTCTGGTCCCGCTTTTTTCCCTCCGATGTTCGCCGCTGTCATCGCGGAACAGGAAATAGCAGTCCGACCGATCACAAACGAGTTTGGCAAAAGACTGCCCCGTCAGGGCAAGGGCTTCGACCCGCAGGCGGCCGCCCGAAGCACCGAGCCAGGCCATCCGGACCGACCAACTCTCTTGATTGCGCCGGATGCGCAATTCACCGATGCCTTTAAACGACGGCATGGAGCGGTTTTTCCGGCCAAATTCACCCAAAAGGGATCTGGCCTCCTCGATCCGGCCGTCGTCAGGCACCCGGAAACCGGCACAGCTTAGGGTAAACAGGACAACCGGCAGCAGCCAAAAAAGCTTATGCCGTGCCAGGTGCATCATTGCTGCTTCAAGCTTTCGATTTTGTCTTTAATGCCGGATTGTTGCGAGGTATCCTGGTTTTTGGAAAGGGCCCGCTGATAGGCATCCAGGGCTTTTTCCGTCTGGTTGCGCTTCTGGTAGGCATCGCCGAGGTGCTCCAGGATAATCGGGTCATCGGGCACTTTTTCCGCTGCTTTTTCGAGATAATTCAGGGCTTTTTCATATCGCCCCTTTTTAAAATAAAGCCAGCCAAGGCTGTCGAGGATGTAGCCGTTGTCGGGTTTTAATTCCAGGGCCTTTCGGATGAGCGATTCGGCTTTTTCAAATTTCACACCCGAATCGACATAGGTATAGCCGAGATAATTCAATGCATCGGCGTATTCCGAATCCAGATCGATAACGGTTTTCATCTGCTCGATGGCCTTTTCCTTTTTGCCCATCCGGTCATAGACCACCCCGAGCTCATAGTGGAGGTCGGCATCGGAATCGTCGACGGCAATGCCCTGCTGTAGCAGTTCTGCGGCTTTTTCATGGGCCTGCCGATCCTCGTAAAGCGCGCTGAGATACTTGATGATCTTGATCTTATCGGCGGCATCGGCATCTTCGAGATCATCGATGGCCTTTTGTAATACCGAAATCGCTTTGTCGGGCTTGTTCTGCTGGTTGTAAATGCCGGCCTGCTGGATTACGGCATTCGGATAAAACCGGGATTCGGGCCCGACAACCTGCAAATGCGACAGGGCCTCATCGAACTGCTCAGAGAGATACCGGGTCACGCCGGCCAGGTAATGGATATCCGGATCCATGGGCGCGCCTTCGAGCATGCCGTCGAGCACGACAATGGCATCCTCGTATCGCTTCCGGGCCACCAGATTCTGAATCACCGCGTTGATGGCGCTGCGGTCGTTGGCGGCCTTTTTTCCCAGCTCCGTGAAAATGCGCCGGGCGTCTTCGGGGCGATCATGCTTTTGATACAGCAGCCCGAGTTCCATCCGGGCGGCGGCATTGTCGGGATGGTCTTCAATGATGGCCTCATAAAGCGCCATGACTTTGTCATCCCGGTTTTTGTCGGTATAGATTTGAATCAATTCCGTTCGCGGTTCAACGGCCCGGGGCTTTATATCAAGGGTCTTTTGAAACGCCGATATGGCCTTATCGGTTTCGCCCTGAGCGGCCCGCGCCTTGCCGAGAAAGAAAAACCCCTTGAAATTTTCCGGAAACTTTTCCACCAGTCGCCCAAAAACATCGACGGCCTTCCGGTACTGCTTATCCTCCATGTAGAGGCGGCCGAGGGCCAGGTAGATGTTTTCCCGCTCCGGGGCCACGGACAATACTTTTTCGTATGCCTTTTTTGCCGACGCGGACCGGCCCAGCTTCTGCCGGATGGAGCCGGCGATCACCAGGGCCTGGACATTTTCCGGCTGGCTTTCAATCACCTGTTCGGCGAGTGCAAGCGCTTTTTCGTTCTTTTTCTGCTGGATATAAATCATGGCCAGCTCTTTTTTCAATCCCACCGCCGCCGGATCCATTTCAATGGCGCGCTTCAGGTATCGCACGGCCGGCTCCATCTGGCCGCGCCGGAGCATGCGCTGCGCCATCAGGTAGTTAAAATAGCTGTTGCCCGGCTTTTGAAACCGGAAAAGCGACGGGGTATCGCTTTGCCCATTGGCTTTATTTTCCGATTCTTCGGAATTTTTCGCCGTTGTGCCGGAACTTTTTTCCCCTTCCGGCCTCGCTTGCCGGGTCAAAACGGAACAGCCGGCAATCAACGCCGGCAAAAGCAGCATGAGCAGACACAATGATATAAAATTACGCTTCATGGCAATCCACATCTTATCCTGATATGTTTAATCACCGGCGATCCGGGGCCGGCTCCGCTATGAATCGGATTCTTCCTTTTGGAAGTAATAGGAGTCAAAATCGGGAATTTCCTTTTCCAGAAAGGTCTTCATCTTTTTGACGATATTTTTTTCCAGCTGCCGAACCCGTTCCCTTGAAATATCATACTTGTCACCGATGTCCTGCAATGTTTGCGGCGTATCGGTGAAAACCCGTTTTTCGAATATATCCAGCTCCCGGTCATTGAGCTGCGCCTTGAACTGATCGACCTTTTCCCGGAGCAGGGTTTCGAGTTCCTTTCTCGCCACCTGGCTTTCCGCGGAGTCGAAATCGGAGCTGAAAAACTCGCCGCGTTCCGTATCCGAATCGTCTTTTAACGGCTCGTCCAACGACACGTCCCAGCCGTCTAAGCGCTGATCCATGTCGCGGATTTCTTTTTCCGAGACCCCCAGCCGGTCGGACAGCAGCCGGGTTTCCGGGTTAAACCCCTGGTCCACCAGCTTTTGCTTTTCCTTTTTGAGCTTGAAAAACAGCTTGCGCTGGCCCTGAGTGGTGCCGATTTTGACCAGGCGCCAGTTGTCCATGATGAACTTTAAAATATAGGCCTTGATCCAGAAGGCCGCATAATATGAAAATTTCACGTTCTTGTACGGATCAAATTTCTGCACGGCGTGCATCAGACCGATGTTGCCCTCCTGGATCAAGTCCATGAGGTTTTGCATCCAGGTCCGCTGAAACTCCATGGCAATCTTGACCACCAGTCGCAGGTTTGCCGTCGCCAGGATAAACGCGGCATCGGTATCGCCTTCCTGCTGGACCCGGCGGCCGAGTTCCACCTCCTGATCGCGGGTTAACAGCGGATACCTGCTGATTTCCGAGAGGTAGCGCTGAAGCGGATCATAGGGTACCAACGAATCGGCTTCCTTGGGGACCTGGATAGCGGCCTTTAATTTGTCCGTGGTTTCCCGGCCGCCGGTCTCGGCTCCATCGGGTTCGATGGAATCTTCAACCAATTCGATATCTTCTTCACTATATTCTTTCCGGTTGTTGTCCATTATGCTTTTTCCATATATATTTGCAGTCAATCATATTTGCGGTGGACAAAAAACACAATCGGTGTTACAAAATTTTTCTTCAAAATCGCTGTCAATCCGGTCATAAATCTCTGTATTCGGCGGCGTCCATGCGCGCCTGTAGCTCAGTTGGATAGAGCAACGGACTTCTAATCCGTAGGCCAGGGGTTCGAATCCCTTCAGGCGCGCCATGTTTCCAAATCCGCGTTTTAAAACAAAGAAGGACTTACGCCACCGGCGCGGTAAGTCCTTATTTTTAGTGATCGCAATGAATTGGCTTGAAAAACCATTTTCCGCCTGCCGTCAGTGACAACCGCTGTGAGGATAACGCAGAATATGGACATTGGCAATCATATATTTCGGGCGTGAATCAGGGTCCAGTAACCGAACAGATTAACGGGGCAGGTGTCGACAACATGCAAGGGGGAATGTTGCAAAAACGCCTCCAGGGAAAACCGCGGGCTGAAGCCGAGCAGGTTTTGAAACGGCAGCAAAGCAGTTTCCAGGGCCCGGGGAAGCAATTGCTGGTTGCTGAAGTGGTTGAGCACAAAAATATCGCCGCCGGGTTTGCATACCCGTTTGATCTCGCGCATCATCGTATCGGGCCGGGGCACTACGGAAACCACGTACATGGCCGCCACCCGGTCAAAAGAATTGTCGGCAAAACTCATCCGCTGGGCATCCATCAAAAACAGCGACCGGCGGCACGGCTTGCTGCCGTTGACGTATCTTCTGGCAATTTCGAGCATGTCCGGGGAAATGTCGATGCCGGTGACGTTGACGTCTTCCGGATAGCACGGAAACGACAGACCGGTGCCCACCCCGACTTCAAGGATCTTTTCCCCCTGCCGGCAATTCATGTTCTCGATCAACTGCTTTCGCCCGTGTTCAAAAATTTTACCGAAAATGCGGTCATAATTCCGGGCGTATCTTTTATAGGCCTTAATAACGGCTGAATCGTCCATTTCTTTCAAGCTCCCAAACCGAAACGGTTAACTGTAAAAACCCATTCTGCAACGCGCACAATCAGGCGAAAAGTTCCATCTTACACACCCGGGCCGGACCGGGACCGAAGCGGAAAAAACAACGGAAATCACAGCCAAGCGTTGCATTTCTTTAGAAAAAATAATAAGGTTACCAAATATTGAGGCTCTTTTAAAGCATTTTTTATCATGAATTGATATCTGTAAACGTAACAGCGGAGGATCGCCATGTCATATGAAACCATCACTTTCAACGCAGACACGCCCGTCGCCACCCTCGCCTTCAACCGGCCCAAAGCATTGAATGCCTTAAATACCCAACTGTTACATGAAGTCCTTGCAGCCCTCGATGAAGTCGAGGCAAACGAAGACATCCGGGTCCTGATTTTGACCGGCACAGGGGAAAAGGCGTTTGTGGCCGGTGCCGACATCGGGGAAATCAACGAATTAAACCCCGTGGCCGCCCGTTTTTTTTCAAAAAACGGACACCGGGTCATGGACCGGCTACAGAAACTGCCCATTCCCGTCATCGCCGCGGTCAACGGCTTTGCCCTCGGCGGCGGCCTGGAAATGGCTTTGGCGTGCGATTTTATCTATGCATCCGAAAACGCCAAGCTGGGCCTGCCCGAAATCAACCTGGGCATTATCCCCGGTTTCGGCGGCACCCAGCGTTTGGCCCGGCTTGTCGGCAAGTCCCTGGCAAAAGAGATGATTTTTACCGGCAAAATGATCGATGCGGCCGAAGGGGCACAAAAAGGACTTGTCAACAAGGTGGTATCGGCCGACGAGTTGATGGCGGAGGTGACCAAGGTGGCCGAAACCATGGCATCCAAGGGCAAAGTCGCCCTTTTCAACGCCAAGCAGGCCGTCAATGACGGAACAAACGCCGACCTTGCCACGGGCTGTGAAATCGAAACCCAGGCATTTTCCCTGTGCATCGCCAGCCCCGACGCCCGGGAAGGCACCCGGGCTTTTCTCGAAAAACGGCAGCCGGAATTCAAAGGCGGGCGGAAGGGGTAATATTGATTTTTCTCTTGACATTTCGCCTTGTATCGCTTTAGAAAAAGAAAAATCTAAAAAACTTTATTTTTACCGAATCCACACGAGGCAGTGATCGACCATGATACAAAATCATGCATGGATTGCCGGTTTCGGGAACTTTTTTTTCTTTAAGAAGTCTTCCCATGGACCGGCGAGGTAAACCAGTCGAATAACGCGATTAAGCCATGGGAAGACACGACGGTACGGGTCCCCATGGTTTTCTCTTTCAAGGCCGTGGGGCGCCCGCCCTGCGGCCTTTTTTTTACCTATATCAACCTATATCAAATGATATCCCCGGCGGATCGTTGAAACCACCACTCGAAGGAGGACGTCGCCAATGATTTACAACATCGAGTATGAAACCATGCCCCGCGAGGCGCTTGAATCCATTCAACTCCGGCGCCTGCAGGCCACCCTGTCACGGGTTTACGCCACCGTGCCCTTTTATCGCAAGCAATTCGACGCCGCGGGGATCTCGCCGGCAGACATCAACTCGCTGTCGGATTTAAGCCAGTTGCCCTTTACCACCAAGCAGGACCTGCGCGACAATTATCCCTTCGGCATGTTTGCCGTGCCCATGGACAATGTGGTGCGCATCCACGCCTCATCCGGCACCACCGGCCAGCCCACGGTGGTGGGCTATACGGCCCGCGACATCACCACCTGGGCGGAGCTGATGGCCCGGGCGCTGGCCGCCGGCGGCGCCACGCGCGGCGATATCATCCACAATGCATACGGCTACGGGTTGTTTACCGGCGGCCTGGGGGTCCATTACGGCGCCGAACAACTGGGGGCTTCGGTGATCCCGGTTTCCGGCGGCAACACGAAGCGGCAGGTCATCATCATGAAAGACTTCGGCCCGAGCATTTTGACGGCCACGCCTTCCTACGCCCTGCATCTGGCCGAAGCCGCCGAAGAAATGGGAGTTTCTTTCCGGGACTTACATTTCCGCTTCGGCGTTTTCGGCGCAGAACCGTGGTCGGAAAACATGCGCCGGGAAATGGAGGACAAGCTCAACCTCAAGGCCGTCGACATCTACGGCTTAAGCGAAGTCCTCGGCCCCGGCGTATCCATTGAATGCCACGAGGCCCAAAACGGTCTTCACTTTTTCGAAGACCACTTCATCCCGGAAATCATCGACCCGGCCACCGGTGAGACCCTGCCCTACGGCGAACCGGGCGAACTGGTGATCACATCGATTACCAAGGAGGCTTTCCCCGTTATCCGGTACCGCACGCGCGACATTACCACATTGAACCCGGAACCCTGCATCTGCGGCCGGACCATGGTCCGGATGAACAAGGTCAGCGGCCGCACCGACGACATGCTCATCATTCGGGGCGTCAATGTCTTTCCCTCCCAGATCGAAAGCGTGCTCATGGAAATCGAAGGCGTCGAGCCACATTACCAGATGGAAGTCGACCGGAAAGACAACCTGGACATCCTCACCGTTTCGGTCGAAGTCAGCGAAGAGATCTTTTCAGACGAGGTCAAGGAGCTCCAGCGCCTGGCCGGCCGCATTGAAAAAGACATCAAGGAAACCTTGGGGGTTTCGGCCGTGGTCAAGCTCGCCGAGCCCAAAAGCATCACCCGCAGCCAGGGCAAAGCCGTCCGGGTCATTGACCGCCGGGAAATGTAATCTATGTTTAATAATGATGCAAATGTATTACCAAACGCCAATGACGATTTCGACAAGGAGACCCCATGAAAGCCGAACAGATTTCAATCTTTCTGGAAAACAAGGCCGGCCGTCTATCCGAAGTCACCGGCATATTAAGTGACGCCGGGGTCAACATCCGGGCGCTTTCTTTGGCCGATACCACCGACTTCGGGGTGCTGCGGTTGATTGTCGACGACAATGCAAAGGCCGAAGAGACCCTGAAAAACGGCGGGTTTACAGTGCGCAAAACCCGCGTGGTCGCCGTCGAGGTCCAGGACCAGCCGGGGGGGCTGCACAGGATCCTCGACACCCTCTTTCAGGCCGGCATCAACGTGGAATACATGTATGCCTTTGTTCAGCAAAGCGGCAACAACGCCGTGATGATTTTCCGCTTCGACAACCTCGATGAAGCCATCCGGGTGCTGAGCGAAAACGGAATCGCCATCATCAACGGCGCCAAGCTATACACCATGTAGCCACTTTTGCCGTCTGAATGGCAAGCCCTTTACTGCCGGCGCCTTTTTTTGCAAAACGGCGGGTTTCAACGCACCATCATTGCCGCCTTCGGACAATAACCCCAATGATAGAAGGAGAACGCATCATGTTGTCAGCAAAACAACGCCGTATCATCCCCATGGTCGCAGCCATTGTCACTGCCGGTTTTTTGGCTTTGACCCCAGCGGTTTTCGGGCAAGCCGACAAAGCGCCCTACAAAATCGGGGGCATTTTTGCCGTGACTGGTCCGGCGTCCTTTTTAGGCGATCCCGAGAAAAAATCCATGCAGATGGCCATCGAAGAAATCAATGAAAACGGCGGTGTCAACGGCCGCAAACTCGAGGCGGTCATCTATGATACCGAAGGCGACCCGACCAAGGCGGTTAGAAGTGTCAGCAAGCTGATCAACAAGGACCGGGTCACCGCCATTATCGGCCCCAGCCGCACCCCGACCACCATGGCCGTCGTGCCCATGATCGCCCGGAATCCATTGCCGTTTATCAGCTGTGCCGCGGGCAACAAGATCGTCGAACCCGTGAAACCCTATATCTTTAAAACCGCCCAGAGCGATATTCAGGCAGTGGCCAGCATCTACAAACACATGGACAAGAAGGGCTACGAAAAAATCGGCATTATCACCGTTTCCAACGCCTTTGGCGAAAGCGGAAAGGAACAGTTGATCGAGCAGGCCGCAGACTTCGGCATCGATATTGTCCGCCAGGAAAGCTTCGGCCACAAGGATACCGACATGACCTCGCAATTGACAAAAATCCGGCGCGAAAAACCGGATGCCATCGTATGCTGGGGCACCAACCCGGGCCCGGCGGTCGTTGCCAAAAACGCCGAGCAGCTTGGCCTCGAAATCCCCCTGTATCAAAGCCACGGGGTGGCCTCTCCCAAGTTTATCAAACTGGCCGGCGATGCGGCGGAAGGTATTTATCTGCCGACCGGCAAGATTTTAGTCGCCGATCTGCTGCCGGAAGATGACCCGCAAAAACAGGTCCTGCTCGACTACATCAACGCCTATGAAAGCAAGTATGACGAAACGGTCTCGGGCTTCGGCGGGTATGCCTATGATGCAGTCCACCTTTTGGCCAAGGCCATGGAAGGCGCAGAAGGCGACAAGGCTGCCATCCGCGACAACCTGGAAGCCATTGATCACCATGAAGGCATCAGCGGGGTGTTTGATTTTTCCGCCACCGATCACAACGGCCTGGATCCGTCGGCCTTCGTGATGGTACGCATCAAGGACGGAACCTGGAAACTGGTCAACAAATAAATGCAGGAAATCCTACAATACATATTCTCCGGGATCACCAACGGGGCGATCTACGCCATTATTGCCCTGGGATTTTCCATGCTCTACAGTTCCACCGAGCTGATCAATTTCGCCCACGGCGAATTTGTCATGCTCGGCGCCCTGGTCATGGTATCGCTGGCCGTCACGTTCGGATTTCCCCTGCTGCCGGCTTTTTTATTAAGCGTCATTTCCGTGGCATGCATCGGCTTACTGTTTGAACGGCTGGCCATCCGTACGGTCCGGCAGCCCGAACCGATCGTGCTGATCATCATTACCGTCGGGGCATCGATTTTTCTGCGGGGGGTGGGCATGCTGATCTGGGGCAAGGACGCCTACAGCATGCCGGCCTTTTCCGATCATGCCCCCATCGATATCGCCGGGGCCAAACTGCTGATGCAAAGCATCTGGATTCTGGTCATTGTCGTTGTGCTGACAACAGGACTGCATCTGTTTTACAAAAAAACCATGACCGGAAAGGCCATGGCGGCCTGTGCCATCAGCAAACGGGCCGCCTGGCTGGTGGGGATTCCTTCAAAGTTAATGATCCTGCTGGCCTTCGGCCTATCCACGGGCATGGGGGCGGTGGCCGGCAGCATTATCGCCCCGGTTACCATGCCCAGCTATGACATGGGCACCATGCTCGGGTTGAAAGGGTTCTGCGCCGCCATGCTCGGCGGGCTGGGCAGCCTGTGGGGCGGTATTATAGGCGGATTTCTCCTCGGCATTCTCGAATCGCTCGGCGTGGGCCTGGTATCCTCCGGATTAAAGGATGCCACGGCTTTTCTCTTGCTTTTGTTTATCCTGTATGTCCGTCCGGAAGGCATTATCAGCGCTGCGAACGTGAAACGGTTTTAACAATGACGCAAAAGACCCGAAACCGAATGGCCTACGCCCTTTTTATCTTGCTGGTAACAGCGGTTGGCACCCTGGTCAAAAGCCCTTATTACCTGCAAATACTGATCTTTATCGGCATCAATACCCTGCTGGCGTTGAGCCTGAACATGCTCATGGGCTACGCCGGCCAGATATCGCTGGGCCATGCCGCTTTTTACGGTATCGGGGCCTATACCACCGCCGTGCTGTCGACCACATACAATCTGCCGCCCCTGCTGGCCCTGCCGGCAGCCGTCCTCGCCGCCATGGCAGTGGCCTGGGTAGTGGGCATCCCCACTCTTCGGCTGACCGGGTATTACCTGGGCATGGGCACGCTGGGATTCGGCATGATCGTCCACATCCTGTTCCGGGAATGGGACTCGGTGACCGGCGGCGCCTCCGGGTTTGTCGGTATCCCGCCGCTTGAAATCGGCCCGCTGGCATTTACCTCCAACCGGAGCTATTTCATTCTGGTCTGGGCGGCGGTGTTGCTGGCCATTATCATGTGCCAACGGATTATCCATTCCCGGGTGGGCCGGGCACTGCGATCGATTCATGACGGCGAAAAAGCCGCTGCTGCCGTTGGCGTGGACACCAAGGCCTTAAAGCTCCAGGTTTTTGTATTCAGCGCCGGCATGGCGGCTTTTGCCGGCTTTTTATACGCCCACCTGGTCTATTTCATCAGCCCCGGGACCTTTGATTTTATCACCTCGATCCGCATTGTCACTATGGTGGTCATCGGCGGCATGGCCAGCATCTGGGGGGCGCTTTTCGGCGCATCCCTGCTGACACTGCTGCCGGAATGGCTGCACGCCTTTTCCGATTTTGAGATGGTGGTCTATGGCTTGATTTTGATGACGGTCATGATTTTTCTGCCCCGGGGCCTGATTCGGGGCACAATCGATATTTATGAACGAACCCGCAGAAAAAAAGGCAAAACCAGTGACCGGTGATACCTCCCTTCTGACCATTGATTCCGTTTCCCGGGCCTTTGGCGGCGTCCAGGCGTTGTCCGACATTACGTTTTCCATCGAAAACGAGGCGATCACCGGCCTGATCGGGCCCAACGGCGCCGGCAAAACCACCCTGTTTAACCTCATCACCGGCGTGTTTCCCGCAGATGCCGGCACGATCGACTTTAACGGCAAATCGATTGCAAACACCCAAATCCACGAACTCGTGCGCATCGGTATTGCCCGGACGTTTCAAAACGTTGAACTGTTTCAGAGCATGACCGTACTGGAAAATGTGCTGGTGGGCCTGCATACCCGGACCCGCTGCGGGATGATCGGCAGCCTGCTGCGGCCGCCGAAAGTCGGCCGGGAGGAAAAGCAGGCATGGGAAAAGGCAATGGAACTGCTCGATTTTGTCGGCCTGAGCGGCTATGCCGACCGCTGCAGCGGCGATTTGCCGTTTGGATGGCAGCGGCTGCTGGAACTGGCCCGGGCGCTTGCGGCCCGGCCCCGGCTGCTGCTGCTCGATGAACCGGCCGCCGGGTTAAACATGTCCGAAACCGGGCAACTCGGGGATTTGATCCAACAAATCCGAAGCCAGGGCGTTTCCGTACTGTTGGTCGAACATGACATGAACCTGACCATGACGGTATCCGACCGCATCGTGGTGCTCGACCAGGGTCGCAAAATCGCCGAAGGCACGCCCAGGCAAATTCAGGCCGACCAAGCCGTCATGGCGGCCTACCTGGGACAGCCCAAGGACGAAAACGACGCCGGCCGCCCTGAGCATGAGCCGGCGTTTTCCGTAAACTCGTAAAAAGCTTTTTATTCCGCTGCGGCGGCTTTTTTGCAGAAAGGAACTTTAGGAGGTCAGGCACTAAGGGACTAAGGCACTAAGGCACTGAGTTTTT
>JBNJEA010000081.1:0-14245 GCA_051745395.1 Thermodesulfobacteriota bacterium | reverse complement strand
TTTCCGTGTGGGGGTGTCCCCAAGGGAAAAACAAGGAACCCCCCACTTCCGGTGGCTGCAATACGTTACACACCCGGTCACCAGTGCTTGGGGCTATCGGGTCTGCGCATTGCATCCTTTTTTAAAGGGGCTTAATAGACATCCTCTTTCTGCATATCTTCCATTTCCTTTGTGGGCGTCGTGCCGGGTTGTTCTCCTGACGAGGACTCTTTGCCGTAATAGCCGCGCACGGTCTGCTCCCAGTCCTGCCGGGAAAAGGTCTCCCATTCATTGCTGCTGAAAGTCGGCGCTTGCTGTAGCGTCTCTTCATCCACGGCCAGCGTCAGCGCGTCCTCGGTCTGGGATTCGATTTTTCCCCAGGGCACGGGCATCATTTTTTCACCGATGCCCAGTACGCCGCCCTGGGCCAGGACCATGTAGGCAATGCGGCCGCTGTCACCAATGATCAAGTCCCCGATTTTGCCCACTTCATTGCCGGCTTGATCCTGTACGGTTTTGCCCATCATTTCCGATGCGCGCAAGGCCTCTCCGCCCAGGGCCTGCCCGGATTCGGTCTGCATTGTTTCGGTTTTTACATCCGATGCCGCCTTCTTTTCCCCGGCCTGGGCAAAAACCGGCATGGCGATACCCATCATCAAAACAATCCATCCGATTCCAAGGATTCTTACTTTTTTCATCTCTTTTCCTCCCTTTTGCAAATCACGTATTTGCATGGCTTTTGCGGATCGCGGGATCCGAACTGAATGACTAAAAAGGTAATGGTGAACCAGCCGGCGGCAATACAGCAAAGACAGTATATTGGCCCAAATTAAGAGGTACGGCGAAATCAACAATTGCCCCGGGTTTTGCAATTTGGCCGGCCATGCTTAGATTGGATATAAGGCGGGCTATGATGCGCAATCCAGCCCGCGTCGACGTTGACATCAATCGGAGGTGTTTGCATTCATGACACAAAACGGAAAAAACACGGAAAACATTCCCGAAGACGAACTCGACGAAGAAAGCCTGGCGGCCTCTCGGGAATTTATGCAGATGTATGAAGACAGCCTCAAGGCCATTCAGTCCGGCCATATCGTGGAAGGCGAAATTGTCGACATCGAACGTGACAACGTCTTGATCGACATCGGCTACAAATCCGAGGGTCTGGTCTCCAAATCCGAATTCACCGATCTTTCGGGGAACCTGACCGTTTCCATCGGCGACCGCGTGGAAGTCTTTTTAATCCGGAAGGAAGAAGACGGCTACCCCGTGCTTTCCCGGGAGGAGGCGGAAAAGGACAAACGGCTCGACCAACTCAAAGCGGTTTTTGAAAACGAGGATACAGTCGAAGGCACGATCATCTCCCGGATCAAGGGCGGCTTTATTGTGGATATCGGCTTGAAAGCCTTTTTGCCGGGATCCCAGCTTGACGATAAGCCGGTGAAAAACCCGGAGGCGTGGCTGAACCAGACCTATGAATTTAAAATCGTTCAATTCAACAAGGCCGACCGCAACGTGGTGCTTTCCCGGCGGGCGTTAATCGAGGCCCAGCGACGGGAGATGGCCCAACAGACCATGGCGCGCCTCGAAGTCGGCGACACCGTCGAAGGCGAGGTCAAAAACATCACCGATTACGGGCTTTTCGTCGATATCGGGGGAATCAACGGTCTGGTTCACATCAGCAACATTTCGTGGGGGCCGGTGCGCCACCCTTCGGAAAAACACAGCGTCGGCGACCGCTTACACGTCAAGGTTTTAGACATTGACGCGGAAAACAAAAAAATCTCGCTCGGCATCAAGCAGTTGTTCCCCGACCCCTGGGAAAATATCGAGGCCAAATACCCGGTGGGCACCACGGTCAGCGGCCGGGTGATCAGCCTCAAAAACTACGGGGCGTTTGTCTCCATTGAAGAAGGGATTGTGGGCTTAATCGGGACCTCGGATCTGTCATGGACCCAGAAAATCCGGCATCCCAACCAGATGCTGCAAATCGATGATACCGTGGAATGCATGGTCTTAAACATCAATGCCAGCAAACGGCAAATGGCGCTGGGGCTAAAACAGTTGGCGCCCAACCCATGGGAAAAAATTGCCGAAACCTACCCGGTCGGCTCCATCATAGAGGGCAACGTCAAGCAGGTGACCGACTTCGGTATTTTTGTGGGCATCACCGATGAGATCGACGGCCTCGTCCACGTATCGGACCTGCCGGCCAACCAGAAAAACCCGGCGGACCATTACCAAAAGGGCCAATCCGTGCAGGCCAAGATCACGGAGATTGACCGGGAAAACCAACGGGTCAAGCTCAGCATCAGGCAACTGGCCCCCGATCCCTGGCAACAGTTGCCCCATACCTATCCGCCGGGTACCGATATAGCGGGCAAAGTAGCCAATATTACCGATTTCGGCATTTTTGTGGATATCGGCGACGGCATCCAGGGGTTGGTCCACGTCTCCGAGATCCCGGCGGCCAAGGGGGAAGATGTCCTGGAACAATTTACGGCCGGCCAGGAGGTCGAGGCCCGGATCATCGAAGTGCTGCCCGCGGAAAAGAAAATCCGGCTGACCATGAAACCGGAAAAAGAAACACCCCGACCGGCTGAAAAAACGCAATCGGGCACCGCCTCGGATTTCGGCAGCCTGCTGAAGGAAAAAATGAAAGGCCAACAGGACGAAACCGACGAATAGGTTTTAAAACGTGTATTCCAGACTCAGGTACAACAATTCGTCGCTTTCGTCGGTTTTTTGAGGCGCCCCGTAAAGCCCGGACATCATGGTTTGCGTATAATCGCGGTCAATGGCCTGATAGCCGGTGCGCATCTGAAGCGCCTGGCGCACCAGCGGCTGGACCCAGTAAAGCTCCCAGACCTGGCCGCGGGTGTTTAACTTCTGGAACGGATCGAGCGCGGCGATATTTAACCCCACCCAGTACTGCGAGCCGTCGAAATACTCCACACCGATCTTGGGCTGATTGAACCGCTCGGATGCCACGTGATAGCGCAGCCCCGCATAGAAGGCGTTTCCGCTTTGCGATTGCTGGTTGTCCGGCGAAACCAGATAAAGCGTCTCCGGCAGCCGGGAAAGCCTCTGGAGATCCTGCCGGAAGGACTCGGGCAGATTTTCATTTGCTAATTGGTCTTCCACCGCCGCTTCCAGGGGTTCGCCCCCGATGCTCACCCGTTTTCCGTTGGGTTTTGAACGGCTCCAGGCCACGCTGGCAAACACGTCGAGGGGCCAGTCAAAGACTTTCTCTTTTTCAAACTGGACCGTGTACTTGTCCACGTAGCCGAGACTGTCCGGAAATACCGGGGTGTCGAGGTCCAGTGGCCCGAATCTGCCCAATGCCGCCATTCGACTGAGCTCATCGAATTTTTCCCGGATCACATCGTCGCCCGTGGGACGCACATTGTCCACCCGGAACCACTGCAGGGCCAGCTCGGCATCATCGACAAACGGCAACTGCGAATTGAGCTGGACCGAATAAAAATCGATATCCTCCAGGGCGTTGTCGTCGCCGGCAAACGGACGGGCATCGGTGTCGTCCTCGCTCCGGGCGTAGACCAGATTGAGGGTGTCGGCCACCGGCAGCCGCTCCAGGTAAAAGGTCAAAGCGGCGCCGTCGGATTCGGCGTTAAAGGCCAGGTCCGGGTAGGTGGTCTGGCTGGGGCGATTGTAGCGGTATTTGGTCAGATCCCCGCCCGAGGTCGGCAGCCGGCCGAAGGTGAAATTCACGGCCCGGTTGAGCCATTCGGGCCGGTAGTCCACATAGGCCCGCTTGGCACGCACTGCGGCATCCGAGGGTTTGGCGGAATAACTGAAATCGGCATTTCCCACATCTTCGGGCGTGTTCCAGGCGCCCCAAAGCTTGTACATGGTCAGCGTGGCGTTGAACTTGACCTCCGCACTCGGCATGGCCCAGAACTTCAGGTCAAAATAATTGACAAAGGCGTTTTCATAGGCCTCGCTCCGGGTGCGCTCGTTTTCCCGGGTCATATCATAGTACGAAGCCCGCAGATAAGCCGAATTGCCGAGCTTGTATCTTTCAATCCGGCCGGTATCCTGCATGGTCTGCCGGTAGACGCGCGCAATGTCCTGCCGAAGCTTTTTTATCTGCTGCTGCTGTTTTTCGACGATGCCCTTTAATTCTTTTGAAGACGGCTTCTGATGATCGACTTGCCGTTTTAACGAGTTGTCCCGGCCCTGCCCTTTGTCGACATCCTGTTGGGCAAACCCCGTGGTGGCGTACAAGACAAATCCCAGGCAAACCAGTATCCGAACCATCGTGTTACCCAATTGCATGCCTTCCTCCGCGTATCGTCTGGAATATAAAATAATGAAACCGGATCAGTGCCAGACCCCTATGCCCTCGGCGTCGGCATTGGCGTTTTTTGCGTTTTCAAGCAGATACTGCATCACCCGTTGTTTCTGGCGGGTGCTTTCCCAGTTGATTTCTTTAAAAATGGCATGCCCGTCTTCACCAATGAGCAGGCGCCACTGTTTACGGGTTTTTTCGGCCGGGGAAAAATCAGCGGGCTGGTGGCATTTTTTAAAACAGATCGACTCGGAAAACTCATTGGACTCAAACCGGAGTTGTTCTTCGATGGGGACTTTATCGAGTTTTTCGATGGTCGAAGGGGAAGAATCGAGCAGCGCCTGATCGTCGAGCGGCTTCAGCGCCCGGCCGGTAAGGGGACACAGCAGGAAAAAACACAGCATGGCAAAACAAAACAGGCAAACAAAGGGCCGTGAGGTCAACAGCTTCATAGGGCAGTCGGCTTTCTCGGCCCGCCCATCAAACCAGTGAATAAGGTTTCAGGCGGGGCGTAAACGATGAAAAAAGATTATAAATTCAAAATAAATAATTGTTTGCACGGGCCACAGGGTGCGAAACAGAGTTCAGGGCCATGTCGCTGACTGTGAAACACGGAGTAGAAAGATATTTGTACGCATTTTTTCTTTTCGATACCAGAAAGGTGCACAAATATCAAAGAAAAACTATAGTAGATGAAACTACATATATACAAAAACAATCGTTTTCCGGTACCGCCCCGTTTTTTGACCGGCCGGCATTGACGCAGACGGCAGGAATCGTTACCTTGAAACCGAAATTGAGTGATTTGACCCCGCAAAACCCCTCAATACATTACGCTATTATTCGGAGAAACCCACCATGGACGAAAACGCCACAACCAAGCTGACCCGGGCACTGGCAGATCAATTTTCAGAATCCGAGGCCCCCGCAATGGCCCGTCTCCTTGTTGCCGCACTGGCCAATGAAAACATCTATTACGAAGACCTGCCGCTTGATGACGCGGGAAAAAACGACTATCTTCTCATGGCATACGAAGAGCGGCTATTGATCCCCATCCGGTCCCAGCAGACGGCGGCATGGGACGACCGCACCATGCGCTTCGGGCCGGGGGAAATGTTTTTTATGACCCGGCTCGTGCGGACCCTGCTCGAAAATGCCGCCAAAACCGGCGTTTTTGATTCCGAAGCCGCAATCCGCCACATCCTGGCCCACGAAACCGAAGGCCATATCGCCGATTCGGTCCGGTTTCTCAAGCAAATCCGGCCGCATACCGACACCTGCATGGCCGAAGGCGGCCTGATGGCGGCCGTGGCCCAGAAAGCCGGATTACAGGTGGCGGTCCACGACATTATCGATGCCTGCGTTATCGTGGGCATCATGAGTCCATGCAGCCGCGGCTCCAGTATCCAGGGCCTGGTCTGGTATGAAATCAATCCATGTCTTTACTGGGATCAAAAATTCGTGTAAAGTACCTTTTTTTCAAAATCGAAAGACCCGATGAAATCCAACATCGAAATCAACGATCGAAGTAAGCAAAGGAGCGGTTTGTATGGGAAAAGGCGATCAAAGAAGCAAGCGCGGCAAAATCTGGCGGGGCACCAAGGGCAAAACCCGGCAAAAAAAGAAAAAAACCAAGGGCGCCGAAAAAAGGTAATCTGGTCGGCCGGTTCACTTCCGATAACAGCCATTGCATTTTCGCGCCAAGACGCAAAGGCGCAAAGTTTCAAAGCCATCCTTGGCGCTCTTGGCGGCTTTGCGCGAGAATATAAAAAAGTCGCCGACGCGTCAATTACTGAAGTGAGCCGGAGGGCCGTTGGGGATTAATCGTACCGGTGCACCGAGGGAAAACGGGTCGCATCGGTATGGGGCAGGAACTTGGCGGCGCTGAAACGGTTCATGAAATCCTGGTTGACGTTTAACTCCAGGTAGGTAATCCGGTCCCGGATCGACTCGATGTCGTCAATGGCGCTGCGCGATTGCAGCAGGCGCACCGCACCGCCCAGCGAGCTGTTGCCCAAAGGGTAAAAGCGCTGCTCGGGAAGATCCGGGATCATGCCGATGGAAATGGCCGAGCGGGGCCGGATAAACGAGCCGAAGGTTCCGGCCACAAAAAATGTGTCGAGATCGTCAAAACCGATGCCCACATAGCCGGCAATGGTTTCCAGGATTGTATACATGGCCGCCTTGGAGCGGATCAGGCTGTCGATATCGGCCTGGCTGATGGTCAGGCTTTCGCCTGTTGCCGAATCCGACGCAGACACTATCACCAGGTGGCGGATGCCGTCGGTTTCATACAGCCGGTCTCCGCAGACTTCCGGCACCAGGCGCCCCCGGATATCAAGCAGGCCGGCGAGAAACACTTGCGCCGCCAGATCGATCATGCCCGAACCGCAAATCCCCACCGGTGGGCGATCATCGATGGTGTGAATGTCAAAGGCCCGGGTTTGCGGATCAATGACGACGGAGTCAATCACGCCGGGGCCCGCGGTCATGCCGATTTCCGAAACCCCGCCTTCCAGTGCCGGCCCGGCCGCACCCGCACAGGCCACGAGCCAGTCCCGGTTGCCCAGCAGCACTTCCGCATTGGTGCCGACATCGACGAGGATGGCGATGGCTTCATTTTCATGAAACCCCGCATGGTAGGCCCCGGAAATCAGATCCCCCCCAAAGTAGCTGCCCACGTTTGGAAAAACAAAGACCCTTCCGCATGCGTTGACTTCAAGACCCAGTTCATCGGCCCGGACCGCCCCCGGCGTATTGCTTGCCGGGATATACGGCTCCCGGATGATCCAGCGGGGACAAAGGCCCATAAACAAGTGGGTCATGCTGGTGTTGCCGGCCACCGCCATTAAAAACACCTGCTGCCGCGCGATGCCGGCGGCATGGCAAAGGGTTTGGATGCCGTTGTTGAGGCCGTCGACAATCAACCGGTTCAGCTTCGCCAGTCCGCCGTCTTTGTCGGTGTAATGAATCCGTTCGAGAATATCGGGGCCGATTTCGATCTGGGGATTGTCCAATGCGGTCTCGGCCAGGGTCTGTCCGGATGCCAGATCGATCATGCGCATCACCACCCGGGTCGTGCCGAGATCCACGGCAATGCCGGCCGCGGTCGCCGCGGCCGCCGGTTCGAGGATATCGATTAACTGCCACCGGCCCTGGGTTTTAAAGCAAATGCAGCGGCACTGATAATCCCAGCACCGGAGCTGTTCGGGCAGCCGTTTCAGCAGCGCCAGATCCACGGCGACGGTATCGGCACCGATTTTTGCGGCCAGGGCTTTTTTCAACCGGTCGGCATCTGCCGTGTTGTCGGCCAGGGAGGGGGGCTCCAGTGCAAGGGAAACCACCCATCCGCAAACATTTTCATTCATTGATATAGATTTCCTTGGTTTTTGATGCGCGCTATAACTGAAAGGTCATGTCGCGGCCCACGGCAAAACACTGTATACGGTTGGCGCTTTCTGCAATGATACGGCCGCAGTGGGCGACAATATCGTCCATTTCCGCGTCAGTGCGTTCCTGGTTGATGTGGAACAATCCCAGCCGACCGACGCCGGCGGCCATGGCCAAATCCAGCGCATCCGTGTAAATCGAATGGCCCCATTCCACGCTGGCCGCGTATTCCCCGGGCGTATATTCGCCGTCGTGGAACAACAGGTCCGCCCCCTGGCAAAACCGCACATAATCCGGATAGGAAAGACCGCCGTCATGCCGGAATCCCAGCTCGTTGTCCGTCAAAAACACAAAGGTTTTGCCGTCTTCTTCGAACTTGTATCCGCAGCCGCCGTTGGGATGACTGATGGAGATGGGGGTAATGGTGACCGATCCGATGGCAAAGGTTTTCGGGCATCCGTTTTGATAGACAACACGGGCCTTCAAATCCGAGTACCGGACCGGGAAATGCGGCGGGCGCATCAGCTTGGTCACAATGTTTTCCACGTATTTGCCCGGAAACGGGCAGCGGTGCATGTGGATCTGCGAGGCTTCATTGTAGAGGGGCTTGAAAAAGGGAAAGCCCATCAAATGGTCCCAATGGGAATGGGTGAAGATAAAGTTGAAGATGTCGCGGCCTTCCTCGGTCAACTGCCGGCCCAGCCGGCGAATACCGGTCCCGGCATCCACAATGATGATATCATCGCTTCGGGTTCGAATTTCTATGCAGGTGGTATCCCCGCCGTATTTTTCGAACTCGGCCCCGGATACCGGGATGGAGCCCCTTGATCCCCAGCACTTTATAAACATCTGCTATCCGCTTTACAAGCCATTACACCCGTTTTCAGCAAAAACGGACCGCCTCATTTCGGCCTACCCTGCCCCGGAGACGCGGCCGAGACAGGTATACCATATCCCGTCGCTGATCCAGCGTTCCACCAGTCCCACGCCCCTTTCTTCCAATTGCTGCTCGATGCGCGCGGCCTGACTTTGCAGCAGACCGGATAACACCACCCACTTTTTCTGCACGAAACCCTCGGATGCCACAATCGGTGCCATGACATCGTAATGAATGTTGGCAATCAACAGATCGGCGTCCACGGCCGTAAAATCGGGGCCGCTGCCCCAGACGGCCAGCACCGTGTCATGCAGCCCGTTATGGCCGATGTTGTCTTCGGCGGTGCGGGCCGCCAGGTAATTGTTATCCACCGCGATCACCCGCTTTGCACCGAGTCGGGCGGCCGCCAGTGCCAGCAGGCCCGTGCCCGTGCCGATATCGAGGGCGGCATCAACGGGGCCGCCTTCAAACGCCATTTCCACGGCCGCCAGGCAATCCCGGGTGGTCGGATGGGTGCCCGCGCCGAAGACCACGCCCGGATCCAACACAATGGAAAGCCTGTCCTGATCGCCGCCAGCCGGCGCATCCCACGGCGGGGCCACATGGAAGCGCTGTGTCGAAAACGGCGCCACGGCACTGCCGTGCCAGTCCGCATAGGGCATCTCAAAACGGTCAATTACGTCGATGTCCGTACGCCCGGCCACCAGCGCATCTACGGCATCGTCTGCCGGGGCCGTAAAAAACAAAAACGCCGTATCGGCTTCCTGCCAGTTTCCGATAAACCGGTCGTCAAACGCCTCGGTGCCCTCGGCCGGCCGCCCTTTGAGGTAATAAATATATAGGTCGTTATACGGCCCGTTCATGGGATTCGGCGGATGCCCCATTTTTCATGAATTTTTCAAACACCGAAAACGCCGCCTGTACCACGGCGCTGTCCTCTGGCAGTTCGATGGTCGGCCGGCCCTCGAAATCATAATCATAGACCATGTCATCGGCCGGCACGGCACCGAGGTAATCGATGCCGGCATCCCGGATCATTTGCAGGACCTTTTCCGACGGCTCGGTTTTGACCTGGTTGAGCACGATACAACTTCTGCCCATACCGATATTTAGATTCGTGGCCAGCTCATGGATCCGGATGGCCGCCTGCAGCCCCCGCCGGGACGCATCGGTGACAATGAGCAACACATCGATGTTTTTCGTTGTCAGCCGGCTGATATGCTCCATGCCGGCCTCGTTGTCCATGACGATATAGGGGTAATTGTCGGTCAGGCGATCCATGAAATTGGTCAGCAGCGTATTGGCCGCGCAATAACATCCCGCCCCTTCCGGCTGGCCCATGACCACCAGGTCATAATCCCCGGTTTCGAGGATGGCCTCTTCCATCCGCATGGAAATAAAAACGTCCTTGGTCATGCCGCTGGGCACCTGCCCCTTTTTCATGTCCTCGCGGGCATCGCCGAGGGTCTCGGTGACCTCGAGGCCGAGCACTTCGTTTAAATTCGAATTCGAGTCCGCGTCCACGGCTAAAATCGGCGATTTTCCGTTTTTGACCATGTACTTGATCAAAAGGCCCGCCATGGTGGTTTTGCCGGTACCGCCCTTTCCCGCCAGTGCTATGGTTTGCGTCATATATATCTCGATCTCCTTTTCAGATGATGATATGTGCTACTAAAATTAATTAGGGCACACAGTGTAAACAGTCAAGCATCTTTTGCCGGCCCTGCCCCCCTTCTGTCCGGGGCATTTGCAAGCCGGCCGACCACCGGCGCCCACCGGCAATCATCGCCTTTATAACATAAGCACGCCGGCGGTTTCCGCAATCGGTCTTTTGACCCCCGATGTTTCCGGGCCGGGGAGGTGTTGCAGCGCGGCCTGCATTTTGACGTGAAGTGATACGGATCGGGGACGGCAAAAAGCCCGGTGCCGAAAAAATCCCATGGAGGGGGAAAAACGGGGCGGGAACACCGCCATTGGCGGTTTGGAGACGGTTACTTGACGTGTCGGCGATTTATTTTTCCATTCTCGCGCAACGCCGCCAAGGAAGACCTGAATTTGATGCTGTCGTAAAAAGCCCCTGACTCCTTACTTCTGTGTTTTTGCAATAAGGATCTTTCGGGGACCAATTTCCTAACCACAGAGGGCACAGAGAAAACATTACTTATACCTAAATTGAGCGTTTCAGATTTTTAAAAAAATGATTTTGTAAAGGATTATAGCAATTTATATTTAAAAACCTGAAACCCTCCGGGATTTCCAATTTTGCCGCATCTACTGCGTCAGATGCAGCCTCGCATAGTCCACTATAGCTCGTCTGCATCTTCCTTGTATCTGCGGCAAACTTGAAAATCGCTCAATTTAGGTTATAGGAAGCCTTCTCCGTGATCACTGTGGTTTATATCCATTTCGAGCTTCCAGAAACGATTTGCCCGGAAGTCGATTTTCAGCTCTTTTTTTCCATGGCCGCCCGGACAACGGCGATGACTTCTTGTGTCGACATGTGCTCGGTGTTGATCACCAAGTCATAATGGATCGGATCATCAATGTCGGCATAGAAATACCGGCGGGTAAAGGAGCGGCGCTCGGCCTCTTCTTTATAGATCTGGCGCCGGGCATCGGTGATGGACAAATCATGTTCCCGGGCCACCTTGTTGACCCGCCTGTCAAACGGCGCCACGATGCGCAGCCGGAGGTTCTGATTTTCGGGCAGTATAAAGTTGCCCCCCCGGCCCACAATTACGGCCTTGCCGTGGCGGCCGATTGTACCGATGACTTTCATCAAATGCTTCATGTATTGATCCGGCCAGAGGTGGCGTTGTTCAATCACCGTGGCCAAAACATCTTCCAGGACATTCAACCCTTTTTCATCCAGGGTTTCAAGCACGCGGTCGGAAATTTTGGCATCCCTGGATATCGCATGGATAATTTCCTGGTCGAACAGGTTGTATCCGAAGGATTCGGCGAGTTCGGCGGCGATCTCATTGCCCTCGCTGCCGGGTTGGCGAGATACGGTTATAACGGATATACCGGGTTTTTCGACTTTTTTCGGCTTGCGCATCTCCCATTGCTGAATCTGTTCTTCCACAATTTTTTCAACGGATCGCCCTTTTTGAATTTTCATGGCCCCTCCTTGTTTGCTGCAACGGATATGATACCCAAAGGCCGCCCGATTTCCTGCATTACAATCCGGGCTTTTGCCCTCTGACCCCTAGATATAATTCCGCAATACAGCGCTGTCAATTCCGACACCCGCCATAGCAGGGCCGCTTGAAAACAGCGGGCATGGATGCGGCAGACTTAATAATAGCTGGAGCCGTCCCAACAATGGGTACACAGCTTTTCCCTGGGCATGCCGATGGCTTCGACCATGTCGGCAATGTTTTGATATTTCAGGGAGGTAAGACCGAGTTTTTCCCGGATGGTACCGACCATGGCCCGGTTTTTTTCCGATTGCTGATTCACGTAGCCGGCAATCAGGGCCTCGTCTTCGACGCCTTCGAGGTCGTGGATGGCTTTCCGGCCGGCCAGGTCCAGGGTGGAACGCGAGGTGGAAAAATTTAAAAACAAGCAGGGATAAATCAGGGTGGGACAGGCAATGCGCATGTGGACCTCGCACGCGCCGGCGTCGAACAGGACCTGCACATTGTCCTTGAGCTGTGTGCCCCGGACGATGGAATCATCGCAAAACAGCACCCGTTTGCCGGCGATTAAATCCCGGATGGGAATGAGCTTCATCCGGGCCACCAGGTCCCGGTCCATTTGATTCTGGGGCATAAAGCTGCGCGGCCAGGTGGGGGTATACTTCACATAGGGGCGCATGTAAGGGACTTGCCGGGCATTGGCATAACCGATGGCATGTCCGATGCCCGAGTCGGGGATCCCGGAGACCATGTCGATCGGCGTATCATCGGCCTTGCCCAGCACCCGGCCGCAGCGGTAGCGCACGGACTCCACGTTGATTGCCTCATAGTTGGAGGCGGGGTAACCGTAGTAGATCCACAGAAACGAGCAGACCTGCATGTCTTTTCCGGGCGGCCGCAACTGTTGCCAGCCCTCCGGGGTCACCCGGACGATCTCGCCCGGCCCGAGGTAGTAATCGATGTCATAGCCGAGATTGAAAAATGCGGTGGTTTCAAAACTCACCGCGTAACCGCCGGCTTTTTTTCCGATCACCAGCGGGGTGCGGCCCCGCAAATCCCTTGCGGCGATAAGGCCGTCTTTGGTGACCAGCAGCATCGTACACGACCCCTGGATCACCTGCTGGGCATGGGCGATGCCCTCTGCAAAGCTGTCGCCCTGGTTGATCAACATCCCCACCAGCTCGGTGGGGTTGACCTCGCCGCCGCCGGCTTCCGAGAAGTGAATGCGCTGACGAAACCCCTCCCCGGCGATTTCGTTTAAATTATTGATCTTTGCCACGGTGCCGATGCCGAAGGTGCCCAGGTGCGAGCCGATGATCAAGGGCTGGGCATCGTTGTCGCTGATCACCCCGATGCCGTTTCTGCCGTGGAACATGGGCAGCTCGGGACCGAGCTTGGTTCGAAAATAACTGTTTTCAATCTTTTTGATGGATTTGGCAATCCGCTCTTCATTATAAACGGCCATGCCGCCGCGCTTGGTGCCCAGATGCGAATGATAGTCCGTACCGTAGAACACGTCTATGGCACAGTCGGTTTTCAATGTCGCGCCGAAGATTCCACCCATGGCAAGGATTTCCTTTTGTTTTTTCGGTCATGCCGGTTGCCGATCATGCCGATCCGATGAGCCCGGCAGGCTTTTTATCCCATCAAAATTTTTTCGTGTCAATGCGGTAAAAAGGCAGGCATATATCTTTTTGGAATCAAGGGCCAGAAATTTTTAAGATTTGCACCGAAATGGAGCGATTTCCCATTTCGGTTGTAGAAAACAAAAGGGCGTCAGGCCGTTAGTGCCCGGCCAGTGCTTGGGCCAGATCGTAGCCGCCCTGGTAGGCCTGGTCGAGATAATCGGGGAACTGATCCACATCGCCTTGATAATCCAGTCCCCGGTACAGCAGACAATCCCACACCTCGGTATCAAAAACATCAAAAAAGTACTTCATGGTCAACAACATGCCGTCAAAAAGTTTTTTGCCCGTGGTGGCCCCGGCGGCAATAACCAGTGCCTTGCGCTGCGGCACCCATTTGCCGAACGCCGCCTGGTCAATCCAGTATTTTTTCACCCACAGGGACTGGCACCGGTCCATGAAAATTTTCAGATGGGCACTGACGGTGTAGAAAAAAATCGGGGTGGCAATGATGATGCCGTCGGCGGCAAGCATCCGGTCGCGAACCGCCTGGAAGTCGTCTCTGATCACGCAGTCGCCGTCTTTTTTGCATCCGTAGATTTCATAACACGGCGACATTTCCTGGTCCCGCAACACGATCGGATCCACCGTCGCCCCGGCGGCTTCGGCGCCTTCAATGGCGCAAGACAGAAGGGTTGCCGTATTGCCTTTCCGCCGCGGACTGCCATACACTGCAACAATTTTTCCCATTGTTCACCTGCGCATAAAGGGTTCAGGGTGTAAGGTTCAGGGTGTGAGGTATAAGGTGTAAGGTGTAAGGTATAGGGTTTACGGTTTAAGGTATGGAGTTTAGACACAACCGCTTTTCCGCCTTAGACCTTACACCTTACACCTTAGACCCTGAACCTCACACCTCATACCT
>JBNJEA010000080.1:0-14294 GCA_051745395.1 Thermodesulfobacteriota bacterium | reverse complement strand
GTTAATCACCCCGATCGCCATGGAAAAGGAATTGCGGTTTGCGGTCCGTGAAGGCGGCCGCACGGTCGGCGCCGGCGTTGTCGGTGAAATAATCGAATAAAGGAATAATCGGGAGCTAAACCTGTGAAAGTCAATATCACCCTTGCATGCATGGATTGCAAACGTCGGAACTATTCGACCACAAAGAACAAGCGGACAAAGCCTGACCGGCTCGAACTGAAGAAGTATTGTCGATTTTGCCAGGGGCATACCGTGCATCGGGAAACGAAGTAAGAATAGATCTCTGTATGGCATAAAGGCCGATATTGAATAAAGGCCAGTAGCTCTAACGGCAGAGCGTCGGACTCCAAATCCGGTGGTTGGGGGTTCAAATCCCTCCTGGCCTGCCAAAAATAATAAATGAAAGCTCAAGGGGCGGGGGTTTAAATGCAGCATTGCCATTTGAATGCCCACTTTGAGCTTTCAATATTTTAGGAGCCGAAATGGGACGCATGCAGAAAAAAAAGCCGGCCGAGCAGAAAAAGAAAAAAACGGCCGCCGGCGATTCTGCCCCCGGCAGTATGGAAGCCGGCCTGACGGGTTCGTCTGGGGCGAAAAACGAGGCGACGGCCGGCGGGCAAAAAGCCGGAAAACAAAAATCGGCGCTTTCCGGTGCCGCCAAGCGCACCGGCGGCGACCAGACGGCCTTGATGCGACTTGTGGACCGGTATTTTGGCAACTGGATTCAGTTTCTGCGGGAGGTCAAGGTGGAGTTGAGCAAGGTTGCCTGGCCGTCGCGCAAGCAAACCATCGGGACAACGGCCATGGTGATTATTTTTGTTTTTGTGATTGCGCTTTTTCTCGGTGCTGTCGATTTCGGCTTGACGAGTCTGGTGCGGTTGATCCTGTAGATTTCGGGAAAGGAAGGAGACAGACGCCTTGGCGCAGAATTGGTACATCATCCATGTTTATTCCGGTTTTGAAAACAAGGTGAAGCAAAACCTGGAAGAGCGGATTGCCGCTTGTGCTCACCCGGAAAAATTCGGCGAAGTCGTGGTGCCCACCGAGCAGGTGGTCGAATTGATCAAGGGCAAACGCAAAACCTCGAACCGGAAATTTTACCCGGGCTATATTATGGTCCGGATGGAACTGGATGAAGAAACCTGGCACCTGGTGAAAAATACGGCCAAGGTAACCGGTTTTCTCGGCGGGCGCGACCGGCCGGTTGCCATTACCGAGGAAGAGGCCGATCAAATTTTAAACCGGATGGAAGCCGGCCAGCAAAAACCCCAGCCCAAGTTTTATTTTGACATTGGCGAAGAGGTTCGTGTCGTGGATGGACCGTTTACCAATTTCAACGGTACGGTGGAAGAGGTTAATCCCGAAAAGGGCAAACTCAAGGTTCTGGTCAGCATTTTCGGGCGGTCTACGCCGGTTGAGCTGGATTTCTTGCAGGTTTCAAAAAATTAAGACAGGAGATTTTCAGATATGGCAAAAAAAGTAATTGCGCAGGTCAAACTTCAGGTACAAGCCGGTAAGGCCAATCCTTCGCCGCCCATCGGCCCCGCGCTGGGCCAGCATGGCGTCAATATCATGGATTTCTGCAAGGCCTTCAATGCCCGTACCGCCAACGATGAAGGCATGATTACGCCCGTGGTCATCACCATTTTCCAGGACAAATCCTTTAAATTCATTACAAAGACCCCGCCGGCTGCCGTCCTGCTGAAAAAGGCCGCCGGTATCGCGAAGGGATCGGGCAGTCCGAAGGCCGAAAAGATCGGCAAAGTGGAACGTAGCGCGGTGGAGGAAATCGCCAGGACGAAAATGCCGGACTTGAATGCACCGGACATAGAAAGCGCCTGCCGCATTATCGAGGGTACGGCCCGGAGTATGGGACTTGAGGTGGTCTAAATGGGTCCCCATCGTGCTTGGCGGAAATTGCGGTTTCCGCGCCGGCGCTGAATATAATAAGGAGTGGATAAAAAGACGATGCGCAAACGAAGCAAAAAATACGTAGATATCAAGGCCAAGTTTGATACCCAAAAAAGCATTGACTTTGGCGAGGCCATCGATGCCGCCCTGCAATCTTCCTATGTGCGGTTTGATGAAACCGTGGATATCGCCGTAAAACTCGGTGTTGACCCCCGGCATGCCGATCAGATGGTCCGGGGTTCGGTGGTGTTGCCCAATGGTTTGGGCAAAGAGGTCCGGGTCCTGGTGTTTGCCAAGGGAGAAAAGGAAAAAGAGGCCCAGGAAGCCGGGGCGGATTTTGTCGGCAACGATGACTTGATCGAGCAGATCAAGGGCGGTTGGTATGGTTTTGACAAGGCAGTGGCCACACCCGACGTGATGGGTTCCGTGGGCAAAATCGGAAAGATTCTGGGCCCGCGAGGCTTAATGCCCAATGCCAAGACCGGCACCGTCACCTTTGATGTGGCCAAGGCCGTCAACGAGGCAAAAGCCGGCAAGGTCGATTTCCGGGTCGATAAAACCGGGATCCTGCATGCCCCGATGGGCAAGGTTTCTTTCGGCACGGATCGGCTCCGGGAAAACATCCGGGCCTTTATCGATACGGTGATCCGCTTGAAGCCCGCCGCCAGCAAGGGCACATATGTCAAAAGTGTTTCCATTTCCACGACCATGGGCCCGGGATTCAAGGTGGATCCGGTCTATGTCAAGGATCTGCTGAAATAGTGTCTTCCTTGATCTTGAGGCAAAATCCGGGTCTTGGTTCGGGCACCCGATAGGTCCGGATCAATTTCATCGAAAAGACATCCCCCTGTTTTCCCGGCAGTGACGCCTCCGGAAAATCAATGATCTTTCGGCGCCTGTCTGCAGAAGGCCGGTTTTTAAAAACAGGAGGGCGAAAGCAACGATTCATGCGAATCGGGGTGGTCCCGATTCGCCAATAACCCAGAGCGGTTGTTCATAAATTTTATCTGTCAAAGACCGTAGGTTCACCGCATGGTGTTTAATCGGAACAAACCGGCCTACCGAGGCAGGCCAGCATGATCCATGATGCTTCTGTGTCGCCCTTGGTTTTTACAGATTCAGAAAGGGGGTGTATCACGTGCTTACTCTAACGCAGAAAAAGGAAATGGTATCGGCGCTGCGCGAGCGCTTCGAACGGAAAAAAATCCTGATCCTCGTGGATGCCAAGGGTTTAAACGTTACGAAAATCAACGACTTGCGCGCCCGGCTCCGTCAAGCCGGTGTCGAGTTCCAGGTGGTGAAAAATACGCTGTTGATCCGGGCCGCTGCGGATACGGACGTGGATTTGATCCGCGAACATTTCCAGGGTCCCAGCGCGATCGCCATGAGTTTCGATGACCCGGTTGCGCCGGCGAAGGTGTTAAACGAATTCGCCAAGGAAAATGAAACGCTGGAAATCCGGGCAGGCGTTATGGGGGGAAAGGCGCTTGCCGTGGAAGATATCAAGGCGCTGTCCGACCTGCCATCCCGCGAAGCGTTGCTGTCCCAGGTGCTGTCTGCAATGAATGCAGTGCCCACCGGACTTGTCCGGGCATTAAACAATGTGCCCGAGCGGCTGCTTTATGCGCTCCAGGCCATCCGCGATCAGAAAGACGCGGCGTAATCGGCACTGTTTTCCCCGATTTGCTTCGGGGCCGTCAACAACGATTTCAATCATTATCAAGACACATTATCATATACTTTTTGGAGGATAAAAACCATGGCTGACGTAACCAAGGAAGATGTAGTTGAGTTTATTGCAAACATGAGCGTACTGGAGCTCTCCGAGTTCGTCAAGGAACTGGAGGAAAAATTCGGCGTCTCCGCGGCCGCACCGGTGGCCGTTGCCGGCGCCCCCGCCGGCGGTGAAGCCGCCGAACCGGCCGAGGAGCAGACCGAATTCGACGTGGTGCTGACCACGCCCGGCGACAAGAAGATCCAGGTGATCAAGGAAGTCCGCGCCATTACCGGCCTCGGCTTAAAAGAAGCCAAGGCGCTGGTCGAGGAAGTGCCCAAGGCCGTCAAGGAAGGCGTGGTCAAGGAAGAGGCCGAGAAGATGAAAGAACAGCTCGAAGGGGCCGGGGCCTCTGTGGAAATCAAGTAATGTATGAACGAAAACCGTCTTTTTCGCCAATATCTGTGCCCCCGTTAAACGAAATTTTGACGAAAAATCCCGGTTTTCGTTCGGTCATTCTGTATTGCCCGATGGTGTCACTTGTCAACCGTTGGGACGTATAACCTGTTGGAATTTATTTCAATGGTTCATTCCGTGAAAGCCGGCGCCGGGCAATGCCCGGCAGCCGTGTTTCACGGTGAAAATCAAATTTATTTTATTTTGGAGAAAAAATGACAGGTAATCCGCCGAAATATAAACGGTTCAGGAAAAATTTCGGTCGCATCCAATCGATTGTCGATATTCCCGACCTTATCGGGATGCAGCGGGAGTCCTACCAGCGGTTTCTGCAGATGGGGATTGCCCCTGAAGATCGGGAAGATATCGGCCTGCAGTCGGTGTTTAACTCGGTGTTTCCCATCAAGGATTTTACCAATACCGCTTCACTTGAATTTGTTTCGTATCACTTCGGGGAAGTCAAGCATTCGGTCGGCGAATGCATCAATCGGGGGATGACCTATGAAATTTCCGTTCGGATCCGGGTCCGGCTCGTGGTCTACGACGTGGACAAGGGCACCGGGGTATCCAATATCCGCGATATAAAGGAACAGGAGATATATTTCGGCACCATCCCGCTGATGACCGAGCGCGGCACGTTTATCATCAACGGCACCGAACGGGCCATCGTCAGTCAGCTGCACCGATCCTCCGGGGTGTTTTTCGACCATGACAAGGGCAAGACCCATTCGAGCGGCCGCATCATTTACACGGCACGCATGATCCCGGTACGCGGTTCTTGGATCGACATGGAAATCGATCCCAAGGACATCGTCTACATCCGGATCGACCGTCGCCGGAAATTTCCTGTCACCCTTTTGTTTAAAGCCCTCGGCTACACGGATTATGACGTCCTGTCCTACTTCTACAACAAGGAAAAAATTTACGTCCAGGGCGAAAAGTTTTCCCGGGCCATCAACGCCGATTTTCTGAAGGGTGAGCGTCCGGGCGAAGACATTGTCAATCCCGAAACCGGCGACGTGCTGGTCAAGAAGGGCCGCATGATCACCAAGCGCGCCATCCGCCAGCTGCAGTCCGCCGGTGTCGAGTATATACCCATGACCGATGACGAGCTTGCTGAGCGCGTGGTGGCCTCCGACGTGGTAAACCCGGAAACCGGGGCTGTCATCGCCCGCGCCAACGACACCTTGGATACGGATTTAACCGAGCAGTTAAAAGCCGCCGGGGTCGAGTGGTTTGAAATCCTGGTCATGGAAGGCCCCTTTGCCAGCCAGTCGATCCGCAAGACACTGCTGATGGACAAGGTCAAGACCAAGGAAGAGGCCTTAATCGATATCTACCGGCGGCTGCGGCCCGGCAACCCGGTGACCGGTGAAGTGGCCCAGGAGTTTATCGATCACCTGTTTTTCAAGACCGCCTATTACGATCTGTCCAGCGTGGGACGCCTGAAAATCAACCACCGGTTAAACCTCAACACCCCGATCGATGTCCGGACCCTGCGCAAGGAAGATATCCTGTTGACCGCCCGCACGCTGGTGGAATTGCGCGACACCCAGGGGGCGGTCGACGATATCGACCATTTGGGCAACCGACGGGTCCGTGCCGTGGGCGAGCTGCTGGAAAACCAGTACCGCATCGGGCTGGTCCGGATGGAACGGGCGATTAAGGAACGTATGAGTATGCAGGAAGTCGATGCGTTAATGCCCAATGACCTGGTCAATCCGAAGCCGGTTTCCGCGGTGGTCAAGGAGTTTTTCGGCACCAGCCAGTTGTCGCAGTTTCTCGATCAGACCAACCCGTTGTCGGAAACCACGCACAAACGGCGTCTGAGCGCCCTGGGCCCCGGCGGATTGACCCGGGACCGGGCAGGCTTCGAAGTCCGTGACGTTCATCCCTCCCATTACGGGCGGATCTGTCCCATTGAAACCCCGGAAGGGCCCAACATCGGCTTGATTGTATCGCTTTGCACCTATGCGCGGGTCAACGAATTCGGTTTCATCGAAACCCCCTACCGGGTGGTCGAGCAGGCCACCGTGTCCGAAACCGTCAAGCTGCTTTCCGCCTTCCAGGAACAGGATCATCCCATCGCCCAGGCCAATGCGCCGGTCGATGAAAACAACGAGTATGTCAATTCGGTTGTCATTTCCCGGGTCGATGGCGAATTTATGATGGTCGACAGAAACAAGATCGAATTGATGGACGTGTCGCCCAATCAGTTGGTCAGCATTTCGGCCTCGCTTGTGCCGTTTCTGGAAAACGATGACGCCAACCGCGCACTGATGGGATCGAACATGATGCGCCAGGCCGTGCCTTTGCTCGAAACCGATGCCCCGCTGGTCGGCACCGGCATCGAGGGTATCGTGGCCCGGGATTCCGGTGTCGCCATTGTGGCCAAGCGCGACGGACGGGTCGTCAATGTGGATGCCTCCCGGATCGTGCTGCAGCATGAACCCTCCGACGAGCCGTCCCAAAAGGATGTGACCATATACAATCTTTCCAAATTCGTTCGGTCCAACCAGAACACCTGCTTTAACCATCGCCCCATCGTGCAGAAGGGCGAATATATCCGGGCCGGCGAAATCATCGCCGACGGGCCGGCCACGAGCAAGGGCGAACTTGCGCTTGGCCAGAACGTTACCGTGGCGTTTATGCCCTGGGGCGGATATAACTTTGAAGACTCCATCTTAGTCAGTGATCGCCTGGTCAAAGACGGGGTTTTTACTTCGATCCACATCGAGGAATTCGAGATCCTGGCACGCGACACCAAGCTGGGCCGGGAAGAAATTACCCGCGATATCCCCAATGTCGGGGAAGAGGCTCTCAAAGACCTTGATGACAGCGGCATTATTCGGCTCGGCGCCGAGGTCGGCCCCGGCGACATTCTCGTGGGCAAGGTTACGCCCAAGGGCGAAACCCAGTTGTCGCCCGAAGAAAAGCTGCTCCGGGCCATTTTCGGGGAAAAAGCCGGGGATGTGAAAGACACTTCTCTTAAAGTGCCGCCAAGCGTTACGGGCATTGTCACCGACGTCAAGGTGTTTTCCCGCCGCGGCGTGGAAAAAGACGACCGGTCCCGCGCCATCGAGGACGAAGAAATCGCCGCCCTTGAAAAAGACCGCGATGATGAGCTGCGGATTATCAACGAGATGGCCAAAAACGAGCTGGCCGGGCATCTGGTCGGCAAGCAGTGCGCCGAGGACTTAACCGACGGCAAGAAGGTGATGATCCCGAAAGACACCCGGATCGAAAAGCAGATGATTGCCGATGTGCCGCTTTCCCGGTTTGAGCATATCGTGATGAAGGACAAAAAGGCCGACGAGAAGGTCAGTGAAATCCTCGGCCGGTACCAGGAGCAGGCTGAGTTGGCCAAATCGGCCTTCGACAATCATGTCAGCTCCATTGAAAAAGGCGATGACCTGCCGCCGGGCGTTATTAAAATGATCAAGGTCTACGTGGCCATGAAGCGCACCCTGGCCGTGGGCGACAAGATGGCCGGCCGGCACGGCAACAAGGGCGTGGTTTCGCGTATTTTACCCGAAGAGGACCTGCCGTATTTTGAAGACGGCAGGGCCGTGGACATGGTCTTAAACCCGCTCGGGGTGCCGTCTCGCATGAACGTCGGCCAGATTTTAGAAATTCATCTGGGCCGGGCGGCCAAGGGTCTCGGCGATCAGATCAACCAGATGCTTGCGGACAAAAAGCTCGATGAAATGCGGGAGAAATTTAAATGCATTTTCACCGACGGCCCGGAAAAAAGGGCGGTGGCCAGCCTGTCCGACCAGGATCTGCTGTCTTTGGCCCAAAACAACCGCGACGGGGTCTATATGGCCACGCCGGTATTCGACGGGGCCAAGGAAGACGAAATCAAATCGCTTTTGACCGAGGCCGGTGTGAGCCACACCGGTCAGGCCACCCTGTTCGACGGCCGGACCGGAGAGCCTTTTGACGAAAAGATCACCGTCGGGACCAAGTACATGCTAAAGCTCCATCACCTGGTGGCCGACAAGCTCCACGCCCGCTCCATCGGCCCGTACTCGCTGGTGACCCAGCAGCCGCTCGGCGGAAAGGCCCAGTTCGGCGGCCAGCGGCTCGGTGAAATGGAGGTGTGGGCCATCGAGGCGTACGGGGCGGCCTATTCCCTGCAGGAATTTCTGACCGTCAAGTCCGATGACATGGCCGGCCGGACCCGGATGTATGAAAAAATCGTCAAGGGGCAAAACGTCTTTGAGCCCGGGCTGCCGGAATCTTTCCGGGTGCTGACCAAGGAGCTCCAGAGCCTTGGGCTCGATATCAGCCTGGTCGGCGAAGACGAATAAGACGGCCCCGTGGCTGTTTTGATAGAAGCAAGCCGGCACGCCGTGCCGGATGACGCCTGGGCCGGTAGAAAAACATGTGCGTTTTTAAAACGGGCCCAGGCACTGGAAGCATCATCATTTCCCTGACCCAATCGGGGACAAGTATGCAAGGAGTCAACATTGGAAACGGTATACGATTTCTTCATCAAACCGAAGAATCCGAATCGTTATAAAGGCGTTCAACTCGCCCTTGCTTCACCGGAGCAGATCCGGAGCTGGTCGTTTGGCGAGATCAAAAAGCCGGAAACGATCAATTACCGAACCTTCAAACCCGAGCGCGACGGCCTGTTCTGCGCCAAGATATTCGGACCGATCAAGGACTACGAGTGCAACTGCGGCAAGTACAAGCGGATGAAGCACCGCGGCGTGATTTGCGAAAAATGCGGTGTCGAGGTCATCCAGTCCAAGGTGCGCCGGGAGCGCATGGCCCATATCGACCTGGCCGCACCGGTGACCCATATCTGGTTTCTCCGCAGTCTGCCCAGCAAAATCGGAAATCTGCTTGATTTGACATTGAAGAACCTGGAAAAGGTCCTTTACTTCGATAACTATATCGTCATCGATCCCAAGGATACGGGATTGAGCCGCATGCAGCTCTTGTCTGAGGAAAAATACCGTGAAGCGCGGTCGCTGTACGGCAACAAGTTCGAAGCCGGTATCGGCGCCGAGGCGATCAAGGAGCTTTTGGAACAGATCGATGTTGAAAGCCTCTATGAAGAACTGCGGGCCGACATTTTGGCCACCGGATCGGATGCCAAGCGCAAGAAACTGGCCAAACGGCTCAAGGTCGTGGATGCCTTCCGCAAATCCGGGCTCGATCCCATCTGGATGGTTTTAGACGTCGTGCCGGTCATGCCGCCGGATCTGCGGCCGCTGGTGCCGCTGGAAGGCGGCCGGTTTGCCTCCTCGGATTTAAATGACCTCTACCGCAGGGTGATCAACCGTAACAACCGGTTAAGCCGGCTGATGGATCTGAAGGCCCCGGACATCATTGTCCGCAATGAAAAGCGCATGCTCCAGGAATCGGTCGACGTGTTAATCGACAACGGCCGGCAGGGCCGGGTGGTGACCGGCACCAACAAGCGGCCGTTGAAATCGTTAAGCGAGACCTTGAAGGGCAAGCAGGGCCGGTTCCGCCAGAACCTGCTCGGCAAGCGGGTCGATTATTCCGGTCGAAGCGTCATCACAATCGGCCCGGAACTGCGCCTGCACCAGTGCGGTATCCCCAAGGAGATGGCCCTGGAGTTGTTCAAGCCGTTTATCTATCACCGCATGGAGCAGAAAGGCATTGTCACCACGGTCAAAAGCGCCAAGAAATGGGTGGAAAAGCGGACCCCGGAAGTCTGGGATACCCTGGACGAAGTGGTCAAGGAATACCCGGTGATGCTAAACCGGGCCCCGACGCTTCACCGGCTCGGTGTCCAGGCCTTTGAACCGGTATTGATCGAGGGCAAGGCCATCCAGCTCCACCCCCTGGTCTGTACCGCGTTCAACGCCGACTTTGACGGCGACCAGATGGCCGTTCATATCCCGCTGTCCATGGAATCCCAGATCGAGGCCCGGGTGCTGATGCTGGCGTCAAACAATATTTTGACCCCGGCCAACGGCAGCCCCATCATCGTGCCGACCCAGGATATCGTGCTCGGCATCTATTACATGACACTGGGTTTGACCAATGCGCGCGGTACCGGTATGCGTTTTGCCGATCCCGAGGAGGTCCGCGTCGCCTTTGATGCCGGGGTGGTGGATTTGCACGCCAAGGTGGAAGTCCGGGTCAACGGGCAGAAATATGATACCACCGTGGGCCGGATTCTGCTGTGGGAGGTGATTCCCAAGGGCGACAGCTACATTCTGCGCCATATCATGGTCTCTTCCCTGGATGCGGCCAACCGGGTGGTCGATGATCTGGAATCGGGCACGGACTTCAGGGAACTTGTTCATAAATATTCCGAGGCCTTTGACAAGACTTTCAACGGTAATATCGGGTTGTTGTCAGCCGATGAATTCCAGGAGATCTTTCAGTTGCCGGCTTCGGAAGTCGATAATCTGTTTTCCCTTGACCAGGGCGATGTCAGCGGCATTGTGCAGTCCGGCGGGCAGTACCATTTGTTTGAGGTCATTGAAAAGCGTTCCCAGATCCCCTTTGACAAGGTCAACAAGGTGTTGAACAAAAAGGCCCTGGGCGATCTGGTCGACTATACTTATCGGCAAAAGGGACCCAAGGCCACGGTGATTTTGTCCGACCGGATGAAAGATATCGGGTATGCCTATTCCACCGCCGGCGGGCTGTCGATCTCCATTGACGCCATGATTATCCCCGACAGCAAGTGGGATATCCTCAAGTCCGCGGAAAGCGAAGTCAACGAGATTAACAATCAGTACACAGAGGGCTTAATTACCCAGGGGGAAAAATACAACAAGGTCGTCGACATCTGGGCCCGATCGACCGACAGCATCGCCGATAAGATGATGGAGGCCATGGAGCAGCCCTACATGATGGAAGACCTCCAGAAAGAGGCCGAACAGGTCGATGACAAGCGTATCGAGGAAATGGGCCGAAAAACCGGGGGCGAAACCATCAACCCCATTTTCATGATGGCCGATTCCGGCGCCCGGGGCAGTAAGGACCAGATGCGGCAGTTGGCCGGCATGCGCGGCCTTATGGCCAAACCATCCGGCGAAATTATTGAAACCCCGATTACCGCCAATTTCCGGGAAGGCTTATCCGTTCTCCAGTACTTTATTTCCACCCACGGTGCACGCAAGGGACTGGCCGACACGGCGCTGAAAACCGCCAACTCCGGCTACCTCACCCGCCGTCTGGCCGATGTGGCCCAGGATTGCACGGTTATGGAACACAATTGCGGCACCGTCATGGGCATCGAGGTAGAAGCCCTGCTCGAAGGCGGCGAGGTGATCCAGGCCCTGGAGGAAAGGGTGTTGGGCCGCATTGCCCTGGAAGATGTCATGGATCCTTTCACCGACGAGGTGCTGGTGCGGGCCGATGATGAAATCGATGAGACCGCTGTGCAGAAAATCAGCAATTCCGGGGTGACCAGCGTCAAGATCCGTTCGGTACTGACGTGCCGTTCCGGCCATGGGGTGTGTGCCATGTGCTACGGCCGGGATTTGGCCCATGGCGGTTTTGTGGAAATCGGTCAGACCGTCGGCATCATGGCCGCCCAGTCCATCGGCGAGCCGGGCACCCAGTTGACCATGCGCACCTTCCATATCGGCGGCACCGCCAGCCGGCGGGTGGAAGAGGCCGAAATCCGGGCCCGGGTACCCGGGACGATCAAGTACAACAAGTTAAACGTGGCCACCAACGTGGAAAACCGCAAGATCGTCATGAATCGGCGGGGCGGCGAGTTTTCCATCGTTTCGGATGCCGGCCGCGAGGTCGAGCGTTTTCCCGTGATCTACGGGGCCGATATTTTGGTCGAGGACGGCCAGAAGATCGAGGCCGGAGAGCTGCTGGCCTCTTGGGACCCGTTTACCACGCCGATTATCACCGCCGTGGAAGGCAAGGTGAAATTCGGCGATCTGGTGGTCGGCAAAACCCTGCAGGAACAGGTGGATCCGGTGACGGGCAAATCGAGTTTGACCGTGGTTGAATCCAAGAGCTCGGATGCGCGCCCCCGGATTTCGATCAAGGACTCGGAGGGCAAAACCGCCAACATTCCCGGCTCCGGGGTTGCCCGGTACTCACTGCCCGTCAATACCATCCTGATGGTGGAAGAAAATGATTACGTGCGCGCTGGCGATATTATCGGCAAAATCCCCCGGGAGACCACCAAGACCAAGGACATCACCGGCGGTCTGCCCCGCGTTGCCGAGCTGTTCGAAGTCAGAAAGCCCAAGGAGGCGGCGGTTCTTTCGGAAATCAACGGGTTTGTCTCCATTTCCAAGGCCACGAAAAAAGGCAAGCAGAAAGTCAGCGTGACCCCTGTAGATGCCGGAGAGAAAAAGGAATACCTGATTCCGCGGGGCCGGCACATCAACGTCTACGACGGCGACTATGTGAAAGCCGGCGAGCCGTTGACAGCCGGCAGCCCGAATCCCCAAGACATACTGAGCATCAAGGGCGAAGTCGAACTGGCCAAGTACCTGCTCAACGGGGTCCAGGAAGTCTATCGACTTCAGGGTGTTCGGATCAATGACAAGCACATCGAGGTCGTTATCCGCCAGATGATGCGGCGGGTCAAGATCAAATCCGTCGGGGACACCAATTTTATCCCCGAAGAAAACGTGGACAAGCTCGATTTTGAAAAGGCCAACCAGGAAGTCGCCCAGCAGGGCGGCACCCCGGCCGTCGGCGAGCCCTTGATCTTAGGCATTACCAAGGCCTCGCTGTCCACGGAGAGTTTTATTTCGGCTGCGTCATTTCAGGAAACCACCAAGGTCCTCACGGATGCCAGCATTGCCGGTTCCCATGACAACCTGCGGGGATTGAAGGAAAATGTCATCATGGGCCGCATCATCCCGGCCGGCACCGGCCGGAGTGAATACCTCCAGCCCGACATTGCGGCGGATTACAAATGACGGCGGCAATTACCGGGGCGGGTGGAACAAAATTCGAAAAATCCAATAAAAGGCTTGACAGGCCACGGTTTGGTGGGTAATATTCATCATTTTTAGCTTGGATGGAATTTCATCAACTGCGTAAACGTAGGTAGGGGAAACAGATGCCGACGATTAATCAACTTGTGCGCAATGGGCGTCAGAAAATCGGAAAGAAAAAGGGTACGCCGGCCTTAAAGCAGTCGCCCCAGAAACGGGGAGTTTGCGTTCGTGTGTATACCGCAACGCCCAAAAAACCAAATTCCGCATTGCGGAAAGTGGCCAGGGTTCGACTGACAACCGGCGTGGAGGTTTCCGCGTATATTCCCGGCATCGGCCACAACCTCCAGGAGCACTCCGTTGTGCTCGTCCGGGGGGGGCGGGTCAAGGACCTGCCCGGTGTCCGGTACCATATCGTTCGCGGAACCTTGGATACCCTGGGCGTGTCCAACCGTAAGCAGGGTCGTTCCAAGTACGGAACCAAGCGGCCGAAGTAAGAGTAAGAAACAACCATTGTTAACGATACAAATGGTGTAAGCGATGCCGAGAAGAAGAGAAGTACCTGAAAGAAAAATTACCCCGGATTATAAGTACCACAACCGCCAGGTATCCCGGTTTATCAATTACTTGATGCTCGACGGGAAAAAAAGCACGGCGCAGGCCCTGGTCTATGATGCCTTAGAGATTGTCGAGCAGCGGACCGGCGAGTCCGCTATTAAGGTGTTCGAGCAGGCCATGGACAATATCAAGCCGCACCTGGAGGTCAAATCCAGGCGCGTTGGCGGCTCCACCTACCAGGTGCCCACGGAGGTGCGGCCCATGCGGCAGATGGCGCTGGCGTACCGGTGGGTGATTATGTACTCCAAAAAGCGCCCGGAAAAAGGGATGGCCCGGCGGATGGCCGGGGAGTTCATGGATGCGGCACAGCAGCGCGGCGCTTCGGTAAAGAAAAGAGAAGATACGCACCGGATGGCGGAAGCCAATAAGGCGTTTGCGCATTACCGCTGGTAAGTATTGAAGCTGTTCGAAATTAAGTGCCTACATTTTGCCCATCCAGTTATTTCCGGATGGGCAAAATGGCTTGTTTGATATCGGGTTTTTCAGGATCAGAGTTTACTCTGTTGCACAAAGACGCATCCCACGGGGCCTCAGAGTCGGTCTCCGGGTTTTGTAAACCCCCTTTTTTGACGGAGAGGACGTAGAACATGTCAAAGCAGAAGTTTGAGCGGACAAAGCCGCACGTAAATGTGGGAACGATCGGGCATATCGACCACGGCAAGACGACGCTGACGGCGGCGATC
>JBNJEA010000227.1:0-3831 GCA_051745395.1 Thermodesulfobacteriota bacterium | reverse complement strand
AAAGCCCGGCAGATGCTGTCCCGGTACAACATCAACGCCTTGCTGGTGGTGGAAAAATCGGGCAAGCCCGAAGACCTGCTCGGATTTATCTCCAGGCAAGTCATTGAAAAGGCGCTGTATCACAGCTTAGACGACGTGCCCATCCGGGAGTACATGACCACCGAGTTCGCCGTCGTGGCCCCGGAAGCAGATATCACGGAAATACAGGAAAAAATCATCGAAAACAAGCAGCGCCTGCTGCCGGTGACAGACGACGGCCACATCCTCGGTGTCATTACCCGGACGGACCTCTTAAATACGCTCATCCACGATACCCAGGAAAAACAGCACCATTTTGATGCCGCCCTGCAGACCACCACCCATGCCCGCACCAAATCAATCCGCAGCTTCATGCAGGAACGGCTGTCGCCGCAGATCGTGGAAATGCTGCGCCATATGGGCGAAGTCGCCAAATCCCTCGGCTGCACTGCCTATGCAGTCGGCGGCTTTGTCCGCGACCTGTTTTTGTACCGCCACAACCTCGACATCGACATCGTGGTCGAAGGCAACGGCATTGCATTCGCCAAAACGTTTGCCGGCCGGTACGGGGCCAGAATCAATGCCTACGCCAAATTCGGCACGGCCGTAATTGTTTTTCCCGACGGCTTTAAAATCGACGTGGCCTCGGCCCGCATGGAATACTACAAGTTCCCGGCTGCCCTGCCCACCGTGGAGATGAGCTCCGTCAAGCTCGATTTGTACCGCCGCGATTTTACCATCAACACCCTGGCGATTTTTCTCAACCCGGACAAGTTCGGCCAGATGATCGATTTTTTCGGCGGCCAGCGGGATTTAAAGGAAGGCTCCATCCGGATTTTACACAACCTGAGCTTCGTGGAAGACCCCACGCGGGTATTTCGGGCCATCAAGTTCGAGCAGCGATTCGGCTTTACCATCGGCAAACTCACCGCCGGCCTGATCGAAAACGCCGTCAAAATGGATTTTTTCAAGCGCCTTTCGGGACGCCGGGTGTTTTCGGAGCTCTGCCAGATCCTCAAGGAAGACAACCCGATCCCGGCACTGATCCGGCTCAATGAATTTGACCTCTTACAAGTCATTGATCCGACGATCAAGCTGGACAAAAAACGCATCGCCACACTCGATGCCGCCCGGGATGTTCTGTCCTGGTACGAACTGCTCTACATAGAAGACAACTACCGGCAATGGGCGGTTTACTTTTTGCTGCTGATCCGCCATGCGGACCAGGAAAAAACCCGCGACATCTGCCGGCACTTCGAACTGTCTCCCCGCTATGAAAAGCTGTTTGCCGAGGAGCGGGCCGCGGCCGAATCTTGTCTGTATCAGCTCGGCCGCGAACTGCCCATGAAAAACAGCGCCCTTTATGAACGGCTTTCCGGCTTTTCCACGGAACTGCTGCTCTACATGATGGCCGTGACCCGAAAAGAGACCATTAAAAAGGCGATTTCCCACTACGTCACCGACCTGCGCAATGTGGGCATATCGGTTACCGGAAACGACTTAAAACAACTGGGACTGCCGCCGTCGCCGCTTTACGGGCAGATCTTGCGTGCCCTGCTGGCTGAAAAACTGGACGGCAACATTGAAACCCGCCAGGACGAACAGGAATTTATTCGACAATATGCTCTCCACCGCTAATATCCTTCAATTCATCATTTTGATGATCCCCCTGATTTTCGCCGTCACCCTGCACGAAATCGCCCACGGCTATGCGGCGCTGCGCTATGGCGACCCCACCGCCCGCCAGGCCGGGCGCCTGACGCTAAACCCGATCAAGCACTTAGACCCGTTCGGTTCCGTGCTGCTGCCGGCGCTTTTGATCTTTTCGGGATCGCCGGCCGTGTTCGGGTATGCCAAGCCGGTGCCGGTCAATTTCAACAATTTGAGCAACCAGAAAACCGGCACCATAGTGGTCTCCGCGGCCGGGGTGGTCACCAACCTGGCCTGCGCCTTTGCCGGCGGACTGGTCTACCAGGCGATGCAGTCCGTGCTGCAGCAGGCCGCCCTGGGGACAATCGAGCCGCTGTTTATGATCATCATGCAGATGTTTTACGGCTTTACCATCATCAACGTGGTGCTGGCGGTATTTAACCTGATCCCGATTCCACCGCTGGACGGCAGCCGGATTTTATCGACCCTGCTGCCGCCGCAGGCCCGGGCCTCCTACGAACAGATCGCCCCTTTCGGCATCCTGATCCTTCTGGTGCTGCTGATGACAAAATCGCTTGATCTTTTGATCACATTTCTTATAACCCCGTTAATAAAATTCTTCATCGGCGGGTGACCCGTCCCAATCTGCAATCGAGCTGGAGATATTTAGAAATGACTGCTAAAAAACGGATCGTCAGCGGCATGCGGCCCACCGGCGCCCTCCACCTGGGCAACCTGCACGGGGCGCTTTTAAACTGGATTAATATGGTCGATGATTACGACTGCTTTTTCTTTATCGCCGACTGGCACGCCCTGACCAGCGACTACGAAGACCCCGGCAACATTTCCCGGTTTTCGCGCAACATGATGATCGACTGGCTCGGTGCGGGGCTTTCACCGGAAAAATGCACGCTCTTTGTCCAGTCCAGGGTCCGGCAGCACGCCGAACTGTTTCTGCTGCTGTCGATGATCACCCCGGTGCCCTGGCTGGAGAGAAACCCCACCTACAAGGAACAAATCGACGAACTGCAAAACAGGGATTTGTCCACCTTCGGCTTTCTCGGCTACCCCGTGCTCCAGGCCGCCGACATTATCATCTACCGCGCCGAAGGCGTGCCGGTGGGCATCGATCAGGCCCCGCACATCGAAATCACCCGGGAAATCGCCCGGCGGTTTAACTACCTCTACGGCCGGGTGTTTCCGGAGCCCGACACCATCCTGACCGAAACCAGCAAGATTTTGGGCATCGATCGCCGGAAAATGAGCAAAAGCTACGACAACGCCATTTTCCTCGCCGAAGCCCCCGAGGATATCCGCAAAAAGGTCTCCCGGATGATCACCGACCCGCAGCGCATCAAAAAGACCGACCCCGGCGATCCTTCCGTGTGCAACGTGTTTACCTTCCACCGGTTTTATTCCCCTCCCGAAGTCGTCGGCGAAATTGACTCGGCCTGCCGGAATGCCAAAATCGGCTGCGTGGCATGCAAAAAGAAAATGGCGGAATTTCTGGTCGACTACCTGGCCCCCATCCGGGAGAAAATCGAGTACTACCGGCAAAACAGCCGGCTTGTGGATGACATTATGGCCGCCGGTACCGAAAAAGCCGCCGTCGAGGCCGAACAGACCCTGGAAGCGGTGCGCGAAGCCGTTAAAATTTAAGGATGAAAGGGACTAAGGGACTGAGGGACTAAGGGACTGAGGGACTGAGGGACTAATAAAGGACTGAGGGACTGAGGGACTGAGGGACTGAGGGACTGAGGGACTGAGGGAGTGAGGGAGTGAGGGAGTGAGGGAGTGAGGGAGTGAGGGAGTGAGGGAGTGAGGGAGTGAGTTAATTACCTCAAACCTTACACCTCAAACCTTGCACCCTATACCTTAGACCTTATACCCTTTCGCCCGTACCGGAAGTTATTGCGAAAATCCGCGCACAAAGGCTGCACCGATGCCGAATGACGCCTATCAGGTCAAGGTCGAACACATCTTCGAAGGGCCGATGGACCTGCTGGTCCACCTGATCAAGAAAAACGAACTCGATATCTACGATATCCCCATCGCCTTTATCACGGAGCAGTTTCTGGCCTACCTGGAATGGATGAAGGCGGCCAATATCGACGTGGCCGCCGACTTTGTCGTCATGGCATCCACACTGGCCCAGATCAAGTC
>JBNJEA010000079.1:0-14481 GCA_051745395.1 Thermodesulfobacteriota bacterium | reverse complement strand
CATGTCTGTCTGCGCAAAGTCGAGCCGCAGACCATTTATGAGGTCATCGAAAAAGAGCAGGTAACGCATCTGTGCGCCGCGCCCACGGTACTGATCGGCCTTTCGTCTTACGCCACGGAAAACCATATTACGCTCGACCACCGCCTCGAGCTCATGACCGCCGGAGCCCCGCCGGCGCCGCAGGTCATCGAAAACATGGAAGCCGTTGGCGTCAACATTACCCAGACCTACGGTTTGACCGAAGTCTTCGGGCCGCATTCGATATGCAAGTGGAAAAGCAAATGGGACAATCTGTCCCCGGAAGAACGCGCGCAAATCAAGGCCCGGCAGGGGGTGCCCTATGTCAATGCCCTGCACCTGGATGTCAAGGACCCTCAGACCATGCAGTCCGTTCCGCGCGACAGCCAGGCCATCGGCGAGATCATGATGCGGGGCAACAACGTCATGCTCGGCTATTACAAGGACCCGGCGGAAACCGAAAAGGTTTTTGAAGGCGGCTGGTTCCACAGCGGCGATCTGGCAGTGATGCATCCGGACGGCTACATCCAGATTATGGACCGGAAAAAAGACATCATTATCAGTGGTGGGGAAAACATTTCCACGGTGGAAGTCGAAAACACCCTTTACAAGCATCCGGATGTGATGGAAGTCGCCGTGGTGTCCACCCCGCACCCGAAATGGGGCGAGGTGCCCAAGGCCTATATTTCCCTGAAACCGGACCGGGCGCCGAGTGCCGAAGATATTATCGAATTTTGCAAAAACCATATGGCCCGGTTCAAGGCCCCGAAATATATTGAATTCGGGGATCTGCCCAAAACCGCCACCGGAAAGATCCAGAAATTTAAACTCCGGGAAAAGGAATGGAGCGGTCGGGAGCGAAAAGTGGGGTAACCGCATCGGCCGCGGCCGGTGAAACGTGTATGATTTTTGCCGGCGTACGAAGATTTATTTCCCGCTCCCCCGGGAAATAAAACCACCCGCCGAGCGGGTGGTATGACTCCCCTCCCCCCGTAAAGCCCTCTCAATCGAGAGGGCTTTTTTTACGGGCATTGCAAAAGCGGCCGAAGTCCACCGCGGCCGGCGGATCCGATGCGCAATCGAAAAATTGCCGGAGATCGGTTGACAGGTGCGAAAGGATGTATAATTTTGTCATGGAATTGGATGGGGGGATTATAGACACAAAAGGCGTTTTTTCCCGAAAATTCAATTGAAACCAAAGGCGAAGGTTGCATATTCATTTCGCAAACCCTATACTCAAGCAAAAACAGACCGCCCCACACAAAAGGTTGTTTCCTGCATTTGGCCCATCCTGTACCGACCCCTGCTGTCGTAATGCCGCCATCTCGAACCGGTTTCAGACGGTCTATCCTGTGATGCATCCTTTTTTATTTCCCCCGGCGTCGAGGTGACGCCGGGTTGAAACATTGGATGGGCATTTTCCTGTCGCCCGGAAAAAACCCATCGGTTACCCATATTGAAAAGGTCTATTAAACGAACAAAGCAAACCAATCGAAAGGAGTTTAATGATGACGCAGGCAAAATCAGGTGACACCGTAAAAATTCATTACAAGGGCACCCTCAACGACGGGACGGTGTTTGATTCATCGGAAGGGCGCGATCCGCTGGAATTTACCATCGGTGAAGGCAACATCATTCCCGGTGTAGAGGAAGCGGTCATCGGCATGGCGCCCGAGGATACCAAGACAGAAACCATTTCGCCGGACAAGGCCTACGGCGATTACCGCAGCGAAATGGTCATTGATGTGGACAAGTCCCAGTTTCCCGAAAATATCGACCCGGAAGTCGGCCAGCAACTCGAACTCAAGCAGCAGGACGGTCAGACCGTCGTGGTGACCGTGACTGAAGTCAACGAAAACCAGGTCAAGCTCGATGCCAACCATCCCCTGGCGGGCAAGGACCTGACTTTCGAGATTCAGTTGGAAGAAATTCAATAATGCATGCGCCCCGGGCGTCGGCCCGGCGCATTTCGCGGCTTGTTGTGCCGCATACCCGCCGCCCCGCGGCGGGTATGCGGCATCATTGCTTTTCACTCCGTATCACCGGGAAGGTGGCCCCGCCATCCGGAAAAACTGCCACGTTGGCGTCTTTTCTGAGTTTCCGCCGGCCTTTTTCGATGACGTCGGCCGGATTTTCTGCGCTTTCGAAAAATCCCAGGTGACGGATCTGTTTTGCATCCAGGGTCGGTACATAGCAAAACAGTCGGTATTCCCGAATCAGGCGCATGGAGTAGTAGGTCAGAAACTTTTCTTCCACGTTTAACCCCTTTTTTACCAGTTCCAAAAATTTCATGACGTTGGATCGCCCGATCAGCCGCAGAATGGTGCGCAGCACGGTCAGCGGCGGCGGCTTGTCCGGCAGGGCGATGTCGTCGAGCCCCCTTTCGGCGCGCAGAAAGCCCATGACCACACCGCCGGGCTTTAATGCCGGCAGTGCGTTGCCGACGCATTTCATGCTTTGCTTGAAATTGAAATCCATGGGATGGGAATTGACGATCACCGCATCCATCGGCTGATCCAGCCCGATGCCCGCCACCTTTTCGTTAAATTGAATTCCCTGCCTGTGCGCCTCGATGGGATCGCCGGCAAAAGCGGCGGCAATGCGCTGGTGTTCATCGAGCAAGACGTTTAGGATAAACATTTCAGCGCCGACGAGCGTCTGCATTTCTTCGATATCTTTGCGAAAAAGGTTTTCACCGGGCGCTGTTCCCACCCGGTTGAACCAGTAGGGCGGCTCTGCGATCATGCCGTGGTGGTGTCCGATGGCTTCGGCGGCGGCAACGCCGGGGAAAAGGTTTTTCAGGCCGCCGCCGAAGCCTGCCCACAGGTGGGGCTCGATCATGCCGACCAGGATAACGATGTCGCTTTCGGCAACCGCCTTGTTCAATATCCCCGGCGTGCCGCGGGCGGTGGTGCCGAAGTCATGGTGTTGCGTGCTGTCGAATGCGTCGTGGTTGGACCAGGACAGGGCGGCTACGTTTTCGGCCCCGATTTTTTCCGCCATTTCCTCTTCGCTCATTGCCGTATGGATGCCCAGGGCGGACATAACGCGGATATTTTTTCTTGCGGCACCGGCGCGGTCCAAAGCGTCGATGAGTAAGTGAAAAAAGCGGGAAGACGGCGTCGGTCGGGTGTTGTCATCCACGATGATTACAATTTTTTTGCCGGAAAGCGACTTTTCGGAAAGTGCAGAGGTGCCCGCGGGATTAGCCAGCGCCGAGGCCACGATCTGCGTTTCGTTTTGATCGGATTTTCCGGAAATGTCGACGCGTTCCGGCTGGTGCACCCGCCAGGTATCCGGCAGGTTGACGGTCAGGTTTTCCGGGCCCCACGGCAAGCGGATTTCCATACCCCCTCCTCCTTTTTTGTCCGTATGTATTTATGCGCGGCAAAGTTTGTCAATAGCGGTTTTATGCCGCCGCGGCAGTATTTTTGCGGAGAGTAACTTCATTTTGCCTAAATTGAGCGATTTTCAAGTTTGCCGCAGATACAAGGAAGATGCAGACGAGCTATAGTGGGCTATGCGAGGCTGCATCTGACGCAGTAGATGCGGCAAAATTGGAAATCCCGGAGGGTTTCAGATTTTTAAATATAAATTGCTATAATCCTTTACAAAATAATGTTTTTAAAAATCTGAAACGCTCAATTTAGGTTTTGGTTTTGCGGCTGACCGGCGGCGCGAAAAAGTAAGTTTCCTCGCTCCAGGCGCCGAAAAGAGGCGCAATTTCCGCTCGCAAACCCACTTTTCCCCGCCGCCGTCAGTGCAACCGTATGCCTTTTCGCAAATGGGTAAAAAACACGCCGAATTGTTTTGAAAACAGTTCCGTAAATATGTCTGAATGAAAAATTCTGTTTTCTGGTTATCCGGAAAAACCCAGTTATGGTTTTACGAAGTGAATTCGAGCCTCCGTCCGACCCAAAAGAAAGAGTTCATCCCGGCCGTCATGCCTGCGAAGGCAGGCATCCATGGCTTTTCTGTCCGCATGGAAAACTGGATGCCTGCCTTCGCAGGCATGACAGATGAGGCAACGCCCTTTTTTGGGTAGATAGATACCTTCCCGAAATTCTTGTTGCTGGCAATGAAAAAACAACTGGCATATTCCATATAACCGGAAAATTCTGTTTTCCGGTTATCGTTCCGGTGTATTCAATATCAAACCTTGCCAGGCAGTTACGGTTTTTCCGCGTCCCCGGTCGTTTCCGTGCTGTCATCGGAAGAGGCCCGGGATGCCAGGTATTGTCGGATGGCATCGGTGTCTGCATCCGGGTGGTTTGCCAGAAAACCGGCAACCTGCCGGGCCGTGTAGGCAGTAGCGATCGAGGTGCCGGCATAGATGCCGGGCGGGCCCTGGTAGCCTACCGGCAGGTTGGCAAATCCCGGGGCCTGGACGTCGACGAAGTCGCCGAAATTCGATTGGTCCCACTGCTCGCCGTCGGGCGCCAGGGCGCCCACGGCGACGACATCGGGGTAGGCTGCCGGGTAGACCGGGTCACCGGTGGGTTTGTTGCCGGCGGCCGAGATGACCACCAGCCCCTTTTTTCGGGCTTGTTTCAGGCTGTTTTTGAGAAAGTCGCTGGCCGTCCGGGTGTGCCAGCTCAGGCTCAACACCCGCGCGCCCTGATCCATGGCGAATTCAAGGCCCTTCATGACGGTGTAGTTCGAGGTGATGCCGTTTTCGTCAAAGCCCTGTATGGCCATGACCGGAGAAAGGTCTTGCCCGGTATTGTCCGTGCCGATGGGATCGACCGCGCCGGCGGCGACCATGGTCATCTGCGTGCCGTGCCCCTGGATATCGGCGATCGGGGCGTCGGGGTCGACCGCGTTGAAAACATCGGAGACGTAGGATTTGTGGCGCATTTCCGGGGCAAGGCCGCTGTCGAAAACGGCGATGGAGAATTGCTTGCCGGCGGATTTTCCGTCTGCCGCTTCGGGCGGCTCAATCCGGGGATCAATCAGGGCGCGGGGCCGGGACAAGCGATGGGCGTAATTGAACTCGGCCTTGCCGATGCCCTTTTGCCGAACCCGTTTCAAAAATGCCGGCACGGAAATTTCCTCGGGCAGCACAACCCGGTAAATGCCGAATCGGCTGCGCCCGGCCACGGCACCGCCGATATCGGCCGCCAGTTTTTTAAGGGCTTTTCGGCCGGCTGCGGTGCGCACGCGGATGAGGGCTTCGTTTCGGACGTACAAATCCCCGGTGTCGGGATGCCGGGCCAGTTCAAAGTTTCGATAACGGGCGAGGCGTTCTATATTGTCCTTTTCGCCGGGGCGGAAAATCTGGATTTCGGCCAGTGCATAGGTGTTTTTGGTGCAATGTGTGCATTTGTCCCAGATCAGTGCATGGTTGGTGTCTTTTAAAATGGCGTCGAGCACCCGCGCAACGGGCTTGTTTTCATAATCGGCCGACACCTTGAAATCGATACCCGGATCGATCCGGACGGCGACGCCCTGGCGGGCAAGTTCCGTTAAAATCCGGCGCAATGGCGTGTTTTCGCAGTGGAGGCTGAATTGTCCGTCCGGTGACAGCCGGGCCTGAAACGCGTGGCCGGGGGGCGCACAGAGCATGACCAGCAGGATCACGATCCCGAACGCGGAGATCATTGGGGTGATGGAAGCTGTTTTCATCGGATAGGGTCGCATTTTATGGGGCGTTGGTATGCAGAACTTAAACGGGCCTTCTGGGTAACTTCAGGTTCAAGGTCTGAGGTTTAAGGTTTACGGTAAAAAACGCCAGTGGGTTAGTCCTGTTATACAGATAGAAAAAGTTACTTGTAGGCTCGGTGTCCCGGCCTGACCCGGGAGGAAAACACTGCTAAATCATCGGGAAAATTCGGGTGCCCCGGCATTTTTCGAATATATTAAAATATTATATCAAAGTCTGCAATCAGAGCAAGGGCTTGTCTCCGGACTTGCAGGGAAATGAATCCGCCGTCGAAACTGGAGAGGGTCCATCGGCCTTCAGCGTGATTTCAACAATTTCGGAATGTCCGACCGTGCGCATGGGAGCCGCCCACGTGCCGGCACCGCAAGTGGTATACAGGCGAAAGTTTCCGTTCCGGGACAATCCGTAGTCATGCCCGCCGTAGAGCAGCCCGGTCAGGAGGTTGAGGGGAAAGATCTGGCCGTGATGGGTGTGGCCGGACAATTGCAGATCGATGCCGAGCTCCTTGTTGAATGCAAAGCGTGTATCCGGCATCCAGTAGGTGCTGAAGTGCTGCTGCATGGCATCGGCGGTGTTGCGGCGCAGGTTGGTGGGGGTATGAAACAGCAGGATCCGGGGAGCACGGGTCGTGCCGGCCCCGGTTACCGGCAGGTTGCGGATGTCGGAGGCTTTTTCGATGCCCGGATAACTGACCCCGATAATGTCGAGGCCGTCCATGGGGATGCATTCGTTGTCCAGCACCTGAAACGATGTCTGTTGTATGGCTGCCATGGCCCGGTCGATGCCGGCGTAATGCTCGTGGTTGCCGGTGACAAACAGGACGCCGTTTTTGGCCCGGAGACGGTTGAGCGGTTTTACAATGTGTTCGAAAGGCCCGCCCATGCCGTCGAATAAATCGCCGGTTATTACGATTACGTCCGGCGACAGCGCGTTGATCCGGGAGACTATGCGGCGGGTAAATTCAACGTTATGGACATGGCCCAGGTGGGTATCGGACAGGTGGACGATGGTGCGCCCCTGCCATTGCGGCGGCAGATTCGGCAGGGACACGTCAATTTCCCGGACCCTGGGGTGAAATGCGTTGTGGATGCCGTAAAGACAGACCAATACGGTGATGGATAAAACCGCGCCCGCTGCCATTTTTGAATTCAAGCCACTCCCCGTCAATCGAGCCAGACCGATTGCCGCCCAGATCAGCCCGACGGCGACGATCAAGTGAATCAGAATCCCCATCCATGTGCCGGCAAAAACAAAATAGCCGATGGTCCAGGGGCTTTCATGCCATTGAAGCAGCAAAAAGGCTGTTAGAAAGGCAATGGTGAGCACCCCCATGGCGGTGTAGAGCAGGGCTTTGATCCATGGCCGGGTCACGGCAAAGAAGCAGATCATGCTTTGAAAAAGGGCATAGTGCATGGCAAAAAGTATCAAAACCGCGATACTGATCAGCCCCATTGCCTTGATATCCATTGATCGGCATCCCTTGCATGGTTGTTGGTTTTTATCTCAGGTTGCAATCCGTTTGAATCCGGCATATTATTTTACTATATTACGGAATTGAAACAAAAAGTAAACCGCGGGCGGGATTTTTTCTCCGCCCGGACTGCCCGGCATCATCGCCGGGCCAGGAGGCACTGAAATTTTATGGCAATTTTCGCCCAATCAGATCCCGCACGGACCATCGCCGTTATCGTAGCCGTGGTCATTCTGGGCGGTGTCGGATTTTTCGGCGGCCGCTATTTGATGAACTGGCATGCACAGAAAATGCAAACCGCCGTCGAGCAAGCGGAAGAAAGGGCTTCGAGACAAGATCAACAGCTGGAAAAAGAAGTCGAGCAGCTCAAACAGGAGCTGGCCGAAGAAAAACCGCCCAACATATCGGAAAAACGGATGAAGGAGGTCTTCGGCCAGTCGGAGCCGATCGGGCCGTACAGTACGACGGACAATCCCGGGTGTGAGGAGCTGGATGAAAAACTGACCTTTTTTTTCGACTATCTCGATCGCAAAGACCTCTCCCCGGAATCCGGCAGCGGGCGGGCAGAACGGGATACGGCCGGGGTGTTTGACCGGATGGTCAGTGATCTGGCAGCCAATCCGCCGGTCGTGACGGGCGAAACCCGAGACATTGTCAGCCTGGTACACAACCAGGCCCATTTTTTCCGGACATTGAACAAAAACCGGATTGAAATGGTGAAAAAGATTCTGGCAACCGAAGACGATATCCTTGAGCCGGCCATGGCGGATTTTTATGCCTATTACGTGCGCAAAGACTGCTGCGGCGCCTATGATCGCACCTGCATGGAAATGCCGGTTCTCTATGAATATGCCGGCTTTTTTTTACAAACGCTTTCCGGATCGGGGTACCTGATGCGCCGGGATTCGGTGATTCGGAACCTGACCCGGTATTACAGCGTATTAATTATAGACCGGGCAAACGAGGAAAATATCAATCGGCACGGCATCGACATTCGGCCCCACATCGATTTGACCCTGACGGATCTGCGCAACCAGGACAATCTGCTGTTCCGGGACAAATACATTGCCCGGCTGCAACGCCTGCAGCAGAAATACCGGCAGTAGTAGCGCCCCGGCAAAACACGCTTTTTTTTACGGCACTGTATAAATTATCGGTTCCCTATTGATCCGCGGCGGCGGGGCGTATCCTCGGGAAAACGGGGCGAGGGCAAGAATTGCGCAGGCAGGGACGGAACAAAGTCCTGCGTCCGGTAACAAGGCAGCAGTGCTGCTATAAGGGGGCACCATCGCACATTGCCGTTTCCGCCCACCACCCCCCTGTCAGAAAAAGGTTTCCGTGTTTTTACCTGTTATCCGATTTGCTCCAGTAATAGTCAATTTTTGCGCCAAGGCGCCAAGGCGCCAAGTGTTTAAGCCATTCTTGGCGCTCTTGGCGGCTTTGCGCGAGAACAGAAAAAAATAACCCGATGACTCGTGGCTTATTGAAGCGAACCGGATTAATATTTTTTTGGGATTACCCTTCTTCTCTCAATACATTTTTCGCCTGGGGGCCCCGGTCGGTTTCTTCAATTTCGAAACTGACACTCTCCCCTTCGTTGAGCGTCTTGAATCCATCCTGATTGATTCCGGAGAAATGAACAAACACATCCTGTTCCCTTTCTTCATCCTTAATAAAGCCGAATCCCTTTTTTTCATTAAACCACTTCACTGTTCCTTGTGCCAAAATGTGACCTCCTTTGAATTAAAAATGCTTGTCTTGCCGCAGACGTCTTACGAGAGACGTCTAAATCTCATATCCCATAGGGTTTTATGACTGCACATAGACGCCGCGCTGGGGTCGATGAATTTTTCCCTGCTTGCTCAACCGGTAAATGATATTTCGTAACTTTTTATCCTCGAGCTGGGTTTTTGCCTGAATGTCGTTAAACTTGGCGCCGTCGCCCATGTTTGCGATTACATTTAAGACCTTATCCGAAGCAGATTTCTCGCCTGTGCTTCTGGTCTGTTTTTTGCCGGATTGCGCTGCGGTCGTTTTTTTATCGGCCACCATTTTTTCCAGCTTTTCGATTTTCTGAATCACCTGGTTGATGTCTTCTTTTGTGGCAAAGCCATTGTTATTTAAGAATGATTTGATTATTGAATCCAGGTTCAGTGATTGTTTTGTATTGGCCATGTTATTCTCCTGTTCGAAAATGGATTGTATAGGAAAGATTGCCTTTTTCCCCTGAATAAATAAATCTATAGTAAATGTCAAGGCATTGAAGTAATTGGTTAAATGAATTTTTGCATTTTGCCGCTTGACAAAACGGTTTTAAATCGCTCTGCGCCGGCGGATGACGGGCAAATTCAGGAAAATAAAATATGACTATCCGGATTGCAGAACCCGACCAGAAATGCAAAGGAAAGACGTTCAAGGGAAAAACTCAAAAAAAGGCGCCCTGGTCTATTTTCACTTCAGTCATGAACACAAAAATTACTTCGATGTGATCAACTATTTTGTCTCCTCGCCCGAGGTACTTTTTTCCAACGAGCTGCGTAACACTATTGACGTCCATTCTTTCCCCCCGAAAATTGATGGTGCCCATGAACCCGATCACTTAGCCGGAAAGGTGACTGCAACCGATGAATATGCCATTTGCATTTTTCTGCATCACCGGCTTTCCGAACGGCATTTTCGCCTGTTTATTCACTTGCTGTTGTTTATCGCGGGCGCCACGCTGTTGTAACCGCTGCGACACAAACGTCTGTTTCATAAAAGCAGCGGGAAGAACTTATTCTTTTTTTCAGCATTTACGGGTCCTTTCTGACCGCATTGACGTAGCAGGCGGCCGGGTCATCGTCACCGGACGGCCCTAACGTGTTTTCCGCGACAATGACGGAGGTCTCGACCAGTCCGTCTGCGGGATCCACATCCCGGCCGCCGTTGTCCTGAACCACGAAGTAGAGATCATAGACGGTTTCGGCGGACAACCTTTCCGTCTCGGAAAGGATCTGCTGGGCATCCGATGCTTTCGTGACCCACCAGTTGCCTGAATCCGCAATTCCAGGCTCGTCGTAGCCGCCGAACGCTCTTGCCGCAGTGCCTGCCTTAAGTGTCATAAGTTCCAGACGGGCCAGCGGTTTGGCGGTCGGGTTTTCCCATCTTGCCCGAAAAACCAGGACCCGGCCGGCGGAAAGGGCCGCTGAAAACCGGTGGATCCGGGAAGCGGGCAAAGATGTATCCGGCAGCACATATTGCATTTCAGGCGCCCGGTTTTCCCACGATCGGGCATGGGAACTGGTCAAATTCGCGGTTGTGTCCGAAGGCTGATAGAGGGTCTCCGTCAGACCGGATTCAAGGTCCTGGTCGCAGGGGCGGGGGCGGGTGCCGGTCAGGGCCGTCATCAGGGCATCGGTGATTGCATCGGCGGTATGATCGGTATCCGTTGTCGCCAGGGCACAGTTGGTCAGGGCCGCGACAAGATATCCCCTGTACCGGTAGCAGGAGCTTTGATAGCCGAGCACGGTGCCGTTATGCCCCACGGCGCCGCCCTTGAAAAACAGGCCGAGGCCGTATGAAAACCGGCAGTCCTCGTACGGCGCCGGCACGAGCTGCAGCCGTTTGCGCCACAACCCCGGCGGCTGGACGGCGCCGCGGGTCAGGGCCCGTCCCCAGTTGAGAATGTCGCCAAGGGTGGAAACAATGGCCCCGGCGGACCAGACATAGGAAGGGTGAACCGCCGTGACGTCGGACCAGCCTTCATCATTGTTGAAATAGCCGCGGCAAGCCGGTGCCTGTATGTCGGCGTTTCTTGCGGCATAGGTGTCGGAAAGGCCCATGGGGTCAGTGACGCGGTTGCGGATCAATTCGGCGTATGTCTTGCCGGTGGCTTTTTCGGCAATCATGCCGAGCAGGACGTAGTTGGTGTTCCGGTAGGAAAAATGATCCCTGTCGAAAACCTTGCCTGCCCCTTCGAAACGCTCGTTTTGGCCGTCGGCGATCCGGGCGAGTTCCCGGGGCTGCCAGACGGTATCCGGATGATCACCCGTGAATACATTGAATTCTTCGGTGGTATATTCCGCCAGCCCGCTGGTCATGTTTAAAAGCTGTTTGACGGTGATGGACGCCCCGTTGTCCACCAGTCCGGGAAGCCAATCGGCCACCGTATCGTCAAAATCGACAAGACCGGCGTCGATCAGCTTTACAATCAAAGTTGCCGTAAAGGTCTTGGTCAGGCTGGCGATGCGAAAGTGCCGGTTCAGGGTCATTTGATTGCCGGACCAGTCGGCTGGCGGGGCTTCGATATTATCAACCTCGGCCAGGCCCTGCGCCCGGGTCCAGCGGGCACCGTCTGAAATGCGGACGACCCCGGCCACCGCCCCGGGGATGGGCTGTGCCTGCACAGCTTCGGTCATGGCCTGATCCAGGCGCCCGGCAATGTCTTCGGGTAACTGATCCCCCGATATGGCGGGGGCGGGTAAAAAACAGACCAATATACCGATAAGAAGTGCAGCGATCGGGATCAACCGCGCCATGCCCGGGCGCTTACGGGGGTGCCGGTTATGCGGCTTCAAGGCCTTTTCGGGGTGGGTAAAACGCATCCTTTCTCCTTGCTGTATATGGTTTCGAATTGCATTTTGCCTTTCGACACCCCGGCGGCCGGACTTAAGTGTTTTTCATCAGGTGCAAATCAATTACAAAGCCGTTGGACAACCGGTTAGAAAAGGTTTATGAATTGGGCGGGTTTTTTGATCCGTACGTCAATGCGCCGGTTGGCACAAGGTCGCAATTGCAAAGGAGGGGGTTCAATGGATAACGCCGGGTGTAAAAAATGCGCGCTTCGCGCGAAATATGACAAAAATCCCAAATCGTTTCTGGGCCGGCTCTGGCGATGGCATATCAACTGGTGCCCGGGATGGAAAAAGCACGTGGCATCGCTTTGCGAGGATGAGAAAAACAGAGTGGCGGAAAAATACCGACTGAAATTGAAGTAGATTCAGTCTCTACTGTTCGATTTGGATTTCGTCAAGATACTGCCGGACAAGAGACTTGCAGTGGTCGTTTTCGTCGATTAAGGGAAACAGCTCGATCAACTCCCGTTTGGCATGAACCTTGAGTTTTTCGAAAAACGAGCCGATTGATTTGAGAAGGGCGGCATCGAGTTTGCCGGGACCGATTTCGTTTTGCCGGGCCAGGATGGCTTCCAATTCTTTTTCCAAAATGCCGTGTTCTTTCTGAAAATTCAGCACCAGCAGCGCCGTGTCGTATGAAGGGCTGCCGTTGACGGCAGCGGGAAAAAACACGTATTCTTCGAGTTCGAAGTGCTTTAGCAGGTCCTTTTTCAAGAATTCGATAAACTGGTTGAGTTGGGCGAAAAAGGCCTTGTCCTTCTGGGATTTGCCTTTTGAAAATTTTGCCACATAGTCGGCGATCAGTTTGTGTTCCTGGGACAGCTTGGCAATGGCATTGTCTATGTTTTTAGATCCTTGCATTTGAGCTCCATTCCTGTCGAATAAAATATTAATCGCTGCCGATACAATAGGGTCTAAAAGAGATATTCGATTATTTCAAGTCAAAACTTGGTCCCCGGGGATTCGGCCGCTGAATGCGTTCAGCAACTCCGGGGGGCACCATAAAAAAGGGCGAAGCCGCTTCGGCTTCGCCCCCGATATATATTGAAAGGGATTGTCACCCCTTGTTTGTTATAGCCGGCAAAACTGGCCGCCCGTTGCGTTCTGGGTGCATCGGGCGAAATATACGGCCAAAAGTATCATCGTCAGTGCCATTCCGATCATTTTCAAGCCCTCCCTTTTCAATTGTGCTTTTTCATTGGTTTCGATTATAAAATAGGGACAAAAGAACCGAAGTCAATACTTCCCGCTCACGATTTTTATCCCTTTTGATTTTGTCTTAAAAAATACGAAATATTTTTATTGTAAAACATTTTACATGCGCTTTTATTTTATTACTTTGCTGTTTATGATAAAGCCGAACCAATTGTGAAATTGGGGCGGAAAGTCACGGGTCTTTTCCGCAGTGCTTTTGTTATCGCGTTGACGATGTTTTGAGATCGCCGGACTGCCTTTATAGGGGAGTCCGGTTTTTTTTATGGCACGCAACGCACGCAACGGATGGTGGTGGATCCCATGTCCGCTGCATCGATGACGATGCTGCTTATGCAACGAAATATAAATGGGTGCCCCGTGAATAAGGAGATTTTGAAATTGCCGGTATTTGCCCCTGCAGGGATCTGCATATTTCTGCAGGGGCTAGGAGCCTTGACGCCCGAGTCCACTTCTATAAGCCACTGGATGGAGGCCCGGGATGCCCTGAAACTGGTTGGTCTGGGTTAAGATAACACCAACCTGAATCCAATTATTTAAGCTTTGAAAAGCATGACCTTGGTGGCCACCAAAATATATTCTTTAGCAACAGGAGGCATTGCCATGAGATTTCTGGTGCTTTGGGAAATCGATAAATCAAGGATTTCCGTGGATCGAAAAGAAAGAGGGCAGGGCTGGAAGATGATGGCGGCCCTGATTCGCCAGAACATGGAGAAGGGACTGACAAGGGATTGGGGAACATTTGTCTGTGAAGCAAGCGGATACGCCATTATGGAAGGCTCCGAGCTCGATGTTATGAACAACCTGCAACAGTATGTACCGTTTGTCACTTTCAAGGTAAACCCCGTCGCCACATTGGACTAGGCCGAGGAAATGATTCAGACGTTGCAGAAATAATTGAATCGAAGCAAAAAATGACTCCAGGGCGGTGTCGTAATGGCACCGCTATTTTTTTGAGCCATAAAATCCATCGCTCAGTGATTATGCCTTTCATTTAATCTGCTTTCAAGCTCTTCTTCCGTCAACTCGTTACATTGCCGTGCCCATTCCCTGAAGGGCTTTTTTGGCAGAACAAGAATTGCCGACCGATTCCAAATTTCTTTTATTTCAAATCCTTTCCCGTTTAATCGAGTTGTTCTTTGATTTGGTAAGTTTTCCGGTCATAATGACAAATTTTATCAAACAATTTATCGAACAATTCCTGGAGTTTTTCGGCATTATAATAGCCAGAGGGTGAAATCTGAAAACGGTAACCCCCACGCTGGAATCGGTAAGACGAAATGCGACCTTTTCTTTTTATAACTTTGTAGAGATCATCCGGTTTTAGTTCGATGCCATACCCGAAGTTGTAAAGAATAATGCTTTTATTCGTCACTTCAATGATTTGGTTTTTTAAGACGGGAAAAGCAAAAAAGACGAAAAGCCCAAAGAATGCAATTGCAGCAATAACGGTTTTAAGTTCCGGTAAAATGAAGGCTGAATAGGTCAGATAAACAAAAAGGAAA
>JBNJEA010000226.1:0-3845 GCA_051745395.1 Thermodesulfobacteriota bacterium | reverse complement strand
ACGGTTTCCTTGCAGACCATGCCCTGGGTCAGCAGCCGGGTGAAGGGCTCCTTGAAATCCACCAGCCCCAGGTCGTGCAATACCCGGGTAAAGTAGCGGGAATAAAGCAGGTGCATCACCGCGTGCTCCACGCCGCCGATGTACTGGTCCACCGGCATCCAGTACGCCACGGCCGCCGGGTCGAACATGCCGGCATCATAGTGCGGGCTGCAGTAGCGCTCAAAATACCACGACGATTCCACGAAGGTGTCCATGGTGTCGGTTTCCCGCTGCGCCGCGCCGCCGCATGCCGGGCAGGTGGTGTTGACAAACGATTCCAGCGAGGCCAGCGGCGAGCGGCCGCCTTCGAGCAGATCCACGTTTTCCGGCAGCTCGACCGGCAGCTCCGATTCGGGCACCGGCACGGTGCCGCATTTGTCGCAGTGAATCATGGGCACCGGCGCGCCCCAGTAGCGCTGCCGGGAGATGCCCCAGTCCCGCAGCCGGTAGCTGATGGCCCGTTTGCCGATGCCGTGTTTTTCGAAATAGGAAATGAGCGCTTCTTTGCCGTCGGTGTTGGCCATGCCGTCAAATGAGCCGGAGTGGACCATCACGCCTTCGCCGGTGTAGGCTTCGGCGCGGGCGACTTCGGCAATATCGGCATCTTCGGGCTTGATAACCGGAATGATTTCCAGGCCGTATTTTTGCGCAAATTCAAAATCGCGCTGGTCGTGGGCGGGCACGGACATGACCGCGCCGGTGCCGTATTCCATGAGGGCGAAATTGGCGATATAGATCGGGATGCGCCGGTTGTTGACCGGGTTTTCGCACCAGGCGCCGGTAAACACGCCTTGTTTTTCGTAGTTTTCCATCATCCGGTCGGTGTGGCTTTCCCGGGCCATTTTATCGACAAACGCGGCCACCGCATCGGCCTGCTCCGTGCCGGCGGTCAGTTTTTCCACCAACGGGTGTTCCGGGGCCAGCACCATGAAGGTGGCGCCGAAAATCGTATCCGGCCGGGTGGTGAACACCCGGATGGTCTCGTCGGCGCCGGCGACCGGAAAATCGATTTCCGCGCCGGTGCTTTTGCCGATCCAGTTTTTCTGCATGGTGGTGACCTTTTCCGGCCAGCCGGGGAGTTTATCGCAGTATTGGAGCAGGTCTTCGGCATAATCGGTGATTTTGAAAAACCATTGCCAGAGCTTTTTCTGCTCCACGGCCTCGCCGCAGCGCCAGCAGTCGCCGCCTTCGACCTGCTCGTTGGCCAGCACGGTCTGACATCGCTGACACCAGTTGACAAAGGATTCGCCCCGGTAGACCATGCCCTTTTTATACATCTGGATAAACAGCCACTGCTCCCACTTGTAGTATTCCGGCGCGCAGGTGGCGATTTCGCGATCCCAGTCATAGGAAAAACCGAGCCGCTTGAGCTGGCGGCGCATGGCGGCAATGTTTTCGTAGGTCCATGTCGCCGGGTGGGTATTGTTGTCAATGGCGGCGTTTTCCGCCGGCATGCCAAAGGCGTCCCAGCCCATGGGATGCAGCACGTTGTAGCCGCACAACCGCTTGTAGCGCGCGATGACATCACCGATGGTATAGTTTCTCACGTGGCCGATATGAATCCGGCCCGAGGGATAGGGAAACATTTCCAGCAGGTAATATTTTTCACGGCCCGGGTCCGGGTCGACCGCGAACTGCTTGTTTTCTTCCCAGACGTTTTGCCACTTGGTTTCGACGGTTTTGGGATGGTAGCGTTGGTCCATGGTGTACGGCCGTTCCTTTTTTTTCCGAATGATACAATGAGCTGAAATAATTCCGACACTTCGAAAGACAATCTCGACAGTCCGATGTTCTGTTTAAGTTGTTGATTTTAATGAGAAACCGCATTGTCTCTCGAAGTCATTCCCGCGAAGGCGGGTCTCAGTTCAAGGCTTTAGCCGCAATCCAGAATAATCGGTGAGTTATAGATTCCTGCCTTCGCAGGAATGACAGAATTTTGGACTGTCGAGAGACAGTGAAGTTGCTCTGAAAACCAGGGCATTGCAGGCAACCATGGCCCCGGGAGAAAATCTATGTTATCCGATTTTCATGCCATAGTCTTGAACAAATATCAAGCATGGAGCGCCCCAATGTGCCAGAAATCATTTGACTTGTAATGGCCGATCTCCTATTTATCAGAAACAACAAACTTATCGTAATTGCTTATAAAACCTTACACCTTAAACCTTGAACCTTAAACCTTAAACCCTGAACCATGCACCTTGCACCTTAAACCCTGAACCTTATACCTTACACCCAAAACCCTAAACCCCAACCCTCTTTTCGAGGACATTTATTCTATGACCAGCAAAATACTCATCAACGCGGTGGACCCGGAGGAATGCCGCATTGCCAAGGTAACGGAAAACCGGCTCGAGGAATTTTACATTGAGACCACGGCCCGGGAAATCACGCAGGGCAACATTTACAAGGGCACCGTCTCCCGGGTGGAGCCGAGCCTGCAGGCCGTGTTTGTCGATTACGGCGCCGAAAAAAACGGCTTTCTCCAAAAACAGGAAATCCATCCGGATTACTTCCACGACGATCCCTCCGGCGGCCAGTCGCTGAAAAACATCATCAAGCGGGGCCAGGAGCTGATGGTGCAGGTCACCAACGACCCGATCATGGACAAGGGCGCCGGGTTGACCACCTACATTTCGCTGCCGGGCCGCAATACCGTTTTGATGCCGGGCAATAAAAACCGGGGCGTGTCGCGCAAAATCGCAGACGAAAACGAGCGCAAGCGGATCAAGGAGATCCTGGACAATCTCAAGATTTCCGAGGATTACGGCATTATCGTTCGCACCGCGGGCCAGGGCTGCACCAAGACGACGCTGTCCAAGGATGTGCGCTACCTCATGCGGCTGTGGAAAAACATCAAGAAAAAAGCGGTCAATGAAAAGCCGCCGGCCCTGCTGTACAAGGACCGAAACATTGCCGTCCGCGTGATCCGGGATTCGTTTTCCCCGGATGTCAACGAGATCTTAGTCGATGATGATGCGATTTATCAGTCCGCCAAGGAGTTTATCCAGATCATTTCGCCGCAGCACAAAAAAATCGTGAAGCGGCACCAGTCCGACAAGCCGATTTTTACCAAGTATCAGCTCGAAGAGCAGATCGCCTCGATATTTGAAAACCGGGTGAAATTAAAATCCGGCGGCTCAGTTGTCATCGAGCAGACCGAGGCCATGGTCTCCATTGATGTCAATTCGGGCAAGGCCACCCAGAAAAGCTCCATCGAGGCGACGGCTTACCAGACCAATGTCGAGGCTGCCGAGGAAATCGCCCGCCAGTTGCGGCTGCGCGACTTTGGCGGCCTTATCGTGATCGATTTTATCGACATGCGGGACCAGAAACACAAGTTGAATGTGGAGCGCGCGTTGAAAAACCAGCTCAAGTTCGACAAGGCCCGCTCCAAGGTCGGCCGGATTTCCCAGTTCGGCCTGCTGGAAATGTCGCGCCAGCGCATCCGGCCGTCGATCCAGTTTATCAATTTTGAGACCTGCCCGTATTGCCAGGGCAAAGGCGTTACCCAGTCGGTGGAGTCGCTGGGCCTGAGCTTTCTCCGACGGCTTCGGCTCGAGACCATGAAAAACGGCACCACCACCGTCAAGGGCTACGTGCCGCCGAAGGTGGCCAATTACCTGTTGAATCGCAAAAAACGCGAAATCCTGGACCTCGAAGTACGGCGCAAAATCTCGGTCACCATAGAGGCCGACGCCAACATGCTGCCGGGCGACAGCCGGATTGTGCCGGAGGGGTAGGAAAGAAGAGGGTGGGAGGTTTTCCTGGCGCTGCCCGCGGGCCAAAAGGCTGCCGGACACCAG
>JBNJEA010000078.1:0-14588 GCA_051745395.1 Thermodesulfobacteriota bacterium | reverse complement strand
GGAGAGCGGCGATACGATTATTCTCGATTCGGGCCCTATGTCTGCTTTTCGGTGACCGACAACGGCGTGGGCATGGATGAGGCGACAAAGCAGCGGGCCTTTGACCCGTTTTTTACCACGAAAAACAAGGAACGGGGCACCGGCCTCGGCTTGGCTTCCGTCTACGGCATTGTCAAAAACCACAACGGCTTTATTGAAGTATCGAGCCAAATCAATGAAGGCACGACCTTCTATGTGTACCTGCCGGCCTCAAATGCCGCACGGCAGCAACACACATCACCGCCCGCCCGGAAAAACGCCGTCCGCACCGGCACGGAAACGATTCTTTTAGTCGACGACGAGGAGATGATCCGCGAAGTCGGCGAGGAACTGCTCGCGGGACTGGGACACCGGATTCTGCTGGCCGACAGCGGCAAACAGGCCGCCGCCATCGTGGCCGAAAAAAGCGATGAAATCGATCTGGTCATCCTGGATTTCACCATGCCGGAAATGGGGGGCGCCGAGACCTTCCGCCGCCTCAAGGAAATCGATCCGGCGGTTTGCGTGCTGATCTCCAGCGGCTACAGCCTAAACGAAGAACTCCAGAACATCCTGCAGGAAGGCGCCAGCGGATTTATTCAGAAACCCTTCAACTTGGAGCAATTGTCGCAGAAACTAAGCGAAATCATGGACCGCTGCGAATAACACCCGTCAGTCCGACCCCATCCGGTTGACCAGTTTCTGCACCGCCCTTTCCGACTCGTGGGAAAACTGCCGGCGTTCTTTTTCCGAAAAAGATTCGAAATCCACCAGCTCGAGCTCGTCCATCAGCGTCAGCAACTGCAGCACCGTCTTTTCCGCAAGTGCCTTGAACTGGGCTTTTCTGGTCTCGGCATCGGCCATTTTTCGAATCGATGCCAGCTTTTCCTCGAAGGCCTCGTCCGGATGATCGGCCCGGCGGAGAAAAAATTCGAAAATCAGGGTAAAAATCGCATCGATCCGGTTGCTTTTGATCAAGGTGGGCGTATGAAAAAAGGAAAAATCCTCTGCCACGCAGACCCCGGCCGTATTTGCATCCACCACCCGTTCAAACCAGTTGACGGTATATCGCTTGTAATCCCCCGGCTTCCAGTTATCTTTTTCCCAGATATGGGCCCGTACGATCCGGTTTAACGCGGCCATATATTCCTGGCGGTCTTCGAAATCATAGGTGCCCAGCAGCGCGCCGGACTGGAATATATCCACGCCCGGCTTTTTCGCCTGATCCGATACTTCGGCGCAGGCGATCCGGATATCCTCGCCGGGTCTTGCCAACAGAAGTTTATAGGACGGCTTTTCCGGATCGATGCGCTCCAACTCGGCCGCCGATTCCGGCGGGATGATTTTACCGGCAATCGACGGCGGCAAAAACGCCGCGTGTATGTCGGGGCTTAGATCCACGACCTGCTGGGCCTCACGAAATACAGCCGTTTCATCTGCATCCAGGGCCGCCACCGGGGTCAACTTGCCGGGCACCAGGTACGGGGCAACGACGTTTAATATCGATTCAAGCCCGGCCTGCCAGTGGGCGCTGCGGGGATCCCGGCCTTGTTCGATCCATTGCTTGACTTTTTTCGGTATCTCGTTCATTCGGTGCCTTCACTTTCCTTTCTGCGCTTCGATACGCTCTATAAGGGCTTCGATCCGTAAAAAAGCGCTTTCTTCGTTAAATTTGCGCGCGTCGGCATGATCCATTTCGATCATGACGGCGGGAACGTTGAAATGATCACTGATATGCTTCTGCTGATCCATCTGGGTGATCGAGTAGGGTTTGCACGACCGGTTGGAGGCAAAAATGACCCCGTCGATGGCCAGATCTCCAATGGCTTCTTTCATGGCTTGGGTTCGAAGCGTCATGCCGTGGGGACACATGTAGGCGTTCATGGTACGGGCGATGTAGGCAAAACCATCGCCGCCGTCCCAGGGATACAACGCGAAAGACCCTTCCACCGTTCCCATGCACGAGGTATAAGAGGCGCCCACGATGTTGGCGCCGGCTTCGGCCAGGCGCGTCGGGATTTTCCTAAGGTGATGCCAGGGGGCGATGTTGTCCCAGAACAGCCGGTATTTTTCATTGGGCACGGGAAAATCGCCGGTGTCAATGCGGGCTTCGGCCTCATCGGCCAGGATTTTGAAATGACGCGCCATTTCCGGCGTACCCCGCAGGGTCAGAAACGGCGCCATGTGCACGAAGGAATCAAATGCGGTAATCGCCGAGGGCTTGTGCCGGGCGCAGTCCAAAAAACGCTTCCAGTGGCCAAGGCCTCCGGCAGTATAGCCCACTGCGTCGTAAAACGCGTCGGCATCAAAGGTCTGGCCGCTTAAGCCTTCGATGGTTTCGATCAGCTCATGGACCTGGTCAATAATGTATTGCCGGTCTTTTTCCTGCTGCGGGCCGTAGCAGAAGGGCACGTCCATGATGAAATGGGGCACGTCGAGTTGCCGGTGGTGGACGTCGAACCACTTGGCCAGCAGGGCGCAGTTGTTGTTGTTGGATACCAGCAGGTCGGGTTTGGGCAGGCCGTAGACAGGCGAGTGCTTGCCGCCTTCGGCGAGACTTCCGATATCGATGCGGGCATAGCTGCAAAGGTCTGTGGAATAGCCCATGTTTTCGGCGGTTTCACACAAAACGGCCCCGACGCCCTTGCCGGCGCACATGGCCGAATGGCTTTCGGGCACCGCGTAGACGACGTTTTCAAAGCCGGAAAAAATCTCGGCCGGCACGTTGATGGCGATCCACACGCAAAACGCCCCCTGCTGCGCTTTTTCGTGCAGGCCCATGTAGCCTTCGGCCATGATTTTGGAAAGGTTTTTTCCCCCATACGTTTTTGTCTGACCGCCCATGGGGCCGCCTCCTTATTCCATCGCAAAGGGCGATTTCGTGCCCGGACGAAAACCAGGATTTTTCGTTCGGGCACTATTCAAGCATTTCCGCAAAAGCCGCCACCCGGGTGCCCTGGGCATCGACATTTTCGTCGTCGCCGCCTGCGAACTCCAGAAACAGCGACGGCACGCCCATGGCCTTCAACCGCTTTTCCATATACGGGTATTCAAAGTACTCATACTCGCAGAACTTTTCGCCGCAAAAAATCACACCCCGGGCGCCGGTATCGGAAACCCGCTGCAAAAAGCGCGTTACCCGGTCATCGGACTGGTACAGCAGCGTGGAACACGGCGGCCGGTTTTTAAAAAAATCCGTATAATGGGCCACTGGATCGTCGGTGGCGGCCGGACTGTAGCCGTAAGACCGCCACAGGCTGGCAATGTCGTTGGCCGCCACGCGCAGACCGGCGCCTTCCATGGCGCCGACCACCGCCGGCGGCGGCGGCATGATCCCGGAGATCATCACGGGAGCGGCTTCGGCGGCGCCGGCCGTATCCGCCTTTGCGATCAAGACTTCGAGCGATTTGACCTGTTCATCCGCGGGCAGAAAATAGCCCGCCAGCACCACCCGGCAAAAGACCCCGAAAGAAAGCGCCCCTTTCGCCACCAGGGATTCGGCCCGCCGGCACAGGGCCCGCACTTTTGCATACCGCTGGGTGGCCCGCAAAAACTTCTCCGGTGAAAACCTTGTATCAAAGGCGTTTTCCACCCCTTCGATCACGCGGCGGATTTCACTTTCAAGGTAGCGCGCCGGATAGGCCCGCCCCCCATCGACCTGGTTGACCGGGCTGACCTGGGGGACGTGCATGTGCAGCATCGCGATATCCCGGCCGGCCGCAGCGTTTGCCGAGGCCACGATCTCCGGGAAATTGCGCAGGGTGTCGCAGGCATTGTACGAAAAAATACCGTCTATCAGCGTACCGTTTTCAGAGAGCACAAACTGCATCAATTCCCGGCCCACCGCGCATGCATAGGGCTGGACATGCTTGTCGGATTGCCCGAAGGTGGGCACGGCGCTTTTAAGCCCCCACAAAACTACCGGCAGCAAATCCATGGCCGCAAAAAGCGCCACCGGCGGATAAAGTGGAAAACATCCCATAATCCGGGCGCCCTGCTGCTTTTGGTACTTTAACACGGATGCTGCATCGTGATTTGGCATAACTGCAGCCTCATATTCTCTTGTGCTGAATTCAGCCATTGGGGCCGCCAAAACCGGAACAAAAACAGGTTTTTGTTTATAAAGTTTCCAAGCCATCCTTGGCGCTCTTGGCGGCTTTGCGCGAGAATAAAAAAATAACCCGACGAATCGGAAACCCAAAAAGAATTTTTACGGATTTTTCGGCCGGATCAGCCCTACATAGGCCCTGATGTGGCCGTCTGCGTCCTTTAAATGAAACGCGCTGGTTTCACCGGCAAAGGTTTCGTTATTCTTTTTCCGGTACCGGACAGTCTTGACAAAACCGGACGGATTGCCGGCTCGCTTGAGCTGATCGCCCATTTGCGAATACTCGTTTTGCTCGGCGTAGAGACAGGCGGTACTTTTGCCCTTGAGCTCGTCGAGGCTGTAGCCGAAAAGGGCTTCAAGGGCCGGGTTGGCATCCACAATCCGGCGCTGGGTATCGGCCACGAGAATGGCGTCCCGGCTGGAGTTAAACAGGCTCCGGTAGTTTTCCTCGCTCTGCCGCAGGGCTTTTTCCTGCTCGTTTTTCCTGGTAATGTCTACAAGTGTAAAGACAACCGAAATCACATCCCCGGTTTCATCGAGTATCGGGGCTCCGCTGATGGAAAGCAGTACCGTTTCCCTGCCGTCGCGGGCAATATAATGCCGGCAGTCATAGACCGGCTCGCCGGTCCGCATCACCATGGCAAAAGGCAGGTTTTCCGGCGGGATCGGTTGGCCGTCAGAATCGACGATCTGCCACTGGTCGTCGTCATAGGTCCGCTTGCTGATTTGTTCCCCGCTGACGCCGAACAGCGTCTCAGCCTTCTTGTTGGCAAAGGTGATCGCCCCTTCCCGGTCGACCACTGTCTTGGCCACCGGGCTGTAATCCAGGCTTTTATAGATGACCTCGTAGCTTTTGTCGCGTTGCTCCTCCAGCCACTTTTCCCGGTTGATATTGGCCACGATGCCGGCAAGATGCAACGGCTGATTTTTGTTGTCGCGCTCGACCACACCGCCGCGGTCCCGGAACCAGATGTAGCCGGCATCTTTGGCTTTCAAGCGGTACTTTACGTCATAAAACTCGATTTTGCCGTTTAAAAGGTCCTGCATGGCCGCATTGACCCGCGACCGGTCCTCCGGATGGAGCAGAGCGGTCCAATCCTCGTAGCGGCGGCCGATATCGTCGGCGTGGTAGCCCACCATCGCCGGCAATTTCTCGCTGAAAGCAAACCGGTTGTCCGGGTAAAACCAGTCCCACCAGGCCATCTGCCCGATATCCAGGGCCCGGCCCAGTTTTTCATCCAGGCTTTGTGCCTTTTTCTCAATGGCTTTTAAGGGATTGATGTTGATAAACGTAACAATAATGCCGTCCACCGCGTTTTCTTCCGTCCGGTAGGGCAGCATCCGCAGCAGGTACCAGTTGCCTTTCGCGTCCCGGATTTCGCGTTCCTTGGACCCGAGGGTCTCAAACACCGCTTCAATATCCGAATAAAATCCGTCGTAAATATTTGCAGTGGCCAGGTCCTCTATGGGCCGGCCGACATCTGCCTCCCGGATGCTGGTGATATCGCCGACCACCCGGGTAAACTTGCGGATTTTGCGCCCCCGGTCCAAAAACAAGGCGCCGATGCCGGTATTGACGAGCAGGTTGTTGACATCGTTGTTTAATTCGGACAGCTCCTGGATTTTGTCCTGGTATTCCGAATTGATGGTATACAGTTCTTCGTTGACCGACTGCAGCTCCTCATTGGTGCTCTGCAGTTCCTCGTTGGATGCCACGAGTTCCTCGTTGGAGGTTTGCAGCTCCTCGTTGGAGGTTTCGAGTTCCTCCACGGTGGCCTGGAGGCTTTCCTGTTTGGCATGAAGTTCCTTTTCCAGCTCGACGATGCGTTCCTGGTAGCGGGAGTCGAAATCCTGGGACTCCACCGTGCTGGCCGGCTGCGCGCTGTCTGCATCCGGTTCCAGGAAACTGACGAGGTAGTTGACCGCCTGGTTTTTTGGCTCTTCCGACATCCGGACGCTTAGATCGATGGCTTTTTCGCGCTGTCCGTCGACAAAGACGTTGGTAAACGTCACCCGGCTTTTTTCCTGTCGGGCCCGCCGCAAAAGGCTTCGCAGGGCAATGGTCATCTCGTCGGAAAGCATCTCCATGATATTGACACTCATCCGGCCGCTGGGGATCCGGAGATAGGCGCTGACGTCATGGAGCGTGTAAATAATGTCGTAATTGCCGTCGATAATCACCGATGGCGGGATAAAATCCTTAAGCAGGTTTTCGAATACAGATTCGCCGAACTCGGTTTTCGGCTTTGCCCGGCCGCCGGGCAGGTGGCGTCGCTGCCGGGTGTCGCGCAGCGGTTTTTCCAGGTCGGTGGCCAGCATGATGGGGTCTTTCATCGTGGACCGATAACCGGGGATATACTGATATATTTTCCACTTCTGGGCCACGGTGGCAAACCCCTCGCTTAAATTTCCGATGGATTCACTGCTTCCGAGAAACAAAAACCCCTTGTCGTGAAGAGAATAATAAAGCTTGGCCAGGACCTTCTGCTGGGCTTCGGTATTGAAGTAAATCAGCATGTTGCGGCAGGAGATCAGATCAATCTTGGAAAAAGGCGGATCCTGTAGAATATCGTGTTTGGCAAAGACCACCATCCGGCGGATGGCCTCATTGACCTGAAGCCCTTTCTCCGTTGTCGTGAAGTATTTGCTCAGCCTTTCGGCAGAAACATCGGAGGCGATACTTTCCGGGTAAATGCCTGCACCGGCAATCTCTATGGAATCATGGTCGATATCGGTGGCAAAAATTTTGATATCGGCATACACATGGTGGGATTCCATGTATTCCTTGCACAAAATGGCAAGGCTGTAGGCCTCTTCCCCGGTGGAACAGCCGATGCACCAGATACGGAGCCGGGGCCGGCCCTCATCGCTTTGGAAAATTTTCGGCAGCACCTTTTCCCGAAGCTGGGCGTAGGCATCTTTTTCCCTGAAAAAACTGGTGACACCGATTAAAAGCTCTTTGTAGAGCAGGTTGACTTCATTGTTGTCATATTGAAGAAAGTGGATGTAGTCATCGAGACTGACAAACTGGTTGATGCCGATGCGTTTTTCAAGCCGACGGATAATGGTGGCCTGCTTGTAGTTGTAAAAGTCCGTGCCCTTCCTGTCGCGAATAATGGATATAATCTTGGACAGGTAATCCTTGTCCTTGGAGATTTCAACCTCGATATCCTCGGCCTTCCGGATAAAAGGGTGCTTGAAATAGTTCTTGAGCTCGATGGGCATCTTTTCAGGCGGCAAAATGTAGTCGACAATGCCCGTGGCAATGGCGCTCTGAGGCATGCCGTCGAATTTGGCCGAGCGGCTGTCCTGGGCCATGACCATGCCGCCGTATTCCTTGATCGCGCGGATGCCCAAGGTGCCGTCGGTGCCGGTGCCCGAAAAAATCACGCCCACGGCATCCTTTTCCTTGTCCTTTGCCAAAGAGCGCAAAAAAACATCTATGGGCAGATTCAGCACCCGGTCTTCCCGCTGGCGGGTTAAAAACAGTTTGTCATGGAAAATCGTCATGTTGTTTTTCGGCGGGATCAGGTAAATATTGTCCGGCTTGACCCGCATGCCGTCGGCGACAATATGGATGGGCAGCTTTGTCACCCGGGCCAGCAGTTCATCCATGAGGCTTTTGTAATCCGGCGACAGGTGCTGGATGATCACGTAGGCCGCCCCGAGGTTGTCCGGCAGTATTTCAAAAAATGCCTGCAGCGCCTCCAGCCCCCCGGCCGAAGCACCGAGCCCGACAATCGGAAAAGTGGCATCCCCGGCATTTTCGGCGCCGTTGCCCGTTTCGGGTTTTTCAGCGGCTTTTTCGCTGTTTGCAGGATTGCTGTCCATGGGAGGTTATCCGTGTTTCATTGGCTTTTTGCATCGTTGATCCGGGCCAGCAGCGCTTTTAGATTGGCCAGTTGGTAGGGTTTTTCAATGGCATCGTCAAATCCGTATGCCCTGTAGTCGGCCAGGACCGGATCGGCGGTATAACCGCTTGAAACAATGACTTTGCTTGCCGGATTTATTGCTTTGATGTGTTTGACGGCCTCTTTTCCGCCCATCCCGGCGGGCACTGTCAAGTCCAGGATGACGGCATCAAAGCCCGTGCCGTTTTCAAAGGCTTCACGGTAGATGGCAATGGCCTGTTCGCCGTCATTGGCCAGGCATACCGAACAGCCCTGGGTCTCAAACATTTTCTTTGAAACCCGCTGCACGGAAGAATCATCGTCCATGACAAGCATCCGGCAGCCCGTTTGCCCGCTGTTATTTTCCGCACCCCCGGCATCTGCTGCCGCGGCGGCGTTTTCCGGAAAAAGCGGGCCCGAGGGGAGATAAACAATGAACTCGCAACCTTCGCCCGGCTTTGACCGGACATCTATATGGCCGGCATGCCGGGTAATGATGGAATGGGCAATGGAAAGGCCAAGGCCCACCGCTCCCTGTTTTGTCGTGAAATACGGATCAAAGACCCGGTCCAGATCCGGCCCGGAAATCCCCGGCCCTTCATCGGTAAAGACCATCCGGACATAATACCCGCTCGGCACCACAGAGGCGGCATCCCCGGAAACCCGGAGATTTTCCAGCGAAACCCACAGCCGTCCGCCCGCGGGCATGGCCTGGGCCGCGTTGGCGGCCAGTTGAAAAACCACCTGGCGCAACTGGTCTGCATCGGCATAGACCGGCCAGGACTTTTGGCCACCATTCATGATGACCTCGACACGTCCATCCCCAATGGCGGCGTCAATGGCCTCGGCGACCATATCACCGGGGTCAATGCACCGGATCAAGGGATCGCCGCCGCGGGAAAAAGTCAACAGCCGTCCGCTGAGCTCTCTGGCCGTGGAAATCGATTGCTCGGCTGCCGCCACCCATTCATAGGCCCCATGATCGGGCGAAAGCTCTTCTTTCGCCATGCTTAAGTTGCCGTACAGGACCATGAACAAGTTGTTGAACTCGTGGGCGATATTGCCCGCAAGCATGCCGATGGACTCAATTTTTTCCGCCCGTTCGGCCGCCCGGCGCAGCCGTTTTAATTCGGACAAATCGGTGATGCTGACCCGGAGGCCACTGAAATCGCCGTTTTTTATGATGGCCGAATCGTTGAACAGCGCGTCGATGACCGTGCCGTCTTTTTTCACAAACCGGTATTCCGCCGGGGCGAAAACGCCGCCCGAATAAATGCTTTCAATCCGCTGCCGGGCCGCATCCACATCGTCGGGATAAAAAAGCGACAGGCATTTTATCCCCCTTTCGATATCTTCGGCCGAAAAGTCGAAAAGTTGGGTCATGGCGCGGTTGGCATAGATGATGTTCAGTGCCCGGTCGGTTTCAAAAACCGCGTCCGGGAGCAGATCCACGGTTTCCACAAAGCGCCGCTGGTTTTCCGAGGCGACAGCTTCGGCTTCTTTGGCCCTTGTGATATCAATAATGGAGCTTCGGATCTTTTTGCGGTCATTGTCGGATGCAGCAGTATCTTTGACGCTTTCCAGGCGTACGACAAGGAAGGACCGCCGGTCTTTTGCGATCAAACGCAGTTCGCACAGCTGCGGGGATTGTTCTTTCAGGCATTTTTTGAAATGAAAATAGTATGCATCCTGGTCTTCGGGGCGGATAAACCGGGTAAAGCGCTGGCCGACCACGCTGTTGTATTGCGGCATGCCCAGCATTTTGCAGGCGGTCAGGTTAATTTCCTCAACCACGTAATCGTCGTTAATGGTCACATATCCGGAAGGGGCGTTGTGATACAGATCAAACAGGCGGTTTCTTGAGGCTTCCAGCTCGGCCTGGGTTTTTTTCAGCTCATCATTCTGATGTTCCAGCTCGATCTGGTAAATGCTCAACTCCTGGATCAGATCTTCCAGGCTGGCGCTGTAGAGGGATTCATCCTGAACGCCTTTTTTTTCAAGAATCTTTAAGGCTTTTTCCCTGAGTGCGTCACTATTTCCTTCGTTTTTTTTCATCATCTAAAACCCCGCCCCGTTTATGTGACATGAAATCCCACGGGGGTCAATCCAAAAATAAAAACTGAAATTGCAGGATGTTACGCTAAAACTTCGGGCCCGAATCGATCACGTGTTTGGCCCTTTAAACACCATCTGCCCTTCCCGCACGTCCAGATCGGCGGCCACCACACCGCACTTGGCCTTGAGCAGAAAAAAAACCGGCCGGTCCTGGCCGGACAGGGCTTCATAGTTGCCCTGTCCCTTGCTGATGACTATATCCGAGTTTTCAAACAGGGCCAAAAAATCGTCGGTGCAGGTGGACAAAACCGTACCCGGCGCATCGGTGCCGGAGGAAACGATTTGGGCCACCCGGTCAATACCCGCTTCGAGGGCATCTTCGATGGTGGCATCGTTGATGACGGGATGGCTGCGCACCACGTAGATCACCGGTTTTTCCAATTCCTCGATCAATACCCGGTCAAAAACGCATTCACCGGCATTGTCACCGATGTAGAGCACCCGATCGGCACGATGGAGGTGCTTTCGGAACGGGGATTCATCAAAGATGCCAAACTCATTGTGCATGATCTGCCCAATTTCGGTTTCAATCTCATAGGGCTTATTCACCCCGCAATCGATTACATTGCCGGCGGTGGCGATTTTAATCGCGGCAAGCAGCCGGTCTTCGGCGGCATCGACCATCTGCTTCATGGCCGGGTACAGGGACAGGGCCCGGGCGGTGTTTTCCTGCTTGACCTGCTTGTAGGGATCCGGGTTTCGGGTATACTCGCGAATGATTCGGTAGACCTGCCGGCCGGTTTCCGGGGGCGCGCTTTGCATGGGAATGTCTTTGATCCGCTCGGCGACGGCATCGAGGATGCGCTTGGTTTCCGGATCGGTCAATTGCATGAATCGACAGGCATTTAACGCCTGGGTGAAAAAACAGGGCAGACAGTCAAAATACGTTTGCATGAAATCGCTCTCTGTTATGGGTCAAATAAAAAAACATCAACCCCTAATCGGCATCGGTTTTTTCGGCCAGGTATTGGGCAATGGGCCGATCGCCAATGTATAATTCCTCGATGACGGCAAAACCGTCCCGGATGCGCACGGCAATCCAGGCATCTTGTTTTTGGCGGCGGCTGTGGCGCCGGTAAGCCTGTTCGGCGGCCGGGGCCAGGGCTTCGTTCATGTAATAGCGATCAAACGGATTGTGAATATCGACGGCACCCCCGCGCCAATGTTTCACCGCGGCCTGGATATAGGCCCCATCCGGCGGCGCGGCATGGGCCATCGAAAACTCGGCAAACCCGTCTTTATTTTCGGCCACGGCGGCATAAACCGTCTGGCCGACGGCAAAACGACGGGCCGCAGGCATGCGGGTATCGATATCCAATGCCACGTAGCGTCCCCGGAAGGCATCATAGGGATCGACCGGCTCGGTTTGAAACCGGTACCGATCCCCGGTCTGGAGGGTATGTTCATGGCGCCAGATCATGCTCCCGGCAACGCCGATGTGGACGGCGGCCAGCACGAGTAAGCCGGCCAGGATATAGTTTCGCTTATGCATGGGCCCCCTTTTTCTGTTTGCGGACCAGGATGGTGTTGACGGCCAGAAATCCGATGCCGATTGCGATAAAGGCCATGCCGCGGGCGGCCAGGCCGAGATCGGTGTCGAAAAACCGGACCAGGATCAGGGCGCTTAACACGACCATCCCGCCGTTTACGATCGCCATGCGGTTTTTGCCGATGCCGGCGGCAATGGTGCCGGCCCCGAGGACAAACATGTAGAGGTTAAACCCCGCCATCTGCCAGACCGGTGCCCAGCCCCGCAAACCGGCCAAAAAGCCGAAAACGGCCAGCACCGGCATAACCCCGTAGAGCAGGCGCCCGGCTTCGCCCCGGCGGACGGCGGTGACCAGAAGGGCGATGGCGGCGGCCGGCAGCACAACCGCTGCGGCGTAATCAAACACCGCCGCGGTCTCAAAAATGCCCGGGGCGTGGCGAAAAGAATGCCACCCGATGTTTTCCCACGGCATGGCAAAGGTAAACAGCAGGGACAATCCCGCAATGCCGAAGGCTCCGGTAACAAAGTACGGCCGCTGCCAATCCGAGGGCGCATCGGCAAACCAGTAGCCGCCCACGAGATAGAAAATCGCAAAAAGCGAGGCATACACCACGATCCAAAGGCCCGGCACCACCCTTTCCATGGTCACGCCGGCGGCAATGCAGACGCAGACCGAAAGCGCCCATCCGACAAGGGCCGTGCCCGTGGTGTAGCGATGGCGGGAAATGATCCAGACAAAAGGCAAAACCAGTGCCAGCAAAACCCAGAACAGCAACGCCTGGCCGCCGAGCAGTTGCGCGCTGACCGCCCATCCGGTAATGCCCGCCAGATAAATCACGCACGCACCGGCCGCCCGGAGCAGGTAAACCACCGGGGCGGTCAGCAGCATCCAGGTCAACAGAAAACTGGCCAGGTTGCCCGGTACGTTGTAGGTCTGGCCGATGATCGCAATGGATGCGGCCACGGAAAGGGTCATAAATATGGCGACCCCCTCGCGCCACGCGATATGGGTCCGTCCGGTCGCCGTGCTCCAGAAGGCAAGGATATGGGCGATCACCAGCGGGGCAATGGCCACGACGGTTCGCCCCGGCCGAGCCAATTCCTGCCAGTTGTGGGCCAGCAGCAAAATAATGCCGCCGCCGATTAAAAGCGCGCCGAGCACGCCGCAGACAACCAGGGCAACGCCTGCTTTCGGCTGCCGGTCTTGCCGCGCGTAGTGGCGGCGAATGCTTGCGGCCGTGTCTGCGGTAATGACACCTGCTGCTTCGAGCTGCGGCAGTTGTCTATAGAGCCATTTGATATGCCGGTTTTCCAACCCGTACCTCCCCCGTTTGCCTGTGGATCGTTTCCAACCGCTGCTGTTTTGACTTTACCGGATTATCTTATTATAGTGGAACCATTGTCAATCCATTTTCCGGCTCAAGACACCATGAAAACCGGCCGTACTGATTTTCTCACAAGAAACGTATGCGCACCCCGAAAGACGCAAACCTTCTGATTCTGCTGGCGGTGGTGATGTTTGCCGTCACCGGCGGCAGTCTGGTGGGCCCGATTCTGCCCGCCATGATGGAACTTTCCGGCGCCACCAGCAAAAACATCGGCCTGGCGTTAAGCGCCTACACCTTTTCCGCCATGGTGGCCACGCCCCTGCTTGGCCCGGTGGCCGACCGGTTCGGCAGAAAGCGCGTGATCGTGCCGGCCGTCATTGTTTTCGGCGCCGGCGGGCTGTTAATCACCTTTACGCGGTCGTTCTGGCTGGTGCTGGTCTGGCGGGCGCTGCAGGGTATCGGCGTGGGCGGCATGCTAAATACCGTGGTCGCCGCCATCGGGGACATGTACGAGGAGCCGGACCGAAGCCGGGCCATGGGCTGGCGGATCACCGTCCAGGGGCTGACCAACGCCACGGTGCCCTTTGTTGCCGGCGCCATCGCCACAATGGCTTGGTTTCTGCCATTCTACATCCATTCGGCGGCCATTTTGCTTGGCATTTTTGCGGCCTTCAAGTTACAGGAGCCGGCGGGTGCGGCCAAGACGCAGCGCTACATGATCAAGGCCCTTTACGCCATTGGTAACACCCGGGCGATCTGGCTGTTTTTCTCCAATTTCATGGGATTTGTGCTGCTCTACGGCATCGTGGTCTACATGCCGATCCTGGTTGTTAAACAGTTTCACTTGACCACCCTGCATTCGGGACTGGCCATTTCGGCCGCCGCCGGGGTTTCGGCCATCACGGCGTCCCAGGCGGGCCGCTTCAGCGGTGTTTCCGAAACCCTGCGGATTTTATGGGGCTTTTTCTGCTGCGGACTAAGCCATCTGCTGACGGGCTTTTCGGGCAGCTACCCGCTGCTGTTGGTTTTTATGGGCATCTGGGGGCTCGGCTTCGGGGTCATGATGCCCACCTTAAATGCGGCCGCCGCCGGCCTGGTGTCCACCGAGCTTCGCGCGGGCGTGCTTTCCGTTTTCACCCTCCTGATTTATCTGGGCCAGACCGTATCGCCGCCGTTTTTCGCCCTGTTTGTCAAAGACACCGCCATCCGGGGGGCGTTTTTCGCCGGCAGCGCGGCCGCGCTGGTGCCGCTGCTTTTTACGGTTTATGTGGGGCTGCGCAATTACCGGCTGCGCTGACAGAACTTGTTTGCTGGAGATTATTATTTGGTTATCCGGTTTACTCCAGTAACAGCCAATGCATTTTCTCGCGCCAAGACGCAAAGACGCGAAGGTTCCAAGTCTTCCTTGGCGCTCTTGGCGGCTTTGCGCGAGAATTGAAAAACAACTCAACAACTTACTCTTTTACTGGCGCAAACCGGAAAACCACATATTTTTATTTTCAAAGCCATTGACTTTAAATATAAAAACAGGTTATATATCTTCGTTTATGCAGTAAAGATGCATGTCACGAGAAAATTTCACCCGAATACGGCTGACTCCCGGACCTGAATTGAGAGCCGGGGAAAGCCGTTTTTTTATA
>JBNJEA010000225.1:0-3881 GCA_051745395.1 Thermodesulfobacteriota bacterium | reverse complement strand
AAACCAACATTCAATACTCCATATACTTCCAGAACCGAATAAAATAATCGGCGCCGGACCAGACGGTAATGGCAAGGGCGATTGCCAGCAAAACACTGCCGATGTCGTGGAAATTTAACCCGAAGTATTGAAAATGGATCAGCAGGGGGATCAAACATCCGATCTGAAATCCGGTCTTGTATTTGCCCAGCATGGAAGCCGAGGCATCATCGCCGTGTTCACTGATGAGATTGCGCAATCCCGTTACGGCCAGTTCCCGGCCGATGATAATGCAGACAATCCAGGCCGGCACCCGGCCGAGGGGAATCAACATGATAAAGGCCGAAGAGACCAGCATTTTGTCCGCCAGCGGATCCAGAATTTTGCCCAGGTTGGAAACCAGTCCGTAGCGGCGGGCAAAATAGCCGTCAAAATAATCCGTAATGGCGGCGGCCGTAAACACCAGGGCGGCTAAAAATGCCGCAAGCCGGTTGTCAAACAGCAGCAGAACAATCAGCAGGGGTACCGCCGCCACCCGATACAGGGTCAAGCTGTTGGGGTGCAGCAACGCCTTGGTATATTGTTTGATCGAGGCCGAATCAAGCATCCGGAAGTCCTTGGGTTACGGTTTAAAAAAAAGGTGTAAGGGTCAAGGTTTAAGGTGTAAGGTGTAAGCAAGGTTTAAGGTGCAAGGCATAAGGTGCAAGGTTCAAGGTTCAAGGTTCGGAGGCCGCGGGTGTCGATTACGTTTTTCGTTTTTCCCAGTCCGCGAGAAAGGCGTCGATGCCCCTGTCGGTCAGCGGATGGGCGGCGAGCTTTTTGATCACCGAAAACGGGATCGTCGAGATATCGGCGCCCATCATGGCGGCCTGCTGCACGTGCAGCGGATGCCGGATGCTGGCCACGATGATTTCGGTTTCATACCCGTAATTGCCGTATATGGTCACAATCTGTTCCACCAGTTCCATGCCGTCCTGGGACAGATCATCCAGCCGGCCCACAAACGGGCTGACATAGGCAGCGCCGGCCTTGGCCGCCATCAGGGCCTGCAGCGGGGAAAACACCAGGGTAACGTTGGTGGCAATGCCCTCGCTATCCAGCGTCCGGACCGCCTTTACCCCCTCGATGGTCATGGGGATCTTGACCACGATATTGTTATGGATTTTCGAAAGCTCACGGGCTTCTTTGATCATGCCGGCAGCATCCAGGCTGACCGCCTCGGCGCTGATGGGCCCGTCAACGATTTCACAGATTTCCCGGATTACCTCCGAAAAGCTCCGGCCCTCTTTGGCAATCAGGGTGGGATTGGTGGTCACCCCGTCGACCATGCCCATTTCGCTTGCCTGTCTTATTTCATCGGTATTTGCCGTATCAATAAAAAACTTCATCGGTTCTCTTCCCTGTGTATGCGGTATCGGCTATAAAACCCTATAATCAAGCGCAGCCCCGGCCGGGCTTTCGATCTCTGCCTCCTGTGCCACCCGGCGGCACTGCGGCCCGTCTGCCGGCAGATCCCGGCAGAGTTGGTCCACCGAAATTCCGAAAACCGGATGTATCATATCCGGGGCCAGATCACAAAGGGGGCGCAAAACAAAGGCCCTTTGCTGCATCCTTGGATGCGGAATCACGAGTTCCGGCGTATCCATGGCAATATCATTGTAAAAAAGAATGTCAAGATCCAGCATCCGCGGCCCGAACCGAATCCCGGTATCGGTGCGGCCAGCGGTAAGTTCCGCCTTTTTCAGCCGCGCCAGCAGGGAATCCGGCGGCAAGGCGGTGGCAATTGAAAACACCGCATTGACAAACCAGGGCTGATCGGAATATCCCACCGGTTCACTCCAATAATATGCCGAATGCCCGGTCACGTCAATGTCGCTGTCTGCAGCCAGCAGCGACACCCCCTGCCGGCAGTTGTCAATCCGGTCGCCCAGGTTGGCGCCAATGGCGATGTAGGCCGTATGAGTCATTGCCGATCTTCCTGTACGACGGCTTCCACCACGTTGGAATCCGGGCCGGTTGCACCGTCGCCCGTATAACAGCGGACCTTGTATCGACAGGCAAATCCCTCCGGCGGATCATCCGTGTAGCGCCAGGTCTTTTGCGCCGTTTTTTCCCCCGTCAACGACACGTCCCCGATCTGCTCATAATCGGCGGGACAGGTCGGACAGCCGGCAATCGTTTCGGAAATCACGGCCCGGTAAACATAAAATCCGGCCACGCCCCGGTTGACGGCGGCATCGGCATCCGGCAAAGACCAGGACAGGGCCACCTCGCCGTTTGCTTTGTCTGCGCCTACATTTTCTACCGTCGGCAGTTCCCGGCGGCCGGGCACTTCCGGATCCGCCTTTTTGCCGCAAGCCGATACCACAAGGGCCAATACACAGCAGATCACCAGCCATTGCCAACCCGCCCCTGTCGTATATATATCCCTACCGCCCATTGTCCGCAATTTTCCTGACTCGCTCCATACCCATTTTCCAGCGCCACCGTCTACCGCCTACCACATACCCACAAACCTCAGACCTTAAACCTCTGTCCTCTGTCCTCTGTCCTCTGTCCTCTAACCTGTCATCCCGACGACATTTCCGCATCCAGCCGCTTTTTCGCCCGATCAATGGCCGAGCCGACATTTTCGGTCGCCGTCCCGCCGTAGGAACGGCGCCGGTCAATGACCTGCTCCACGGAAAGCGCCGCGTAAATATCGGATTCGATGGTATCGGAAAACTGCTGTAACTCAGAAAGGGCCAGTTCGTGGAGTTCCTTGCCCTGATGTAACCCGTAGGCGACCGCCTTGCCGACGCAGCTGTGGGCCTGGCGAAACGGCATACCCTTTGCCACCAGGTAGTCGGCCATGTCCGTGGCATTTAAATAGCCGCAACTGGCCGCCTGTTTCGTGGTATCGGCTTTGACCGCGATGTGGGGCATCATTTTCGTGTAGATGTTCAAACAGGCCCGCAGCGTGTCCACGCCATCCATCAGGGGCGGCTTGTCTTCCTGCATGTCCCGGTTATAGGCCAGCGGCAAGGACTTCATCAAGGTATGGAGAGCGGTTAAGCTCCCGAAAACCTGGCCGGTCTTGCCGCGAACGATTTCGGGGATATCCGGGTTTTTCTTCTGGGGCATGATGCTGCTGCCGGTGCAGAAGGCATCGGGCAGCTCGATAAAGGAAAATTCCGCAGACGACCAGATCACCAGTTCCTCGGACAGCCGGGACAGGTGCACCATGCAGATACTGGCGGCCGACAGAAACTCCATCATGAAATCCCGGTCGGATACGGCGTCGATGCTGTTTTCGGAGATTTCGGAAAACCCGAGCAGGCGGGCCGTGTAATGCCGGTCGATGGGATAGGTGGTGCCGGCCAGGGCCGCACTGCCCAGCGGCATGACATCAATGCGGGCCAGGCCGTCTGAAAACCGCTGCGCATCCCGGCAAAACATTTCGTAATACGCCATCAGGTGATGAGAAAACAGCACCGGCTGGGCGCGCTGGAGGTGGGTATAGCCGGGAATGACCACGCCGATGTTTTCTTCGGCCAAAGAAACGATTGCCCGGCGAAACGCGTGGAGCTGACCGATGACCTTTTCGGCCTGGTCCTTTAAATACAGCCGCACGTCCACGGCGATCTGATCGTTTCGGCTGCGTCCCGTGTGCAGCTTGCGCGAAAGATCGCCCACGTGGGCGGCCAGCCGGTCTTCGACGTGCATGTGGATGTCTTCGAGCCGGTCGACAAATACAAAGGTACCCGCCTCGATTTCCGACCGGACCATTTCCAGCCCCCTGATCAATTCCGCCGATTCCGCCTCGGTGAGGATGCCGGCCTTGACCAGCGTCTTGCAGTGGGCGATGCTGCCGGCAATGTCGTAGGCGTACAGCCGCCGGTCAACGGCAATCGATGACGTAA
>JBNJEA010000077.1:0-14638 GCA_051745395.1 Thermodesulfobacteriota bacterium | reverse complement strand
GCTCGGCCGCAGCCACCCCGGCCGAGCCCCCCGAAGACGCCGGACTGGCCCCGGAATTTGTGGATAAAATTTTACTCGAAGGCCTGGACCCCGTCCAGGAAGAGCTCGGCGGCCTGCTGGGCGAGGAAATCGCCTTTATTGAGCCCCAGACCCGGTACCGGAAAAAGCATGAACTGCTGGCCCGGACCAAAGGCAAGCAGATTCTGACCAAGATCGGCATCACAGGCGAAAAATCCGGCCAGGGTTTCCTGCTGCTGCCGCTCAAGGACGCGGTCCATTTCGGCGGCCTGCTGCTGATGATGCCGGCCGATGCCATTGCCCAGACGGTAAAGGCGGGCAAGTTCGAAGGCGACATCGCCGATGCCTTCGGGGAAGTGGGCAATATCCTGGTCGGCACCTATTCAAACCAGTTCAAGGAGGCCTTTCCCTTCGGCATCGGGTTGAAAAAGGAAAGCCTTGAGCCCCTGGTCCCGGCCCAGGTCGATCCGGCCGGCGATGACCCGTTTCCGGCCGGCGATTACTACTTGCTGACCACGAAAATCCAGATGGGGGGCAAGACGTACGGCCCCCTGGAAATGTTTTTCCCCATTGATCTGCTGGGAATGGCCAGGCCGGAGGCCGCCGAAGCGGCGGCGCCGGAAAAACAGCAGGCGGCGCCGGCTGCCGGAGTCGGCCAAAGTCAAAAAACGGGCCCGGGACAAAAAAATGACACCCCTGCCGGTCCGGCTGAAGCCGGGCGGCAGCGGCGCATCATTTCAATTATCGGGGAAGATGTTTCCGGGGCGGATATCCTGGAAGACAGCATCACCGAACAGGATGTGGAGCTGAGCAAACTGTCTTTTGAAAGCGATTTCAAGCAGCACTTGAGCAGGCAAAATCCCTGCTGCGTGTTTTTATTGATCAACCAGGTCAATGACCAGGGCCTTGCCAAAACCATCAAGGTCCGCTCGGCATTGCAAAACGGCTGCCCCTTGATTGTCGCCGGTGCGGAATGGACCCGCACCATGGTGTTAAAGGCCCGCCAGTACGGGGCAACCGACATCATTGTCACCCCTGCAGACAAGGAAGTGATTCAGCAAAAATACCGGAAATACCTATAAACAGAACAGGAAACCCTATGAGCGAAATCCAGACAGTCAAAAACACAGTCCGGGGCGTAGTCGAAGACACTGCCGAAGAGTTTGTCGTGGCGGATTTGTCCGATGCTTCGGTTTTAGACAACCTGATGAAGACTTTTGCCGGCATTGCACAAGATCTGGATGCGGCCTTTCCGCGATGTGCCGCCGCGGCCCGGTATTCGGAAAAACTTCTGCAAAAGGGCGCCGAAAGCGGCGGGGGAATCAATGACGACGATGCCGCCGCAGTGGAGCAGACCATCTCCGCATTGCAGGCCCTGGCCAACCAGGACCTGGCGGAAGACGAGCTCGAATTTCCGGAGTCTTTCGGCCTGAAAACCGGGCCGGTTGCCAGCGACGGCACCACAGACGACGGTTCCAGTTGCCTGACTTCCGTGGTGGACCACGAGATCCTCGAGGAATATCTGGCCCAGCAGGACGCCGTTGTCTCGGAAATGGAAGAACTGGTGCTGTCCTTTGAACAAAATGCGGATGCCGATGTCTTAAAGGCGCTGAAGCGACTGCTGCACACCGCCAAGGGGGAAGCCGGTGTCATCGGCCTGTTCCGGATTGAAAAAGTCTGCCACCGGGTGGAAGATTATATCCAGGAAGCCGGAGAAGACCTGCAGGCCGATTTGTTGCTGGAATTCAAGGACTGGTTTGAGCAGACCATGGATGCGATCCGCCACGGAACCCAACCCCCTTCGCCCGACAACCTGCTGGCCGCATTCCAGGCACCGGAGCAAGATGGGATAAAAGACGGCCAGGCTGTTGAGCCGGCATCTGCCCAAAACCAGGAAGACGAGACCGCCAGTCCGGAAAGCAAAGACGGCGTTGACGGCGGGGGAGAAAAGACGGCTGCATCCGGTGATCAAACGGCGGGCGAACCGGAAGATCCCGCGGCTGCAGATGACGAATACGCGGAGCTTTTGTCCCCGGTTGTCATTGAAGATCCGGAAATAACGGCTGATTTTGTTTCCGAAACCAACGAGCATTTCGAGGTGGCCGATGAAAACCTGATGACCCTTGAAAGCGATCCGGAAAACGAGGAAGCCACGGCTTCCATCTTCCGGGCCTTCCACACCATCAAGGGCACCACCTCGTTTCTGGGGCTAACCCCCATATCCGTGCTCGCGCACAAGGCCGAAAACCTGCTCGACGAGGTCCGCAAGAAACGCCTGCCGTTTGACGGGCTTGTGGTGGATGCCACCTTCAATGCCCTGGACCTGTTAAAGACCATGACCAAGGACCTGGAAAACGTGCTGGCCGCCGGGGAAATGTTTGTCCCAGATCCGCAGTTGCCCGCTGTTTTTGAGCAGTTGCAGCAGGCGCTTTCCGGCCAGATCGAAACAGGGGCGCCGGCCGGAAAAAAACCGGCCGATACCGCCGATAGTTCAGATACCGACGAAAGCGACGGCACTGAAGTCGATCCGTTTGCCGCCGCCGGGGCGATACCGGAAGCTGCCGCGGAGCCGGAAAAAGCCGGCGGGGGCAACGGCGGCGGCGGCCCGGGCCGCGGCGGCAAGACCGTCAAGCAAACCATGAAAATTGATGCCGACCGCATCGACCTGCTGCTGGAAACCATCGGTGAACTGGTGATCGTGGAATCTATCGTCAGCCAGGAGGCCGCGCTTCGGCAGGGCGAATCCCGGGAGCTGGAACGAAACCTGGGGCAATTGACCAAAATTACGCGCAGCCTCCAGGACATGGGCATGTCCATGCGCTTGATCCCCATTGACAACACGTTTCGGAAAATGGGGCGCCTGGTCCGGGACCTGGCCAAAAAATCCGGCAAGAAAATCGAACTCAGCATGGAAGGCCGCGAGACCGAGCTGGACAAGGGCATGGTGGAAAAACTCGGCGATCCCCTGGTGCACATGATCCGAAATGCCGTGGACCACGGCATTGAAGAGACGGTCGACGACCGGGTGGCCGCCGGCAAGGACCCCACCGGCAAAATTCTTTTAAACGCCTATCACCAGGGCGGCAATATCCACATCGATATCATCGACGACGGCCGGGGGCTGGACCGGGATGCCCTTGCCGCCAAGGCCATCGACCGCGGGATTGTCTCCAGTGCGGAGAACATGAGCGATGAGGAGATTTTTGCGCTGATTTTCGAGCCCGGTTTTTCAACGGCCAAGCAGGTGACCGATGTTTCCGGCCGGGGCGTGGGCATGGACGTGGTGAAAAGCAACATTGAAAACATGCGGGGCAATGTCCGGATTGCTTCGAAAAAAGGGGAGGGCTCCACGTTTACCCTGGTTCTGCCGCTGACCATGGCCATTATTGACGGCATGATCGTCCGGGTGGGCCGGGAGCGCTATATCCTGCCGCTGCTTTCCATTATTGAATCCTTCCAGCCCACCCCGGAGATGATCACCACGGTTTCCGGGAAAGGCGAGACCGTTCCCTTCCGAAACCGCCTGCTGCCGCTGTTTCGGCTGGCAAGACTTTTCAATGTCGCAGATGCCCAGACCGAGCCGACAAAGGCGCTGGTGGTGGTCATCGAGGACGCCGGCCGTCTGATTGCCCTGTTGGTCGATGAATTGCTGGGCCAGAACCAGACCGTGATCAAGAACCTGGGCGAAGGCTTAAAGGACGTCGACGGCATCGCCGGGGCCAGCATCATGGCCGACGGCACCCCCGGCTTGATCATCGATGTCAATGGATTGGTCAAGCTGGCGACGGGGTGAAAGGGATAAGGCAAGAGGGAAGGGGTGCAAGTTCTGATGGATCTTGACAGTCAAAAGTTTTGTTTAAGTTATTGATTTTAAGGAGAACCCGCTTTGTCTCTCGAAGTCATTCCCGCGAAGGCGGGAATCCAGAATAATCGGTGAGTTATAGATTGCGGCGAAAGCCTTGAACTGAGACCTGCCTTCGCAGGAATGACAGAACTTTGGACTGTCGAGTGATGGATGAGGAGTGGAAAATGAATGAAACGGAAAATGCCGGGGCGGCTGTTTCGGCGCCGGAGTCTTTGTCCTCGGTGGCCGGAAAGTATTTGACCTTTCTGCTGGGCGATGAGGTCTATGGCCTGGAGATCCGAAAAGTCCAGGAAATTATCGGGATGCAGACCATTACCCGGATTCCCAACACGGCGTGTCATCTCAAGGGCGTTATCAATCTCCGGGGAAAGGTTATTCCCGTCATCGATTTGCGGCTGCGCTTTAACATGGAATCGATGGAAGTCTCGCGCAAGACCTGCATCATCGTGGTTCAGGTCAGCACCGGAGAGGCCGCGGTGACCATGGGGATCGTGGTGGACGAAGTCTCCGAGGTGTTGGAGATTTCAGCCGGGGAAATCGAGTCCGCCCCGTCTTTTGACACCAGCGTGGAAACCTCGTTTATCCTCGGCATGGCCAAAACCGAAGACGCTGTCCGGATTCTGCTCGATATCGACAAAATCATGGCGGAACCGCCCCGATAGCAAGGAATGGTGGTAAATGAATGATTATGCAAGACTCGATGATCGCACATTTCAACAGTTTGCCGATCTGATTTACAAGGAAGCCGGCATTCATTTGGCCGCGCATAAACAGGCGCTGGTCTCGGCCCGGCTCGGCAAGCGCATGCGGGCGCTCAACATCAACGCATTCGATGATTACTACGACTATGTGTTACACGACGGCAGCCAGTCCGAGTTGAGTCAGCTTCTGGATGCGATTTCAACGAATGTGACCTATTTCTTCCGGGAGCCGGATCATTTCGAAGTTTTACGCACCCTGGCCCGGGACTGGGCCCGCCAGGGGCAAAACCGGTTCCGCCTTTGGTGCGCGGCGGCATCGACCGGCGAAGAGCCCTACACCATTGCCTTGACCCTGTCCGAGGCACTCGATGACATCCGGGATGTCAAGGTTCTGGCCACCGATATATCCACCACCGTTTTAAACACCGCCCGGAAAGGCGAATATACGGCCAAAAAGCTGGAGACCATATCCAGGAAACTGATCCATCAATACTTTACACCCGTCAACGCCAGGGCCGCCCATGAAAAAACCTACCGGGTCAACAAGCAATTGCGGGACATGATCAAGTTTTCCTGGCTCAATCTTTCCGCGCCGCCGTTTCCCATGCGCGGGCCGCTGGATGTGATTTTCTGTCGAAATGTCATGATATATTTCGACAATACCGTCCGCCAGCGGCTTATTGATGAAATGTATCGGCTGCTCAAGCCCGGCGGGTATCTGATGGTCGGCCATGCCGAAAGTCTTTCCGGCCTGACGAGCCAGTTCAAATCCGTGCGGCCGTCCGTGTATATAAAAAAATAGCCCAGGAATTTCAGTCCATGAGTTTGCTTGTTGTTGATATTGCCGATATGCAGATTTCCGATAATACCCGCCAAACCCTGGTGACGTATTCGCTGGGCTCGTGTCTGGGGGTAACCATCTATGATCCGGTCATCCGGCTCGGTGGAATGATCCATTGCATGCTGCCGCTTTCGAAAGTGGACAAGGAAAAGGCCCAGCAACGGCCGTACATGTTTGTGGATACGGGCATACAGATCATGCTCGCCCGGCTCTACGAAGGCGGTCTGAGGAAGGCCCGGGCCGTGGTCAATGTGGCCGGCGGCTCCCAGGTGCTCGACAAGCAGGGGGTGTTTAAAATCGGGGAACGCAATTTCACCGTGCTCAGAAAAATCCTCTGGAAAAACGGGTTGCTCATGAATGTTCAGGAAGTCGGGGGCAACAAATCCCGGACCATCAGCCTGGAAATCGGCTCCGGCCGGTTTTCGATTAAATCAGGAGGAAAATTGGTGCACTATGATCTACCATAACCAGATCGAACAGCATATTGATGATTTTCCGGCAATGCCGCCGTTGAGTCAGCGGCTTTTGGGCTATCTTGATGATCCGAACGTGGATTTCCGGACCATCGGCGATATGGTTCATTATGATCCCGGCTTGACCGCCAATGTATTGAAACTGGCCAACTCCGTGTATTTTGGTTCGGCCCAGGCGGTCAGTTCCCTGCAGTCGGCGTTGGTGCGCCTGGGAACCCGCCAGATTCTGGAACTGGTGCTGTCTCTGACCGTTTCCACGCGGCTCGGGCCAAGCCTGCCCGGCTACGGCCTGCAGGCCAGGGAGCTTTTGCGGCATTCCATCTGGACGGCTGTTGCCGCCCAGGAACTGGCGAACCTGCTCCACATGCGCCAGGTGGAAACCGTTTTTACCGTGGGGCTGCTGCATGACCTGGGCCTGCTGCTTCTCGATCCCTTTCTCCAGAAGGAACGGGTCCGCTTTAACGAAATCTTTGCGCAGCAGCGGCATTCCTTTGAACAGACCGAAATGGAAATCCTCGGCATCGACCATGCCGAAGCCGGGGCCCGGATCCTGGACAACTGGCAGCTCAGCCCGGAAATCGTGGCGGGGGTGCGCTGGCACCATGAACCCGACCGGGCCGAAAGCCGCCACCGGAACATGATCTATTTGATCCACCTGGCTGACATGCTGGCGCTTTCCGAAGGGGTGGGCACCGGGATTTACGGCTTGCAGTATAATGTATCGCCGGAGTCGGTCAAGGCCGTGGGGTTAAAAAAGCGGCATCTGGAATATACCGCCAGCAAAACGCTGGATAAAATGCGGGAACTGGAAAAAATCCTGAACTGACAACCTTTAAAATCAAGAGCGCGTCCTTATGGGGTACAATGTTTTAATTGTAGACGATTCAATGATTATCCGGAAAATGGTCGCCAAGACCTTACGCATTTCGGACTTAAATATCGGGCAATACTACTTTGCCGAAAACGGCCGCCAGGCTCTGGATCAGCTCGAGGCCAACTGGGTGGACATCGTGTTTGCCGATATCAACATGCCGGAAATGAACGGAATGGAGATGGTCGAAGAGATGAGCAAAAATGATATGCTGGCTTCGATCCCGGTGGTCATTATCTCCACAGAGCGGAGCCGGGAGCGCATTGAGAACTTGAAAGCCATGGGCATCGGCGCCTACCTGCAGAAACCGTTTGTGCCCGAAGAATTTGCGGAAGTGGTCAAAAAGCTGCTGCATTGAAAAACCGCGGAGGCCGGGCAAGCGGCCCCGAAAATCATACAACAAGGTGATGGCAAATGAGCAGAGCCGACAATGAACTTTTGTTGACCGTGTTTTCCTCGGTGTTTGAAGGTTTCGCGTTCATGTTCGTGGAGGCGGACGTGGAGATGGAGGAAATCGACGGACCCGGCCCGTGCCTCCGGTCGGAAATCGGATTTCAGAGCAAAGACAAGCAGGGCGAACTGGAGGTCATCGCGCCGACGGCCCTTTGCGAGGAACTGGCCGAAAATATTCTCGGCGCCGACGAGGAGGAAGAGCCGCTGCCCGATGATGCAGGGGCCAATGCGTTAAACGAAGTCTTAAATGTGTCCTGCGGCTATCTTTTGGCGGAAAAATTCGGCACCGAGGAAGTTTTTGACCTTTCCATCCCCCAGGCCCGGCCCCTTGCTGAAAAAGACGCCGCCGCCCGGATGGACGACCAGCAATACAGCGTTTTTTTAGTCGATGAAACGCCGATTCTGGCGCGGTTTTCATACCGGGGCTGAATCCGGGACAAAAAAGGGACAGGCAAGAGGTGTTGCTTGCCAATTTTGCCATCCAATTTCAGACATGGACAAAGATGCAATGATAAAAGTTCTCATCGTTGATGATTCCGCCATTGTGCGCCAGATTTTATCCAAGGAACTCGGCCGCGCCGGCGATATCGAGATCGTGGCCGCAGTGCCGGACCCCTATGTGGCGCGGGATAAAATCGTGGAGCTGAGCCCCGATGTGGTCCTGCTGGATATGGAAATGCCCCGGATGGACGGGCTGACTTTTCTGAAGAAGCTGATGAAGCACTTTCCGCTGCCGGTGATCATTGTGTCCTCGTTGACGCCCAAAGGCGGCGAGCTGGCCCTGGAAGCCATGAGTGCCGGTGCCGTGGAGGTCATGTGCAAACCCGGCTCCGCCCTTTCGGTCAACGACATGTCCGAGGCCCTTATTGAAAAGATCCGGGCCGCGGCACGGGCCCGGGTGCATAAAACCGGCACCCGGAGTCAGCAAAAGACCGGGCAGGCGCAAATCCATATTTCACAGGCCAAAATGACCGATACCGTGATCGCCATTGGCGCATCCACCGGCGGCACCCAGGCCATCCAGGAGCTGTTGACCCATATGCCGGGCAATTCCCCCGGCATTTTGATCGTCCAGCATATGCCGGAGCAGTTTACCGCATCCCTGGCCAATCGGTTAAACCAGTTATGCGCCCTCGAGGTCCGGGAGGCGAAAAACAATGATACGGTCAAACCGGGGCTGGCCCTGATTGCGCCCGGAAATTATCACTTGCTGCTGCGTCGCAGCGGGGCGCGGTTTTATGTGCAGACCAAATCCGGCCCCCTGGTTTGCGGGCATCGGCCCAGCGTGGAGGTGATGTTCAAATCGGTGGCCCAGGCGGCCGGGCGAAACGCAGTGGGGGCTATTTTAACGGGAATGGGAAAGGACGGGGCTTCCGGCCTGCTCGGCATGCGCAACAGCCACGCGCGGACCATTGCCCAGGACGAGGCCAGCAGCGTGGTTTTCGGCATGCCCAAGGAAGCCATCAGCCTGGGGGCGGCGGAAAGCATCCTGCCCTTGAACCGGATCTCGGATAAAATTGTGGAGTATGTCAACGAGAAAAACAGCAGGTAAATGCAAAATACAACCGGCCTTAAATTAAGCGATATGGTTATCCGATTTGCTCGGGTAACAGCCATTGCATTTTCGCGCCAAGAAAGACGCCAATACGCCAAGTTTTCAGGCCATTTTTGGCGCTCTTGGCGGCTTTGCGAGGGAACAGAAAAATGGGAGAACACATGAATAACAGAGGCAGTGCGGATCCCAAATCCAAGTTGCGCTCTATCGGTTTGGAGCATATCCGCAACCGCAACGAAGCCCGGGTCCTTCATTTATTGCCGGAAATATTAAAGGAATACCCGGATTTTCCGATCGACATCTTAGCCATTCAGGATGTCTATGCCCTGGCGTTAAATACGCTGCCGCCCCGCTATACCCAGCAGTTTTCCATCGTGTTGCGCGAACCGGTGGACGACCAGCAGGTGCGTGACGCGCTGCGCGGGGCCATTGAAAAGGTCCGCGACAACCCGACGGACCGCTCCGCCGAATGACCCTGAAAATTTGGACTGGTTATTTGAACGAGGTTAAAGCATCACTTGCGTTTAACCGATATAATAAATAAGGGATCAGGGTAGCAGGTTCTTGCCATTCCCGGATGCCTTACCAATGGAGGCGATGAGAGGAAAATGAGAAATGGATAACAAGAAGTAAAAAAGGGAAACCATGCGTCTTTCAGACTATATCCCCAACGTGTTTCAAACACCGGATGTCAAAGCCCACCTTGCACGTCTTTTTGTGCCATCACCTGTTGCCGTCAATCCGCCGGAAACCTATGGGGAACTTCAGGATGCCGATATGATGTATACCGATTGGACCGACATGCCAGAAGACGAGGAGCCGGCAGTGGAAAAGGAACAGGAAGTGCCCGAGAAAATCCGGCGGCAGGCCGATGAAATCACCCGCCATCGTTTTCAATACAACGATTTAAACCACCCCTTTGTTCACGACCTGTTTCAGATCAGTTCAGCGAAAAAGGCTCAGCAGCTTTTAAAGCAGCCGGAAAGCCTCCGGCCGGAGCGGTTTTTCAAAGACGATTTTGGCATGCCCGGAGCCAAGGGCCTGCCGGGCGGCGGCGAAACGGAAATTGATATCGATCGCCTGCTGGAAAGGGCGCTTCGGACGGAAACGATCCCGGATGTCTATTATAAGATCGTATCAGCAGTCAATGATCCCGATGTTTCCCTGGATGAAATCGCCGGGATCGTCGACAAGGATATCACGCTTTCGGCCATGATCCTGCAGGCGGTCAACAGCAGTTTCTATAGCCTTCGTCAGAAAATTGACACATTAACCTGGGCTCTGGCCTTAATCGGCACGGATCAGTTGATGACCCTGGTCAGCGGGATTACCGCGGTGTCGTATTTTAAAAAGATTCCGGCGAAAATCCTGGACATGGCCTCGTTCTGGCAACACAGCATCGCCTGCGGCGTCGCCGCCCGCCTGCTGTCATGTTATTTTTCCGAAAAAATGGATGCGGAACGCTTTTTCGTGGCCGGACTGTTCCATGACATCGGCCGTCTGATCCTTGTGCAGAACATGCCGGGCCGCTATCTGGATATCCTTCATAAGGCCCGCCAGGAAGAGGTGTTTTTGTTCACGGTGGAAGAAAACCATTTCGGCGCCGATCACGCCCAAATCGGGGCGGAATTTGCCCGCCAGTGGAACCTGCCGGAAAGTTTGGCCGGCATGATCAAAAACCATCATTTCCCGTCCCGGGGAGACCGGTTTTTTGAAAAAGCGGTCATCAACCTCGCCGATATTATCGTCAACGCCCTGGGCATCGGCAGCAGCGGCGAAATCTTTGTTCCGCTCGTCGAAACCGAAGTCTGTGAAGAATTGCAGATTGACCGGCCGCTGCTCAATACCATGGTCACAGAAATTGAAAAGCAGGTCATGGAAACATTTCACATCATATACGGATAAATCGTTCCATTTAGGTCGTAAGCATTTGCCGGCAATGGGGGCCGTACGCAGCTGCAGGGATCGCTGCTTAACTTTTGAGCTTGGCTGCGATATCCCCGGCGATCTCGGCGAGGCCCAGCTCTTTTAGCTTTTCTTCCTCCGGGATGCCCTTGTCCCGGCTCCAGCCTCTTTGCGCCCAGTATTGGGGGAGGCACTCGTCAAAAAGCTTGGAAGTATCCCCGTCAAAAGCGGTTTTTCCCTTGTAAGGGCCGGTCGGCAGCGGCTCTTTAAACCATCGGGCGGGAAACATATCAGGGCTGTCCCATTCTTTTCTGGGGTCTTTTATATTCTGGGACCGGAGATTAAAGAGCCGGGAAAGGGCATAGGCCCGCTCACCGACTTTCAGAAAATCTTTTTTGTCAAAATCGCTCCAGCCGGTCACCGCCTTTACCAGTTCCACGTTGCCCTCGTCTCCCCAGAAGCCGCTGGCAAAAAGACAATAGATCATGGAATTGATAGCTGCATTAAAATTCTGCCCGTCTACCGCCCCCTCGTAATCGATCGGCTCTTTCATAAAAGCCTTGGAGCCGCCGCCGGTATGTTCGCAGGGCCGGACAACAGTTACGTAATCCAGGGCATTGCGGTCATGGTTGCTTCTGGCGCCGTGGGCGGGCTGCGCATACCGTTTGCCGGTCATGCTGTAATACATGATCTCATCGTTTTCCTTTTTGCGGCTCAGGTATCTGGCCGTTTCATAGGTGCCCTTGGCCAGAACCTCTCCGATGCCTTTGCCGGAAATCGTCTTTTCCAAAACGGCTTTAACGGATGTCTCATCCCCCCATTTTACATCAATGCCGTCCAGATCCGCGGGTTCGATCAGCTCCCTTTGCCGCAGTTCCATGAGAAGGCCCAGCAAAGCGCCGCCTTCAATAAAATCCATGCCGGTATTGTCAGAAAACCAAGTGGTATACTGGGTTTTGGCGGCATTTTCCGTCATGTCCTCGAAGGTGCCGCCATAGGGATCGCCCGGATCGGTCCCTTCGGCTTCCAGGTAGCCGATGTTGCCGCCGACCATGCCCATGGCCTCCCAATCCGGCATATCCGTGATGGTCTCATCCATCATCTCGCTGTCACTGCTGATCCGGGCCGGGTAGAGACAATGCAGCGCGCAGCCGGGGCAGGCCTGTTTGCGGACAAAGCTTAGCTGGTCCACAAAGGGCCCGGACAATGTCTTTACGGTTCTTGGATCCGCCCAGGATTCCCACTGCCAGTTCCGGATGGGGAATCCGCCCAGAACATTGCTCTCTTTAGCGCTTATACCGGCCGTGCCGTAGGTCCGCCAGAAATGGCTGCTCCCTTCGCGTTTTTGTATATTGGCCATGATCTGGGTGAACTTGCTTTTATCAGCGAATTTCTGCCCCTTGGTTCCCCTGACCACGATGCCCTTCAGATTCTTGGCGCCGGCCACTGCACCGGAGCCGTAACGGCCGTGGGCCCTGGCGCCTTCCGTGACCATATTGGCAAACCAGACTTTGTTTTCCCCGGCCGGTCCGATCACCCATGTGCTGGCCAGCCGTTTGCCGCCGATCCCCTGGTTTTTGGGCGGCCGGAGTTTCGCCCATTTTTTTGTCAGGTCGGATTCGGTGAGGGTGCTGCCTGATGTCTCTATGGGCGCAAGGACTTTTTTCCGCATCGCCATCTCCGCCTCTTCGGTCCCCATGCCCCAGAATTGCGTGGCATTCCGGATTTCGATATCATCATCTATTATGGCGATATATACGGGTTTATCCGCTTTTCCCACGATCTGGATGCCGTCCCAGCCGGCAAATTTCAGATTGGCGCCCCCCTGGCCGCCGCACAGGGTAATACAGTTAAATCCGTACGGGCTTTTGGTCACAATGGCGGTTCGCGGGTTGGGGGCGATGCCGGTAACCGGCCCCACAAGGAGCTGCAGCATGTTTTCAGGCCCCAGCGGATCTTTATCCGGTTCTGCCAGCCCTTCCGTAAAAAGGAAATACATTCCCAGGGCCCATCCGCCCAGATATTTTCGGTATACTTCCTCCGGCGGCTCAATGGTGCTCACCGAACCGGCGGAAAGATCAATTCTCGCAATTTTTCCGGTGAATCCGTAACGTGCACTCATTATAACGCCCTTTCCTTGTTGAACATTTTTTTATACAGGAGTTCAGCGGCATGGTCCGGACTGTTGGCATAGTAACGGCCATTGACCTGTACCGGGATAAACTGCAGGGCATCTTCCGGACAGGCTTTCACGCACTCGGGGTCTCCGCCGCAGCGGGTGCATACCTGCGCCTTGCCTTCGATGGGATCAAAGGATATGCCGCTTCCGAACTGGTCTTCGCAGACTTCCAGGCACCGGCCGCAGGCGTCGATACCAAGGCACATGTCCCGGTCCACGGTCATATACCCCATGCCGGTATAGCCATCTCTGCCTTTGCCTTTTTTGACCCGGTGAAGGGCGCCGGTCGGACAAACCGCCTCGCAGGGGTGCTGCTCGGTGCCTTCCGCCCATTTGATCAGTTCGCAGTGCTGGCAGACATTGACAAAATCGACAAACTGGAAGCGCATGGGCCGTATCCGGGCAAACTCCAGGTTGATGGTATGCCGGGCCTGTTCGGGTGCGATTTGCTGCATGTACTTGTCAGCGCATGTCATGGCGCAGGTCATGCAGCCGGTACACCTGGCAGGATCAAAGATGATGGTGTAGCCTGAATGTGTCCCTGAATTGCCGGATTTTTCCGCCGCCGAGGCCATATCCATAAAAATGCCCCCGGCAGAAACCGAAATCCCCAGGGCGGTCATCATCCGTATGAATTCCCGTCGGCTTATGACCCCCTTCCGGAATGTACTTTTCAGTTCCGAAATTTGATCCTCCTGGTTGGAATCAGCCATAATAACCTCCATCTATGATGTATGAATAAAGCGCCGTATATGTATACCATATTTTTATTAATCTAATCCCCAACTCCTTGTTTTTCAAAAGCTGAAGTTGATTGGGGGATTTCTTTTTAACGCTTTGCCAAGGGTTCGTTTTCCATCTTTTATAAATACTGTCCCCCTAATTCGACTCTGTCCCCCTAATTCGACTGTTTGTTTTTTCGTTTTGTTTCATACCATGCGGCAATTGACGGGGCCCTGCCGAACAGGTATACGCCGATGAAAGCGGTGGCCACTATGTAGATGCCGCTGAAAATCCTCAACTGGGGCATGGCCATGCTGGCAATGATTGCGGAAAACTCCCCCCGCTGGATCATGGAAAATCCGGCCCGCACCGAGGCCCTGGGGCTTAAACCAAACATCCGGCTTCCGGCAACGGCGGTCAGGATTTTGCCCAGAACTGCCCAGATCAAGATTGCCGCCATCATGGGCACATAGGGCACGCCTTCGCCCAGGTAGATGGTGGTGCCGAACCAGAAGAAGAAAAAGGGCAGGGTAAGATCCCTTACCGGCAGGATCAGGTGTTCGAGCTCCGGGGAGCGCCCGCTCTCTGAGAGCATGACCCCCGCCAGAAAAGCCCCCAGTATTTCGGAAAGCCCCAGGGATAAGGCCAGGCCCGCGTAGCCAAGGGCCACGCCCACTGCCAGAAGCGGCATGAAATCCTGCTGTATGTATCTGGAGATAAAGTGGTTGAGCCTTTTGAACCCGTAATGGCCCATGAGAATGGCGCCTGACACCAGCAGGAGAATTTTTGCCATCAGAATGCCCGTAAACACCGGGGAAAGGGTTTCACCGGCATTCATGCCGGCCACGAAAGAGACCAGCACCGGGGCCACGATGTCTTCGAAGATCAGAAGCGCCAGGATAAACTCCGTTTCGGGGCTGGCCAGGCGCTTTTTTTCCTCCAGCATCTTGGCGGAGATCGAGGAACTGGTGGCATAGGCGACCGATCCGATAATAAAGGCGGGGATAAAGCCCAACCCGAAGATCATGGCGATGAGCATGGCCCCGCCCATGTT
>JBNJEA010000224.1:0-3908 GCA_051745395.1 Thermodesulfobacteriota bacterium | reverse complement strand
CCTGGAAATAGTTTTCCAGGCGGCAAGAAAACCCTGGATGCCTGCCTCCCGAAAGGGTCCGGGACAGGTCCGCAGGCATGACGGACGAGGCGACGTGCTTTTGAGGTAGGTACCGGTTTGCATACCAATCTTATTTGAGGCCAAGAACAGAGAACTGGATTTTTTCGGATAACCAGAATTTTTAATTGCTTTCCTGCTGCAGGTACGCCGCGGCGAATTTCAATGTCGCGTAATCGTATTTTTCCTCAAACGACTCGTAGACGGGCTTGAGATAACGGGTTTCAAGGGCCGTAAACGCCGCCGTGATTTCCGCCAGTGCGTCTTCGGCCACCAGCCGGGAGACCTCGAGTTCGCCCTGTTCGACCCAGTAGGCCAGGTGGTTTTCGATGGTGCGGGCGGTCAGTTCCCGCTCGGCGGCGATGTCGTTGACGGTTTTGCCCTCGTTAAACATCTGCAGGCTGATGGCCTTGGTATCCGCTTTTTTCTTTTTCGGTTCGGCTTTTTTCTTGCCGCTGCTGCCGCCCGGTGCTTCCACCGGCGAATGCGGCGGTTTTTCCAAGCCCGCCCGGGTCAATTCCTCCTCGTTTTGCACCGCCTCGATTAAGGCCTGGGCCTTGTAGATTGCCTGGAGCTGGCCGTAAAAGGCGCCTTCCAGCTCGGAAAGCTCTTTAATGTATTGCTTGACGCCCTTTTTTTCTTTTTTCAACGCTGCGGCATGCGCCTGGATCCGTTCGGAAAAACCGGTAAAGAGGGGCTCGAAATATCCCCTGGCCGCCTCCACCCGCTGCTTTAGGTAGGCCAGGTTGTCGTCGGCCGCAGCGGCCAAAATGCGGTCGAGCTGCTGTAAGAACTTGTCGGCCACGTCCTTGACCGGCTTGAAATCGGCCTGAAGGGATTTGGCCCAGTCCAGGGACTGCTGTTTTTTGGAGTGGCTGGCATCCTTGGTGTAGCTGCGCAGGTGAAAGTAGAGCGTGGACCAGAGGCTGCCGAAATCAAAGGCGCTTCGCACCGATTCGGAAAGGTAGGCCAGGGCTTGGGCCTGAAGGCTTTGACCGAGGTTTTCGGTATCCGCCTTTTTTTGCGTAAATTCGGCCAGCGCCGGCTCTCGCTCCATCTGCCGCCAGTGAAACGGGGCGCTTAACACCAGCCCGTCCAGGGCGGTCAGCCGGGATAAGGCCACGTAGACCTGGCCGGCGGCAAAGGCCTGGGAGACGTCGATTACGGCCCGGTCAAAGGTTAGGCCCTGGCTTTTGTGCACCGTGATCGCCCAGGCCAGCTTTACGGGAAAATGATTGAAGGTGCCGATGACCTTTTCTTCGATCTCGTTGGTTTCGCGGTTTAAGGTGTAGCGCTTGTTTTCCCATTTGTGGGATTCCACCCATACCGCGGGGCTGTCGTCGGAAAAGCGGACCTTGACCCCGTCTTCGCGCAACACGTCGACCTTGCCGATCTTGCCGTTGAAAAAGCGCTGCTCACCCGTGGGGTCGTTTTTGATAAACATCACCTGGGCGTCTTTTTTCAACGTCAGTTCCGGGTCCACCGGGTAGATGTGGGCATCAAAGGTGCCTTCCACATGTGCGCTGAATTTGAAGGACTTGCCGGGCAGTTTATCCAGTTCCTTCCGGTTGATCCGGTCGGCCTTGTGGTTGTGCGTGGTCAAATAGACATAGCCGTCGTCCGGGCCGGCCCGGAAATCCGGGTCGTAGTGGCGGTTTAGACATTCAATGTCGCCCTGGCAGACCTCGCCGTCGCGCAGGTGGTTTAAGATGGAAATAAATTCGGGGTCGCTTTGCCGGTAGATATGCTCCAGTTCGATATATACGGGCGGGGCTTCGGAAAGCGCGCCGGCGCCGAAAAAAAACAGGGTGGGGTAATATTGCGAAAGCACCTCCCACTCGGCGTCCTTGACCACCGGGGGCAACTGCAGCAAATCGCCGATAAACAGGACCTGCACCCCGCCGAAGGGCAGATGCGCCCGCCGCCGGACCCAGCGCAGCACGTTGTCGATGGCGTCGAGGATGTCTGCGCGCAGCATGCTCACTTCGTCGATGATCAGCAGTTCGAGCTTTTTGAGCATGTTGCGCTTGGTGGTGTGCATCTTGATGTGGCGGCGAAGCGAGGCAGGGGTGGTGAACGCAAAGTCGGGCGCGGCTTCGTCCGGGGCCGGTTCCTTCGGGATAAAGGCGCCGAAGGGGAGCTGGAACAGCGAATGCAGGGTCACCCCCTCGGCGTTGATGGCGGCAATACCGGTCGGGGCGGCCACGATGGTGTTTTTATGGGTGCGCCGCCGGATGTCGTGGAGAAACGTGGTTTTGCCGGTGCCGGCCCGGCCGGTTAAAAACACGTGGCAGGCCGTGCCGTTGACGAATTGGGAGGCCGTTTTGGCGGCTTTGTCGGTCCATTCTGGCATATGCGTTCTAACCAAACCCCGGCAGCTTGAATTTCATGGTCACCTCGCCGGTTTCCTTGTCGATTTTGACCATCTTGTCTTCCGAGGCGGCCGTATCGATCTTCTGGCCGGTGGCCATTTCAAGCAGCCCGCCGATAAAGGACATGCCCTGGTTGAGCACCGCCTCCATTTTTTCCGGGGGCTGTTGGGCAAACACCGCAGCCGCCCCGCCATCATCCGTCGCGGCCGCCCCGCCATCATCCGTTGCATCGGCGGCGCCATCGCCGCCGGCTTTTCCGCGGCGATTCGAATCGCGCGCATCGGATGTTTCCGACGCCATCGTCATATCCCCGGAGATGTCTGCTTCCCCGCCAGCCCCGGTCTCCTCGGCATCATAGGCGAACGGACTCTCCTTATCCCGAAACACCTCCGGGTTAAGATAATGCGGCGTATCTTCCGGGATTTCTTCGGCATCGGCCTGTTCGGAGACCACAGGCTCGGGTTCTTCCTGCATCATCTCCCGGAGCTGGTTTAACATCTCGGTGCGCTTTTCCCGGGAAAATTCCACCATGTCCGTGGTGCCGTCGAAAACGCCCTGGAACAGGTCGGTTTTGAGCTGGATGCCCGCATAAATCCGTTCCTCGATGCTGTCCTTGGCGATTAGGTTGATGACGTTGACGGTGCCGCTTTCCTGGCCGATGCGGCTGACCCGGCCGATGCGCTGGTTCATCTTCGCCGGGTTCCAGGGCAGCTCGAAATTGATCACGCAGTCGGCGGCCTGGAGGTTCAGGCCCGTGCCGCCGGCATCCGTGGAGAGAAAGACCCGGCAGTCCGGGTTGTTGGTAAATTCATCGATTAAGTCCTGGCGCCGCTTGACCGGCACCTTGCCCGACATTTCCACGAAATCGATGCCGGCATTGGACAGGTGCCGGGCGATTAAATACGTCATGGTGGTCCATTCGGAAAAGATCACGATCTTTCGGCCGTCCTGGCCGGCCAGGTCGGAGAGAATCGATTCGAGTTCCTTTAACTTGGGCGATATCTGGGTGTTGCGGTCGATCAAGTAGGTGGAGTTGCAGACCTGCCGCATTTTCAGCAAAAGTTCCTGGATGCGGCGCAAATCCATGGGGGTCAAATACTTCTTGTTCATCAGCGGCAGCAGGTACTGGGCGTAGCCGGCATGGATCTGGCGCTGGTCGGCGGTGAGGTCGATGAAGTAGTTGTTGACCAGTTCATGGGGCAGCTGGTCGAGTACGTCGTGTTTTTTCCGGCGGATGACAATGGACTGCAGGTCGGCGTATAGCTTGTCCAGGTTCCGGTAGCCCAGGATCTTGCCCTTTTTTTTCCGGCTTAACATGAAATGATCGGCGGCAAAGGCCCATAGGGGCGACAGCCGGTCCGGGTCTAAAAACTGGATAATGGAGTAGACGTCTTCGAGCTTGTTTTCCAGCGGGGTGCCGGTCAGCACCATGGCGTGCTTTCGGGGCAGGCTTTTTACCGCATCGGCGGTCTTGGTGTT
>JBNJEA010000223.1:0-3918 GCA_051745395.1 Thermodesulfobacteriota bacterium | reverse complement strand
TGCTGGGCCGCTATGACACCCCGCTGATCAATATCGGCTGCGGCAGGGATATCGCCATTTCCGAACTGGCCGAGCAGGTCCGGGAAACAGTCGGCTTTGACGGCCGCATCGTCTATGATACGGACAAGCCCGACGGCACCCCGCGGAAACTGCTGGATGTCTCCCGCCTGGAACAACTCGGGTGGCGGTATCAAATCGGTTTGCAGCAGGGCGTGGCAGACACCTATCAATGGTGCCTGCAAGCCGGCGTGTTTTAGGCTGCGGCGGCGATGTTGACCCGGGATTCCAGCCATTTCCCCCACACGGTTTTTTACAGCCCGGAGTACCAGTTTGCCGTTCGACTGGGGCTCGGCGCCATGGCGGCGCTGTATCTGTTTTTTATGCCGTACGCCTTGCTGGGATTGCCGGGAGGGACCATCGCGGCTTTGTTCGGGCTTTACTTTTTCTTCCACGTGGCGTGGTGGTATCATTTCCGCAAAAAGGGGGTTTCGGTCCGCAGTATCCGGCTGGCCAACCGGGTGGACTTAATGGCCGGCGCGATTGCGGTAGTCGTGGATCCCTATCACTTGCCGCCGGCCTTGATGCTGGTTTTGATCACCGTGCTGGGCAATGGATTTCAGCACGGCCTGGCCAATTTTGTCGTCGTGGCCAGAGACGCGCTTGTCGCGGTTTTGATCGCCCTTTGGGTTCATTTTTGGATGCTGGGTGTCATGCCGGCGTATTCGGTTTATTTTTTTGTCGGCTTTCTGATTGTGTGCACCTTGTATGCCTATGCACTGGTCCGGCGGATCGAGGAGTTGAAAAACCGGGCCGAGGCCCTGGCCCAGACCGATGAACTGACCGGCCTGATGAATCGGCGGGCGTTTTTGCGGTCGGCCCGCTATTTGCTGTCGCTTTATGCCAGGACCCGGATGCCGATGGTTTTTATCTACGTCGATCTTGACGGGTTTAAACGCATCAACGACACCCGCGGCCATGATATCGGCGACCAGGTGTTGAAGGCATTTGCCGACCTGGCCCGGCTGAATTTCAGAAACACCGACATTGCGGCGCGTTTCGGCGGAGATGAATTTGTTTTGATTCTCACCGACAGCGACCCGAAAAACGCGGAAAATGTCATGCAGCGCGTAAAAACCCAGTTTGGGAGCTGGGGCGAAAGCATCGGGTTGGATCTGGGGTTGAGCTGGGGCATCCAGGCGGTTTCAGATGACCGGGCAGCGCCGGAGGATGTGATCAGGCAGGCGGATGCCGCCCTGTATGCGGCAAAATATGAAAAGCGCGACAGCGGAAAAGACCGAGAACCGGCGGATCCGGCCGCCGCCCCAAAAGCGGTGCAGCCGGATCTGCCGGACCGGAGATAAAACCCGCAACAGCCATTTCATTTCCGCGCCAAGACGCCAAGACGCAAAGTTTCGAAGCCGTCCTTGGCGCTCTTGGCGGCTTTGCGCGAGAAAAAGAAAAACAAGCCGACGACTTGTCAATAAAACCCTACTTGTCTTTTTCTTCCTGGGCCCTTAACTCCTCGATCACCTTGCCGGCAATCTGGGCGGGCACTTCATCATAGTGGGAAAACTTTACGGTGAAAATCCCCCGGCCGCCGGTCATGGATCGCAGGTCCGGGGCGTAGGTCTGGATTTCGGCCATGGGCACGTTGGCCCGGACCACCTGGTTTTTGCCCTTGCTGTCCATGCCGAGCACCCGGCCGCGCCGGCCGTTTAAGTCCCCCATGACATCGCCCATGAAATCTTCAGGCGTGATGACCTCGATTTCCATGATCGGTTCCAGCAGCACCGGCTCGGCCTTTTCCATGGCTTTTTTGAACGCCAGCGAGCCGGCGACCTTGAAGGCCATTTCCGAGGAGTCCACGGAATGATAGGAGCCGTCATAGACGGTGGCCCGGAAGTCGATGCAGGGATAGCCGGCCAGCGGCCCGCGTTCGGCGGACTCGGCAATCCCGTTTCCCACCGCGGGGATGTAGGTTTTGGGAATCACGCCGCCGACAATCTTATCGACGAACTCGTAGCCCGAGCCCCGGGGCAGGGGTTCGAATTCCACCCAGCAGTCGCCGTACTGGCCGTGGCCGCCGGACTGTTTTTTGTGCTTGCCCTGGACGCTGACCTTTTGCTTAAAGGTTTCCTTGTAGGGGATTTTGGGAACCGCCAGGTTGACATCCACGTTGTACTTGCGCTTGAGCCTTTCAACGGTGGTTTCGATGTGGACCTGGCCCATGCCGATCAGCAATGTTTCCCGGGTTTCCTCGTTGCGCTGGAGTTTCAGGCCCGGGTCTTCTTCCAACAGCTTGGCAAGCGAGGTAAAGACCTTGTCTTCATCGCCCTTGTTTTTCGAGGAGACGGCAAAGGAGACCACGCCGGGCAGCGCATCCACACACTTGAATTGTACCGGGTGGGCCGCATCGCAGAGGGTGTCGCCGGTTACGGTTTCCTTGAGCTTGGCGACGGCAACGATATCGCCCGGCCCGGCGCCGTCTAAGTTTTTCTGATCCTTGCCCAGTATCTGGAGGAGTTGATTGTAGCGTTCCTTGGCCTCTCGGTTGGCGTTGTACATGGTGCCGTCCGAGCCCAGTTTGCCGGAAAAGACCCGGAAGACGTTCAGTCGGCCGGCATAGGGGTCGGCCACGGTTTTAAACACCAGCGCGGAAAACGGCGCATCTTCTTTGGGTTCCCGTTCCACCGGGTTTTCCGTGCCGGGTTCATAGCCGACTTTCGGGCCCCGATCCGCCGGGGAGGGCATGGTATCGACCAGCAGGCCGGCGAGCAGGTCATTGGCGATATTTAACGTGGCCGAACCGCACACCAGCGGCACAAAGGTCCGGTCCAGGGTTCCTTTGCGCAAAGCGGCGATGATTTCCTCGTCGGTGAGTTGTTCGCCTTCCAGGTATTTTTCCACCAGCTCATCATCAGCTTCGGCAATGTTTTCGATCAGGGCTTCGCGCTCGCTTTCGGCTTCGTCTTTCATGTCGGCCGGAATGTCGCCCTTGACGGCCTTGCCGTTTTCAAAGGTATAGGCGGTCATGTTGATTAAGTCCACAACCCCTTTGAACTCGGCTTCCTTGCCGATGGGCAGCTGCAGCTTGATCGGCTTGGGGGAAAGCAGCTTGGTGGCATCATCGAATGTCTGGTAAAAATCCGCCCGTTCCCGGTCGATCTTGTTGATATAAATAATCCGGGGCATTTCAAATTCATCGGCAAATTCCCAGGCCTGTTCGGTCTGGACTTTTATGCCGTCAATGGCGTCAATGACCACGAGGCCGGCATCTGCGGCCTGCATGCAAAGCCGGGTATCGGAAAAGAAATTCTGGTCCCCCGGGGTGACGATGAGGTTGACCGGATGATTTTTCCATTTGAATTGATGAAACGCCGTGGCGATGCTGCTGCGGCGTTTTAATTCCTCCGGTTGGGTATCCAGAACGGAATTGCCTTCATCTACGCTGCCGAAGCGTTTGGTCACCCCCGCATTGTAGAGCAGGGCTTCGGCCAGGGAGGTCTTACCGGAACCGCCGTGTCCGATGAGCGCGATGTTTCTCAAGTTTTCTGTCATAACGCTTCCAACTCCTCTCTGTTGCTGATTTTATTTTAGACAACAAAAGTGACACCGGTTTGAAAAACCGGTCATTACGGCACTGAGGAACTTTATTTGGTTGAATCGTTGCATCCGGGTTACAAATTACCATGTCTATCGGTTCGGGGAAAAAAAATCAAGGCCAAAACATTCCAAATCTACAGTCCAAAGTTCTGTCATTCCTGCGAAGGCAGGAATCTATAACTATTCGATTCCAATGGATTCCCGCCTTCGCGGGAATGACCTCGAGAGACAATGCGGTTTCTTATAAAAAATAGTAGGTTAAACAGAACTTTGGATTGGGAAGATTCCAAGTACTTGCCGGTTAATGGCCCGGAC
>JBNJEA010000222.1:0-3932 GCA_051745395.1 Thermodesulfobacteriota bacterium | reverse complement strand
GCCGAAATTTTTTCATATAAAACCCCGTTGTCCGATCCCGGCGACCCATATCGCCGCTGATCCGATAACGGGGTTTTTGTGTTTGGGGGATGGTTTTTTAATGATGCGATTGCTTCCGCCCCTTTTGCCCCCGTTACACATCCTCTTTTCTTGGCCGGCAAAAAATGCTATTGTCTTTTTTCATGGCAAGGAGACGCTACCGGAGCCCAGACCCGGCGTACATCGCTTTCCATGATAGGGTCGGCAGGGGCGGATATGGTCTCCGGCTGTTTTGTCCGCCCGGTGCAACGGGGATAACAAACCGGCGCAACCCAGCCGATTCTGGTGGCAGATGTCGGCCCATCCGCAAACGTTTTTCAATCGCTGATCTGGCCGTGCCATTTCACGAATCGTTTCGGCGTAAAGGTTTTTAAAGAGGCAGTTCATGGAAAATCCCAAGGAAGAAGGCCGCAGGGGACTGGTGGACTTGTTCACCAAACAGGAATTAAAAAAATATTTCCTGCGGTACGTTTATTTGATTGGCTGCGTGGAAATTTTTATTTTTCTGATCTGTTTTTTCTCGGTTCTCGAACCCTATGACGGCCCATTCCCGTGGCGTGAGTACTTCTATGCAGCATTTACCATCCCCATCGCCATTACCTTTATCCTCGGCATTATCATCATGGCGTTCAATACATATTATTTCCGGGATGACGGGCATCTCGATTCGCTGAAAGCCGATCCCGCATCGGAAAAACCCCAGACGGCCAAGGCGTTTTTCAATCTCTCCTGGCAGTTTCAGTTTATGGTGATTTTGCTGATACTGGGACTTTGTGCCGTTTTTTTGTTTCAGATGGATGATCTGTTGGCGATGCTCGGCAATGCCGGGGAGAAGGCATCTGAATTCATTCTGATCTTGCTGGGCATCCTGCTCGGCGGGGCGATTTTGCTCGGCTCTCTTTTTCTTGTGCTGCAATACCGGTTGCGGAAAAGGAAAATGGAATACACCTATCAATACAGGTGCGAATTGATGAACCGGACCGGGATGATGCTGCTCGAAGACAACACATTGGTCGATACAGAAGGCAAAGTGGTGCATTCTCCGTATTCGGATCAAGGCAGGGCCCGGGCCATCGGTTCCGATGATATGTCGCTGGTGCCGCAGATCGAGGAAAACTATCGCAATGCGGAAAATCAGTGAAGCTCGGCCGGCGGCCGTGTCGCAGGGTGGATGGTCCATGGCGTTTTTTGACTGCAACAAACCCATAGCGCAGGTGCCGCGGTGAAAGCCAGTCAGACCCGCGATCTCATTGCGTATCTGTCCCAGTTTGTCACGGAAAATCGCCTGGATACCTTTGAGAAGGTGTTGGCCTGCCGGACGCGCTACATCACCGTTGCGCTGGAAAATATTTTCCAACCCCACAATGCCAGCGCGGTGCTGCGGTCCATGGAATGCTTCGGCGTCCAGGATGTCCATGTCATTGAAAACGAATATGAATACCGCATCAATCCCGATGTGGCGCTGGGTGCTTCGAAATGGCTGACGTTGCACCGATACAACCGGGAAAAAGAAAACACCGCCACCGCCATTGAGCGGTTGCGGGCATCGGGCTACCGGATTGTCGCCACTACCCCGCATGCCGATGACGTGACCCTGCAGGATTTTGATCCGACCGCGGGCAAGGCCGCTTTTTTTCTCGGAACCGAAATGGAGGGCGTAACGACAACGGTGCTGGATAACGCGGATGAATTTTTGCGAATCCCCATTTACGGTTTTACCGAAAGTTTTAACATCTCGGTGACCGCCGCGATCCTGTTGCATCATGTCACTGGTGTTCTTCGCCGATCCGAAGCCGCATGGCAACTCAGCGAATCCGAAAAGCAGGCATTGCGTTTTGAATGGCTGCAACAATCCGTGAAGCATTCGGATCTGTTGATCAAGCGGTTTTTCGCCACAGGCGGAGCGGCCCATTTGTAAGGGTTCGTTACAAAACAAGCCGGGCAAGTCATTTTGGGACGAACCCTAAGTGCCGGATGGCCTTTGTGCGCTACACTCTTTTTTATGTTTGGCTGATGGCCCATGCTTGACCTTCTGCCCGCTATTACCACCGTGATTTTTCTTGGGGTATTTGCCCACTGGCTGTCCTGGCGGTTTCAGATCCCCTCCATTATCCTCTTGTTGTTGTTTGGCCTGTTGGTGGGCCCGTTTACGGGTTTGATATATCCGGATGCGATTTTCGGTGACATGTTAACGGACCTGGTGGCACTGGGGGTTGCGCTGATTTTGTTTGAAGGCGGCCTCAATCTCCGGATCGAGGAGTTGAAAACCACCGGCAACGTGGTCAGAAACCTCATCACCGTCGGCGTTGCCGTGACCTGGATCGTCGGTGCCGGGCTGGCGGTTTTGCTTCTCGATTTGCCTGTAAGCCTGGCCCTGTTGCTCGGTGCCATCCTGGTGGTCAGCGGGCCGACGGTAATCGGCCCGCTGTTGCGACAGGTCCGGCTGCCTCAGCGCACCGATGCGGCCCTGGAATGGGAAAGTATCCTGATCGACCCGGTGGGGGCGCTTTTGGCGGTGCTGGTCTTTGAGGTCATCATTACCACTGGAACGCTTGCCGACGGCACTGCCATTTTCATACTGGGCCTGATGAAAATCGTATCGGTAAGTACCTTGCTGGGCCTTGGGGGTGGTCTGTTTTTAACCCGGGCCATCCAGCGCTATTGGATCCCCGACTACCTGTATAATCCGGTGGCCCTGGCCCTGGTGGTTTTCGTTTTTACCGCCTCCAACATGGTGGCCCATGAATCGGGTCTGCTGGCCGTAACACTCATGGGCATTTTCGTCGGCAACCAGCGTTCGATTGCCGTCCGGGATCTTTCCGAATTCAAGGAGGATCTCCGGGTTTTGATCATTTCGGCCCTGTTTATTCTCCTGACCGCCCGGCTGAAATGGGACAGCCTCATCCATGTCGACGGCGGCACCATTGTCTATGTCGTATTATTGATTCTGGTCTGCCGGCCGTTGGCGGTAATGCTTTCCACCATCGGCTCCCGGCTCAATTTCCGGGAAAGAATTTTTGTTGCGTTGATGGCGCCGCGGGGCATTGTCGCCGCAGCGGTGGCCTCGATTTTTAGCCTGCAGTTGATGGCGCGCGGCTATCCGGATGCCGACCAGTTGGTGCCGCTGACATTTTTTGTCATCATCGTCACGGTGATATTTTACAGCAGCATTGCCGGGCCGTTGTCGCGGATGCTCAAAATCGCCGAACCGCATCCGAGCGGGTTTTTGCTTATCGGCGCCCATCTGCTGGCCCGGCAGATCGGTCTGGCCTTACAACAGACGGGCACCCGTGTGCTGTTGCTCGACAATCAGCGCGACAATATCAATGAGGCCCGCATGGCGGGGTTGAGATGTCATTATGGCAACATTTTTTCCAACTCGATCCGTTTAAGCGGCATCGGCCGGTTGCTGGCCCTGTCGCCCAACAATGAGTTAAATGCGCTGGCGGTGCTGCATTATCTGAAAATCTTTGATCAGGTCGAGGTCTATCAGCTGCCGCCGGAAGGCGAAAGAGACGAGAATCGACCGGAGGAGATCCTGCCCAAACACCTTCGCGGCCGGTACCTGTTTAAAAAATCGGCCAGCTTTTCCTATCTCTTCAGCCGGGTTTTAAGCGGTGCAGTGGTCAAAAAGGTGAAGTTGACCGCAAACTTTTCTTACCCGGAATTTTCCATATATTACCGTCATACCGATATTGCCATGTTTGTCGCCGATGATGCGGGAAACGTGACGGTAATCACCCACGACGCCCCGTTTCACCCCAAGCCGGGCCAGCACTTGATCGCCCTGGTCAATCCGCGAAGCGATGAAAAACGACAGGTTACCGGCGGGCGGAAGAAAAAGTCCACGGGATTTAAAATCGTAAAGGGTTGATTTTTAACGGTGGCGGGGG
>JBNJEA010000221.1:0-3938 GCA_051745395.1 Thermodesulfobacteriota bacterium | reverse complement strand
TCTCGATGTGCCCGCAGACCGGTTTGCCGGCCTTTGCCCGAAAGACGCCCTGGCCCATCCCACCTGGCAGATGGGGGAGAAGATCAGCATCGATTCGGCCACTTTGATGAACAAGGGCTTGGAAGTCATCGAGGCCAAGCACCTGTTCGGCGTGGCCACGGACCGGATCGAAGTGGTGGTCCATGCCCAGAGCATCGTCCATTCCATGGTGGCCTTCTGCGACGGCACGGTGATGGCGCAGATGGGCGTGCCGGACATGAAAGGCGCCATTGCCTATGCCCTTTCCCATCCCGGCCGGATGCCGTTGGGGCTGCCCGTTCCGGATTTCACAGATATCGGTGCGCTGACTTTTCAGGCACCGGATCGGGAAAAATTCGCCTGCCTGGCTTTGGCTTATGAAGCCGGCAACATGGGCGGCACCATGCCCGCCGTGCTCAATGCCGCCAATGAAATCGCTGTCTCGGCGTTTTTAAACCGAACGCTGGGTTTTGACCGGATTCCCCGCTTGATCGGTGATACCATGGGCCGGCATACCCCTGTTATGCGCCCGGATATCGAAACCATTCTCGAAGCCGATCAATGGGCCCGCCATACCGCACAATCTTTAATCTCAGAAGCAGCCGCGGGAGGTGTTTGCCCATGAACATGTTTATCGGCCTTATCATCGTTTTAGGCGTGCTGATCTTTTTTCATGAGCTCGGCCATTTTATCGTCGCCAAGGCCTTTGGCGTGGGCGTGGAAAAGTTTTCGCTCGGTTTCGGCCCCAAAATCGTCAGCAAGAAAGTGGGGCGCACCGAATACTGCATCTCCGCCTTGCCCCTCGGCGGTTTCGTGAAAATGGTGGGCGAGCAGCCGGATTCGGAATTCGATCCCGAAGACGCCCCCTATGCCTTTAACCAGAAACCGGCCTGGAAGCGGATTTTAATCGTGGCCGCCGGCCCGTTTTTTAATTTTTTCCTGGCCGTGGTGATTTTTTTCGGGGTGTTTGGCATCGTGGGGTTGATGGTTTTACAGCCCGTCATCGGGGAAGTGAAACCGGAATCCCCCGCCGAAGAAGCGGGATTGAAAAAAGGCGATCGCATTGTATCCGTTGCCGGCAAGCCCGTGGACAGCTGGTCGGATATGGCCGAACACATCGGCGGCGGCAGCGGCGAGGCCATGACGTTTACCATTGAGCGCGGGGAAAAGACATTGGAACGCACCATCGCCCCGGCCCGGGACTCGGTGGAAAACATGTTCGGCGAGGCCGAAAAACGATATGTCATCGGCATTACGGCCTCGGGTAAAACCCGCTCCGTGCGGTTAAATCCCATAGAGGCCCTGGGAGAAAGCCTCTACCGTACGGGGTTGATCGTCAAGCTCACCATTGTCAGCATCGTGAAAATGATCCAGGGCGCCATATCGGCCGACAATCTCGGCGGCCCCATCATGATCGCCCAGATGGCCGGCGAACAGGTCCGGCACGGGGCGGTCAACCTGCTGTCATTTATCGCCCTGGTCAGCGTTAACCTCGGGATTTTAAACCTGCTGCCGGTACCGGTGTTAGACGGCGGCCATATCGTGTTTTTTTCCATCGAGGCCGCCACCGGCCGCCCCGTATCGCTCAAAACGCGGGAAGTCGCCCAGCAGATCGGGTTGTTTCTGTTGCTGATGCTGATGGTGTTTGTATTTTATAACGATATCATGCGTATTGTTTCGAATTAAGTGGTTAAGTGTTAAGTTTTAAGTGATTAAGAAAACCCGGTTATCCAAAATATTCCAATTCATGATTTTGTATTCTGAATCAAGGCATCATGAATGGCCATCACCTGACAAAAAAGCAACTTGCTACGACCGTCATGCCTGCGAAGGCAGGCATCTAGTTTACCAGATAGCAATAGCCCCTGGATGCCTGCCTCCGCAGGCATGACAGACAAGGCGAGGTCTTTTTTTGGATGTGTACTGGCCTCCCAAGTTTTTTTTGTTTGAAATCAACAATAACTGGAATCTTCCGGATCACCAGATAAGAAAAATCTCTAACACTAACCACTAACCACTAACCACTTAAAACTTAACCACTTAACCACTTAACCACTTAAAACTTCTCATGCCCCATCAACTCGAAATCGCTTTAAAACCCGACCTGCTGGATGCCGAAGGCGAAGGTGTTCGCAAAAAAGCGGCCAGTTATTTTAATATCGGCGTGGATTCGGTCCGAACGGTCCAACTGCTGACCATTGACGCCGATTTGAGCGCCGATCAGCTTGCCGCCATCCGGTCGGAAATCTTTACCAATCCCGTCACCCAGGTTTCCGATTACCGGCCCCTGGACCTGGAATTCGACTGGTGCATCTGGGTGGGCTACCGGCCCGGGGTCAAGGACAACGCCGGAGACACGGCGGTCGAGGCCATCGAAGATGTGCTCGAATTGTCGTTTGCCGCAGGGCAATCCGTTTATACCTCCCGGCGGTACTGCATCAAAGGCGGCGCCATGACCCGCGCCGATGCCGAAACCATCGCCGAAGAACTGCTGTCCAACGACATTATCCAGCAGGTGAAAATCTTTTCCCGAAAACAATGGGACCCCGAAACCGGGGTCGGCATTATTGTCCCCAAGGTCAAGCTCGATCACACGCCCACGGTCACTACGATCCCCATCGATTCGGATGCCACGCTCAAGACCGTCAGCGACGAGCGCAACCTGGCCTTAAATTTCAAAGACATTCCCGTCATCCGCGCCTATTTCCAGGACCCGGCGGTTCAGAAGGAGCGGGCGCAGATGGGACTTTCCGATCCTACCGACGTGGAGCTGGAATACATTTCCCAGGCCCGAAGCGATCACTGCAACCACAACACGTTTCAGGGCAGGTTTCATTACCGGGATGCGGCCGCGGGACATACCGAAACCATCGACAACCTGTTTAAAACCTACATCCAAAACCCCACGCGGCAGCTGCAGGCGAAAAAGGACTGGGTGATTTCCGTGCTGTGGGACAACGCCGGGGTGGGGCGCTTCGATGACAATCATTATTATGTCATCACGGGCGAAACCCACAATTCGCCTTCCAACATGGAGGCCTACGGCGGGGCGATCACCGGCATTGTCGGCGTCTATCGTGATCCGCTGGGTACCGGCAAGGGCGCGCGCCTCGTGATGGGCAGCTACGGCTACTGCGTCGGCCCCCGGGACTATGCCGGCGAGCTAACGCCGAAGCTCCACCCCCGCCGCCTGCTCGACGGCGTCATCGAAGGCGTCCGCGACGGGGGCAACAAAAGCGGCATTCCCACGCCGTTCGGCCAGATCACGTTTCATCCCGGATATCTCGGCAAATGCCTGGTTTTTGTAACAGCCCTCGGCATCATGCCGGCCGAGGTGGCAGGCGAGCCTTCGGAAACCAAAACCACTTCGCCGGGCGACCGGATCTTTATGTGCGGCGGCCGGGTCGGCAAGGACGGCATTCACGGGGTGACGGCCTCTTCGGAGATTTTCACCGAAAACACGCCGGCCGGCCATGTCCAGATCGGTGATCCGTATACCCAGAAGAAAATGCACGATTTTCTTTTAGAAGCCCGGGACGAGGGGCTGATTCATTTTCTCACCGACAACGGCGGCGGCGGACTGTCGTCGTCTGTAGGCGAATCCGCCCGGTTTTCCGACGGCTGCGAAGTCTGGCTCGACCGGGTGCCGCTGAAATACCAGGGCCTGGACCAGTGGGAGATCTGGGTATCCGAGTCCCAGGAACGGATGACCGTGGCCGTGCGCCCGGAACACGAAGCCCGTTTTGCAGAGCTTTCGGAAAAACACGCCGTGGAAAGCACCGTGATCGGACAGTACACGGACTCGTCAAAGCTCCACATCACCTATGACGGTACGACCTGCGCCTATGTCAACATGGACCTGCTCACCCGGGGCTTTCCCCAGTGGGAATTTGAAGCCGAATGGCTTCCGCCGGAACACA
>JBNJEA010000220.1:0-3958 GCA_051745395.1 Thermodesulfobacteriota bacterium | reverse complement strand
GAACTATTTGACAAAGGAGTCAAAGAAATAACGAAAGAACTTGTTGCTTTCATTGACAGGACAACCTATCTTTCCTTTGATATTGATGTTGTTGATCCGCCGGATGAAAAACCCCACCATTGCCTTGATTTTTGCCGTGGCACTGGTGCAGATTTTTAAAAATTCCGCCATGAATCCCATGGATTATGCCTCCATGCCGCTTTCCATGGCCAAGGCCGTCGCCGCCGTCGCCGGGGGAACCTGGCCGTTTTTCGCCCCGTTTATCGGCGCCCTGGGCTCATTTATCACCGGCAGCAATACGGTATCCGACCTGTTGTTTGCCCAGTTCCAGTACGGCATCGCCACCACCCTGTCGCTGCCCCACCAGATCATCGTCGCCCTTCAGGCCGTGGGCGGGGCCATGGGCAACATGGTCTGCATTCACAATATCGTGGCGGCCTCGGCCACCGTCGGGCTGGTGGGCATGGAAGGTTTGATTTTAAAGCGAAACGTGATTCCGCTGCTGCTTTATGGTACCGTTGTAGGGGTTTTGGGGCTGCTGTTTTCCTATGTTTTTTTTGCGGGCGTGTTTTGATCCCCATTTCTGATATTCCCACAAAACCTTGGAAGTCTTGTCCTACCGGGTTTGACCCGGGAGACCGAGCCTAAAAGTAACTCGGAAAGAGCAGGCACTGAGGCACTAAGGCACTGAGTTTTTTTAAACCTTATACCTTAAACCATAGACCTTGAACCTGAAGTTACTTAGAAGGGCCGGACAAGTGGTGTATCCGGGCAGATAATTAAAATAAGTAAAAGGAAACCGTCTCATGGAAAATAAAAACCTGGTGCGTGAATTCGAGCGTCTGCTGGGCAAGGCAAACGTCATGGGCGAACAAGCCGACCGCCAGGCCTATGCCTATGATTCTGCGGTGCTCGATTCGGTGGTGCCCGCCGTGGTGGTGCGGCCCGCCTCCAGTGAGCAACTGCAGGACACGGTCCGTTTTTGCAGCCGGCACGGCCTGCCGTTAACGGTGCGCGGGTCGGGCACCAATTTAAGCGGCGGCACCATTCCCGGCAGCCGGCAAACCGTAGTGGTGGTCACCAACGGGCTCAACCGGATCATCGAAATCAATGCCGAAGATTTATACGGCGTGGTCGAACCCGGGGTGATTACCGCCGATTTTGCCAGGGCCGCGGCCGGCCACGGCCTTTTTTACCCCCCGGATCCGGGCAGCCAGACAGTGTCGACCATCGGGGGCAATGTGGCCGAAAACGCCGGCGGCCTGCGGGGCTTGAAATATGGTGTCACCCGGGATTATGTCATGGGCATCGACTTTTTCGATGCCGCCGGCGAACTGGTGAAAACCGGATCGAAAACCGTCAAGTGCGCCACCGGTTTTAATCTATGCGACCTGATGGTCGGCGCCGAGGGCCTGCTCGGGGTCTACAACCGAATTATTTTGAAATTGATCCCGCCGCCGGAAGCCCAGCAGGCCATGATGGCGATTTTTGACACCGTGGAAGCCGCATCCGAGGCCGTTTCCGCCATTATTGCCAACCGGATCGTGCCGTGCACCCTGGAATTTCTCGACAATTTTACCATCCGGACCGTGGAGGACTTCCGCCATGCCGGCCTGCCCGTGGATGCCGGGGCGTTGCTGCTGATCGAAGTCGACGGCCACCCCGCCCAGGTCGAAGATGAAGCGGCAAAGGTCAAAGATATCTGCCGGCAGCAGGGGGCCCGCAAAATCCAGGTATCGGGTTCTGCGGAAGAAAGGGATTTGATCTGGCAGGCCCGGCGCGACGCCCTGCCGGCGCTGGCGCGCTTAAAGCCCACCACCGTGCTCGAAGACGCCACCGTGCCGCGCAGTCAACTGCCGGCCATGATCGCAAAAATCAATGCGATTGCCGAAAAATACCGCCTCACCATCGGCACCTTCGGCCATGCCGGCGACGGCAACCTGCATCCCACCATATTAACCGACAAACGGGACAAGGACGAATACGCCCGGGTGGAAGCGGCCATCGATGAAATCTTTGATGCGGCCCTGTCGCTGGGCGGCACCCTTTCCGGCGAACACGGCATCGGTCTGGCCAAGTGCAAATACCTGGAAAATGAAACCAGCCGGGCCACCATCGTCTATTCCAGGCGATTGAAGGCCGCCCTGGATCCGCACAACATTTTGAACCCCGGAAAGATGATCGGAGAATAGCCGATGAGCGACATGCGCGAACTGGTCCGGATGTTAAACGAACTCGACGAAGAAATGGTCCAATGCGTCCGGTGCGGCATGTGCCAGGCGGCCTGTCCCCTGTATGCCGAAACCGGCCGGGAAACCGACGTGGCCCGCGGCAAGCTGGTGCTGGTGGAAAATCTTTCCAAAGAAATTTTAAAAGACCCGCAAGCCGTGAAAGATCGGCTGGACAAGTGCCTGCTGTGCGGTTCGTGTGCGGCAGCGTGTCCGAGCGGGGTCAGGGTGATGGATGTCTTTTTAAAGGCCCGGGCCATTATCACGGGCTACCTGGGCTTATCCCCGGTGAAAAAAGCCATATTCAGGGGATTTTTGTCCAACCCGGATCGCTTTGACGGTCTGCTCAAATGGATGGCCCGATTCCAGGGGCCGTTTTCCCGCAATGTCAACGAAACCCTGGGATCGTCGTGCGCCCGGTTCATGTCGCCGATCGTCGGCGATCGCCATTTTATGCCGATCGCCAAAGAGGCCTGGCACAAAAAAGCACACCGGCCATTCCAAAAACCGCCCGGCGCCGGGATCAAAGCGGCCTTCTACCCCGGATGCCTGGTGGACAAGGTGTTGCCCCGGGTGGCCGATGCGGCCATGACCGTGTTCGACGCGCACGAAGTCGATGTTTTTGTCCCCGATCAGGTGCCGTGCTGCGGGATTCCGGCGCTGGCCGCCGGAGACCGGCAGACCTTCGAGCACCTGGTGGAAAAAAACGTCGATATATTGGATCCGGTCTCTTTTGATTACCTGATTACCCCCTGTGCCACCTGCACGTCGACCATCGCCAAGCTCTGGCCCCTGATGACCGAACAGATGACGGAAAGCACCCGGGCCCGGGCGCAGGCGTTGTCTGACAAGACCATAGACATCAATGCGTTTGTCGTGGACGTGTTAGGCGTCGCCGCCGAAGAGGGGCGATCCGGTTTGTCACATAAGGTGACCTGCCATGACCCCTGTCACCTGCGAAAATCGCTCGGTATTATCGACCAGCCCCGCACGGTGATCAAGGCGGCGGTCGGAAAACACAGCTTTGTGGAAATGCAGGAGCCGGAGCGCTGCTGCGGCATGGGCGGCAGTTTCAATCTCCAGCACTATGATCTGTCCAGAAAAATCGGGGATAAGAAACTGGCCCGCATTGTTGCCTCCGGCGCCGATACCGTGGCAACCGGATGCCCGGCCTGCATGATGCAGATCACGGACCTGCTGTCCCATGCCGGCCGCTCGATTGCCGTCAGGCACCCGGTGGAGTTGTATGCGGAGAGGTTGAAGAGGGGGGTATGAGGTATAAGGTGTAGGGTATAAGGTATAAAGCCCTTGATCCCTCCCCCGAAAATCGGGGGAGGGATTGGGTGGGGGAAGTGGTGCTAGAAACGATAGCCGATGCCGGCGCCGACCAGCCAGGGATCAATGTCGACATCCGTTGAAACGGTGGTGCCCAGTGCCTTTACATCCGCGTCTGTTTCCAGGTAAAGCTTTTTTAGATCGAAATTTAGGAAAAACTTTTCAGTCAGGCCGATATCAGCACCCACCTGGAGCGCGTACCCGAAACTGTTGTCATAATCGGTATCGTTAACGGTTACCCCTTTATTGGGATCTGTAAAAATGGTGTAGTTGACACCCGCCCCGATATATGGCCGAAACTTTTCGTCCGGCAGGAAATGATACTGAAGCGTCAATGTGGGCGGAATCACCCAGACGTCCCCGAGATCCACTTTGGACGCCCCTACAATATCTGC